>NZ_CP014301.1:3627692-3930000 GCF_001562255.1 Bosea sp. PAMC 26642 | reverse complement strand
CGGACGCTACCTTGACGATCGAAGCCGGCCACTTGCGCGTTCTCAAACCCGCGCCACCACGGGCAAATCGTCGGCCCATCGATTCCTTCTTCGCATCCCTCGCCAAAGACCAGGGCGACAATGCCGTTTCGATCATCTTGTCGGGCGTGGGGAGCGACGGGTCGGCCGGGCTCGCTGCCGTCAAGGAAAGCGGCGGCTTGACGATCGCGCAAGCTGAATTCGACCACCATGCCATGCCGGGCATGCCGCAAAGCGCGGTGGCGACAGGTCTTGTCGATTATGTGCTGCCCGTAGAAGAGATGGCAGCCAAGTTGATCGATTACCGCGATCACCTAACCCGGGTAGCGAACCGCAAAGACGGCGACGGCACGCGCACCGACGCCGCGGAGCACCTGGCGACTGTTCTATCGGTCCTGCGCGCCAAGACGGGGCACGATTTCGCGAAATACAAGATCAAGACGGTCACCCGCCGCATCCAGCGCCGCATGCAGGTCCTGCAAACCGACAGCGTCCCTGCCTACATCAAGTTTCTTCGGGAAGACCCCGGGGAGCCGGAGTTGCTGTTCCGGGACCTGCTCATCGGGGTCACTGAATTCTTCCGCGACCCGGAGGCCTTTCACGGCCTGTCGGCGGCCATCGCCGCCATTCTCGACGGAGGCGCGCAATCCCTGCGTGTCTGGGCGCCGGCCTGTTCGACCGGCGAGGAGGTTTACAGCCTCGCCATCACTATTCGAGAGATAATCGACGCGCGCGGCACACCTGTGGACGTGCAGATCTTTGGCACCGACATCGACGACAAGGCTATCGAGATTGCCAGGACGGGGCGCTACCTGCGCACCACCGGTATCTCACCCGAACGCCTTGAGCGTTGGTTTTATGAAGACGAGGGTGCGTTCCGCCCGACCCGGCAAATCCGCGGGATGTGTATCTTCTCCGTCCACAATGTGACGAAAGATCCACCATTCTCCAGGTTGGACATCATTTCCTGTCGCAACGTCATGATCTACATGGACGTCGACTTGCAGGATCGTGTCCTGCGCACGTTTCACTATGCCCTAAAGTCCAATGGCCTGCTTTTTCTTGGGCTATCGGAAGGTATAAGCGCGCACGCCCAGCTCTTCACGCTTCGGGACAAGGCCGCGCACATCTTCCAGCGCCGGGACGGGGATGCGGCGTTCCCAACCATGCCAATGCCCTCGCAGGCGCCCGCCCCGAACCGCCTTGCCGGCGACCTTGGTCGGGAGTCGGGGGACCGGATCGATCGCGCCGTACGCATTGCCTTGGCGAGGCACTCGCCCGTGTTCCTCGTCGTCGATCGCCAGAGCAACATCCTGCGTTATTCAGGCGGGGAAGTTGCCAGATACCTGGAACCTTCCGCCGGCGTTGCCAGCCTGAGCCTTCTTTCCAACCTGCGCAAAAACCTGCGTATCGCGGTTCGTACGGCGTTGCAGTCCGTGGTGCAGACCGGAGAAGGGGTGGTGATCGACAACGTGTCCGTTGTCGTCGAGGGTCGGCAACGCATGCTGAACGTTATCGTCGAGCCGGTGCAAAACACCGGCGGCGAACAGGTTTACGTCGTTGCGTTCCAGGAGATTCGCACGGCGGCGGTAGAGCCGTCGCGGGCTGCAGACGGGAGCTTGCGAAGCCCGGAAGCCCAGGTTGCTGACGAGGAGCTCCGCTCAGCGAGAGCGCAGTTGCACGCAACGATAGGCGATCTCGAAACAGCGAACGAGGAAATGAAGTCGTCGGCTGAGGAGTACCAGTCGGTCAACGAAGAACTGCAGTCTACCAATGAGGAGCTGCAGACCTCGAAGGAAGAAATGCAGTCGATCAATGAGGAGCTGCAGACGGTCAACGCCGAGATGATGGCGAAGAACGACCTTCTCTCTATCCTCAACAGCGATCTGCAGAACCTGCTGGACAGCACGCAAATCGCCACGATCTTCCTCGACGAAAATCTCCGGATCAAGAACTTCACCCCAGGCATGGCGGACATCTTCAGCCTGCGGGAGAACGATCGGGGCCGACCTCTGACGGATATCGTCAGCCTGCTGGCCTATGACGATCTGCGGCGCGACGTGGCGAAGGTGCTGCGGGAGCTCACCGTCATGGAGCGCGAGCTCGAACTGCACGACCGGGGTGCAACGTTCGTCATGCGCATCCGCCCGTACCGCAGTATCGAGCGGGTTGTCGATGGTGTCGTCATTACCTTCATCGACGTGACGGAGCGCAAGGACGCCGAGCGGGCCAGAGGCGTCAGTGAGAGACGCTTCAGCGCGATCGTCAACCAGGCTACGGTGGGTGTGGCCGAAACGAACGCCGCCGGCCAGTTTCTTCTGACTAACACAGCGTTCGAGAAGATGGCCGGTCGGTCCGCGGGAGAATTGCAGCGGCTCCGCCGGCAGGACCTCATCAATTCCGATGAAGCCAAGGAGATCACCGAGCGCTTCAACCAAGCGACCGGCGACGGACAGCCATTTGAGGCCGAATACCGCATTCGGCGCGTGGACGGAACGACCGTGTGGGTGCATGACAGCGTCACCGTTCTTGGTGACAGCGATGGGCACGCCAGCAGCGTTATCTCGGTCACGTTGGGAATCGACGAACGCAAGCGCGCCGAGGAACGAGCCGCTTTGCTTCTAGGCGAGCTCGATCACCGCGTGAAGAACATCCTGGCGATCGTATCCTCGATCGTCGCCCAGACCCTCAAGGCAAATCCTTCACCGGAAGCGTTCAGCGAGACAATCGCGGGCCGCATCGCAGCGATCACCCGCGCCCACAGCCTGCTCACCAATCGCGGCGCAGGCAGCGTCGGAACTCTTCGCGATCTTGTCGATACCGAACTGGAGCCTTACCAAGGTCGGGATCTCCGCATCGACGGCCCCCCCATCGCTCTTACTCCGAAGGCTGGTCTCTCGGTGGCAATGGCGATCCACGAATTGGCCAGCAACGCGGCGAAGTACGGTTCGTTGTCGGACCCCAAGGGCCAACTTGCCGTCTCCTGGTCGGTGACAGGCAGTCCCGATAGGCAGTTGCGGTTGAGCTGGACCGAATCTGGCGGCCCCCCCGTTCCGGGAGCGCCCGCGAGAAGAGGCTTCGGGACCACCTTGATCGAACGCTCCCTGGGTTTCGAGTTTGATGCGGAGGTGCTCCGCAGCTTTCCGCCAGGCGGCGTGGTATGCACAATCGTCCTGCCCTTCACTTCGGAGGTGGGAGAGCTCCTGCCGGCAGCACCAACGAAAGACTGAATGTCTGATCATCGCATTGCGGAAGGCCGTCGGGTGCTCGTCGTGGAAGACGAGATGACCATTGCTCTGATGATCGAGGAAACGCTTCTTGACCTCGGCGCCGAGGTCATTGGCCCTGCGGCAAGACTGGACGCTGCCTTGCAGCTGGCCACCGAAGCGTCCATCGATGCTGCGATTCTCGACGTCAACATTCGGGGCGGAAACACTTACCAGGTCGCGGATATCCTGGCCGAGAGGGCAATTCCGTTCGTCTTCTGCAGCGGCTACAGCGATTGGGCGGTCGAAGAACGCCATCGTGATCGCCCGCGTTTGGCGAAGCCATACAGCATGAAGGAGCTTGAGGATCGGGTGCTGCAATTACTGGGCAGCCAAGTCTAGCGGGCAGGTCCAAAAGACCCGCAGGGTGCGACAGGCCTTTGCATTGAATGTCCCATTAACGCGCTCAACCGGCGGAGGTCACATGGCAAAGCACGATGTCATCGCAATCGGTGGCTCGGCAGGCTCGATCGAGGTCATTCGGAAAATCTGCCGCGCGTTGCCAGCTGATCTGCATGCTTCTGTCCTCGTCGCGGTTCATGTCGGAGCCGGCAATCAAAATCTCCTTGCCGGCATTCTGGACAGCGAGGGAACGCTTCCAGCAAGCACCGCGGTCGATGGCGAACCGCTCCAGGCAGCACGTGTCTATGTGGCACCTGCGGATCATCATCTTGTGATCGATGGACGCTTTATCCGATTGGGCAGCGGACCGCGCGAGAATATGGCGCGGCCGGCGATCGACCCCCTGTTTCGGTCGGCCGGGATCAGCGCTGGCCCCAGGGCGATCGGCGTCCTGCTCTCGGGCATGCTGAATGACGGCGCCTCCGGGTTAGCGGATCTCAAGCGTTGCGGGGGTGTGACGGTCGTTCAGAGTCCCCTCGATGCCGTGGAAGGCGAGATGCCGCGAACTGCGTTACTGGCAAGCGACGTGGATTATCGCGCCTCCGCCGGTGATCTGGCCGCCCTCCTGATCCGCCTCGTCCAAGAGGAGGCCGGACCGGAGCTGGCTCCGCCCGCAAACGTCGCGCTTGAAGTGGCGATCGCGATGGGACGGCCGTCCGATACCCCCATCATCGCCGAAATAGCTGATCCGGTCCCGTTGAATTGTCCCGGATGCGGAGGGACATTGTCGCAGATCAGACGCTCTCCGCTACGCTTCCGCTGCCAAGTGGGGCATGGCTACACCGCCGAGGCCTTGGCTCACGAGCAGGAGGGCTCCGTCGACGAGGCCTTGCGAATTGCCCTGCGGGTCATCGGGGAGCGGGCGGTTCTCATGGAAAAGATGGCGCTTGACGCGCTTCAGGCAGGCAGAACCGCCGCTGCCGCCACGTTTGAGGGACGCGCGCAGGAATACAGAGGTTCCGCGGCAGTATTGGCGGGCGCTGGGCTCAAGGGATAGCGGACGCCCGTCCCAATTTGTCTTGTCACTGCAAACATATCTGTAAGACCGCAGAATAGCGCAATCGGGCTAAGCGAGGCCGTCTATGAAGACGCCTTTGATCGATCCTGCTTTTGGCTAGGTTTGATGTTGTTTGCGCCATGCCGTTCGGCGCGGGAGCGCGACACTGCATCGGGCGCCATCAGGCCGAGTATCTGTTGACCCGCTTCCTGAGCACGGTCATCCGGGAGTTCGAACTTGTGCCCGTGCACGACGTTGCCGTGACTTTCTCGGCTACGGTCTCGGTCACGCCATCTCGATCACTCGGCGACTCTGTCTCGCTATCGTCACGATCGCCGCGACAATCTTGTGGCTTCAGTCAGTTCCACGGCTCCTAGCGCCGCGCGGCCGTCTTGAGCGGCGGGGCGCGGCCGTCGGCATCGAGCCAGGAGGTCTTGCGGCCGGTATTGGAAAGGCGCGGCGGCAGGCAGGCCGACTGGCGGTTGAGTTCGGTGCGGGCGAAGGTCGCGCGCAGCGAGCGGTCGTCGCCCGCGCTCAGCAGGTCGAGACGTTCGACCAGACAGATCAGCTGCTGCCTGTCGGCCGGGCGCTGGACCGTGCCGCACCACCAGCCGCTCAGCCCCAGTTCCGACGCCGCACCGCCATGCCGGAAGCCGATGCAGGCGCGGCTGGTCTCGCCGTCGTTCAGGGTCGCATCCGCCGTCTCGACCGGCCCGAACTTGGTCTCGATCGTCGTCGGCGCGCCGCTGCGCTGGACGGACATGCCGCGCAACGCCGCCTGGCGCACCAGCCCGATGATGAACGGTTGCGAGAGTTCGCTATCACTTCCGCCCGTCAGCAGGCGCATCAGCAGATGAGGCCTGGACTCTGTGAAGCCGCCGAAGGTGAGGGTATCCTCGCGGCTCGCGCCATCGGCGCTGCGTCGGGCCTCATACGTCGGAGGCTGACGGTCGAGTTCGGGCGATTCCAGTCCGAACTGCGCGATCGGCTTGGCGATCCTGACCCACCCTTCGCTGCCGAAGGCGATGGCGCGAGGCTCCTGACGCACATCGCGGACACGGCGCAAATCTTGCGCGCCCTGCGCTCCGGTCTCCGTGGGCAGGCTTGTCCGGCGCGTGTCGTCGCCGTCGGCCGAGAGACCAGTGACCAGTGCTGCTGCCATGCCGATGCCGGCCAGCGCAGCAAGACCGCGCCAGGCCAGTCCGGCCGTCAAGCCCAGACCATGCCGGCCGCAGGTGCGGGCGAGCCAGCGCAGGCCGGCGGAAAGGCCGGTCTCGATATGATCGGCGAGCCGGATGAGCGCGGCGGCTCCGTCGAAGGCGCCGAGGCGCTGCCTAATGCGCCCGCCTGAAAAAGGCTGCCCGCCGCCAGCCAGGCGTGGCAGCGGAACCTGCGGCAACAGCCGTCGCCACAGGCGTTCGACGCGATAAGACGCAAAATGACCCACGGCCGCACCCATCCCCAGCGACCGTGCGCATCCCCGCACGCGGCCGACCTCACCCGGGGACCATTTGAAGAGGGCCGGGTCGCCGCCGGGTTACCGCGGACGGGCAAGCTCGGAACAGCGTGAACGGCCGGTAAGGAAGCAGGGTTAATCGCGGCCGGCCGATCGTCGGAAACGATGCCGGAGATTGACTTTTCGCGACGGCGGGTGTTTTCGAAGGGGGCTGGCCTGACGGATCGACCGTCCGGCGGCGCGCGAATGCTCCAGATCTCCCGGAATTGGCTCTGTGACTCTCCGTTGGACGACGAAACGCACGACCAAAACGGCGACCGGCCTGTCCGGTACGCCGCGCTGACGCGTCGCCTCGTCTCCGGGTTGTCTCCCCCCGGCGGGGGCTAGAGCCGAACCGCTCCCTTCGAAGGGCGGGCCGGCGCCCCCGGGGAGATCATTCGCTACCATCCAAAAGGATCATCACGATGAGCTTCAAGGTCGCAGTTGTCGGCGCCACGGGCAATGTGGGCCACGAAATGCTCGACATCCTGGCCGAGCGGGCCTTTCCGGCCAGCGAGGTGGTGCCGCTCGCCTCCTCCCGCTCGATCGGAACGGAGGTCTCCTTCGGCGACAGGACGCTGAAGGTAAAGGCGCTCGAGCATTACGATTTCTCCGACACCGATATCTGCCTGATGTCGGCGGGCGGGGAGGTCTCGAAGGAATGGTCGCCGAAGATCGGCGCGCAGGGCTGCGTCGTGATAGACAACTCCTCGGCCTGGCGGATGCACCCCGACGTGCCGCTGATCGTGCCCGAGGTGAACGCGGCGGCTGTCGCGGGCTTCACCAAGATGAACATCATCGCCAATCCGAACTGCTCGACCGCCCAGCTCGTCGTTGCGCTGAAGCCGCTGCATGACCGCTATGTCATCAAGCGCGTCGTGGTCTCGACCTACCAGTCGGTTTCCGGCGCCGGCAAGGAGGCGATGGACGAGCTGTTCAACCAGACCCGCTCGATCTTCGCCGCCGGCGAGATGACCACGAAGAAGTTCCCCAAGCGCATCGCCTTCAACCTCATTCCGCAGATCGACGTCTTCATGGAGGACGGTTTCACCAAGGAAGAGTGGAAGATGATGGCGGAGACGAAGAAGATACTCGATCCGAAGATCAAGCTGACCGCGACCTGCGTGCGCGTGCCGGTCTTCATCAGCCATTCCGAGAGCGTCAACATCGAGTGCGAGAAGCCTGTCACCGCCGACGAGGCACGCGAGGTACTGCGCACGGCGCCCGGTATTCTCGTCATCGACAAGCACGAGCCTGGGGGCTACATCACCCCGCATGAGGCGGCCGGCGAGGACGCGACCTATATCTCCCGCATCCGCGAGGATGCGACGGTCGAGAACGGCCTGGCCTTCTGGTGCGTCTCCGACAATCTGCGCAAGGGCGCGGCGCTGAACGCGGTGCAGATCGCTGAAGTGCTGATCAACCGCAAGCTGATCCAGCCCCGGCAGAAGGCGGCCTGAGGCGTTCGACCCGGCCGACGACATCGAGGCGGGCCTTGCGGTCCGCCTTTTTGTTTTCGGCGCACGCCTTTTCCAGGATGCCCCGGCTCCGGCACGCCGTTGCATGAGCGGCGTTCGTTATTTGCGGGGCGAAAGAAGGCGGGTCCGGCTAATGTGACGCTTGAAGTCGACGCGCCCAAGACGTTCGACGCAATCCAAGACGTCCGGAAACGCCGCTTCCTTGCCGAATATTCCGCACCCCGAACCGACTCCCTTGCCGAAAGGGGCCGCGCTGCCGTTGCGGCGCGATGCCCCGCTGCGCGGGATCGGCCTGGTGCTGGTGACCGGAATCTTCTTCAACGCCGCCGACGTCGTCTCCAAACTGCTGACGGCGGAGATGTCGCCCCTGCAGGTGATCTGGCTGCGCTACGGGACCTTCACCGCGATCATGCTCGCGCTGGTCTGGCGTACCGGCGGGCGCAGCCGGCTGCTGACGCAGCGGCCTTGGTTGCAGGTCCTGCGCGGGCTCGGCGTGACCGTCTCATCGATCCTGTTCGTGATGGGCCTGCAGCATCTGCCGATCGCGGATGCGACGGCCTCCAGCTTCGTCGCGCCGCTCTTCGTCACGGCCTTGTCGATCCCGATGCTCGGCGAGACGATCGGCTGGCGGCGCTGGACGGCGACCCTGGTCGGCCTGATCGGCGTGCTGATCGTGGTGCGGCCCGGCGGCAGCGGTTTCCAGACGGCTTCGCTCCTGCCGGTGGCCTCGGCCCTGTCCTGGGCCTTCGCGATGATCATTACCCGGATGATGAGCCGGACGGAAAGCCCGCTGACGACGCTCGCCTATTCGGCGATCATCGGCTTTGCCGTGTCCAGCCTTTGGGTGCCCTTCGTCTGGCAGCCGCTGACATGGACGTTCCTGCTGATGGGGCTCTTTATCGGCGTGTCCTCGACGGTCGGCCACTGGCTGCTGGTGTCGGCCTTCCGCTTTGCCGACGCATCGTTGCTTGCGCCGTTCTCCTATCTGCAACTGCTATGGGCTTCGATCCTGGGCTACTGGATCTTCGCGGCGCTTCCCGATCTCTGGACGCTGGTCGGCGCGGTCGTCATCGCCGCTTCAGGCCTCTATACCGCCCATCGCGAGCGCATCAGGGCGCGGCAGATACTGGGCTGACATAAAATCAGCGGATCGGCCTCGCCGATGCATCCGTTTGGCCGTCGGCGGCGTTGTGGTCGTGATCCCTGCAAGCGAGCCGTCCATGACAGATCATCTCTCCGCCTCCGGTCTCAGCCGGAGAAGCCTTCTCGCCGCTCTGGGCTCCGGCTCGCTCGCGGCCTGCTCGCCACTGACCGCGATCAACACGCTGATGCCGGCCGATGGCGGCTCAAGGCTGGCCGCGCGCGATGTCGCCTATAGCCCGGACCCGCGCCAGCGCCTCGACGTCTATGTTCCCCAGAATGTGCCGGCCGGCGCCCCGGTGATGATGTTCATCTATGGCGGCGGCTGGAATAACGGCTCGAAGAACGATTACGGCTTCGTCGGCCATGCCTTCGCCTCGCGGGGCTTCGTCACGGTCGTGCCCGACTACCGGCTGGTGCCGCAGGCGCGCTTCCCCGATTTCGTGCAGGACTGCGCGGCGGCGCTGCGCTGGGCCCAGGACAATGTCGCCGGCCACGGCGGCGACCCCGCACGGATGCATCTCAGTGGCCATTCCGCCGGCGCCTACAACGCCATGATGATCGCGCTCGACCGGCGCTTCGGCGCCAGGGCCGGTGTCAGGCCGGGACTGATCAACAGCGTCTCGGGACTCGCCGGTCCCTACGACTTCCTGCCGCTGGACGATCCTCGCGCGGTCGAGGCCTTCGGCCGCTATCCCAAGCTCGCCGAGACGCAGCCGGTCAATCTCGTGCGCCCCGGCGCCCCGCGCGTCTTCGTCGCGACGGGCGATGCCGACACCACCGTCCTGCCGCGCAACACCTATGCTCTGGCCAAAAAGGTGAAGGCGGCGGGCATGCGCGTCGAGGTCAAGACCTATCCCGGCATCGGCCATCCCGGCATCCTGCTGGCCCTGGGTAAAAGCTTCCGCGGCAACGCGCCCGCGCTCGACGACATCGTCCGCTTCGCCGGCGGGTGAGGTCCGGGACGGATGCCTATCGCCGCTCCGGCGCGTAACGCGCCAGAAACATTGCGACGGCCGAGGCCACCACGCGGCGGATATCCTGCTGCGTCGGGGGAAAGCGGTCGGCGTTGAACAGGCGCGGCCGCACCAAGGTCGACTGGCAGAGATCGAGGAACTGTGCCGCCGCAAGGTCGGGGTCGTCGATCGACAACAGCCCTTCCTGCCGCTTGCGCCGCAGATAGGCTGACAGCCGCTGGGTGCCCTGCATCGGGCCGCGCTCGTAGAATTCCCGGCCCAGTTCGGGCATGCGCTCGGCGACACCGAGCACGATGCGCTGGGCGCTGACGGCGAAATCGCTGACCAGCAACCGCACCAGCCCCTCGCCGAAGCGGGTCAGCGCATGGGCGAGGTCGGGATCGTCGTTCAGCGCCTCGAAGGCGCCCATGCGCTGGATCTCGCGCTCCCGCTCGATCAGCGCGACAAAGAGATGCTCCTTGTCCTCGAAATAGACATAGAGGGTTCCCTTCGAAACATTCGCCGCGGTGGCGATGTCGCTCATGCTGGCTGCGTCGAAACCGCGTGCCATGAAGACGTCGAGCGCACCGTCGAGGATCTGGCGGCGTTTGTCGGGGTCCCCGCCCGCGATCCTTCGATTGCGCGAGGGCGGCTTAAGAATTGGCTCAGCTATGTCGCTCATGGTCCCTTGCCCGGTTGCCGGCCGGCCGTGTCGAAAAGAATCGAACCAGCTGGTTCGATTGCTCTTGATATGCGATATCTCTCGCGCTAAATCAAATGCAATCGAACCGATCAGTTCGAATTCGCATCGTCAGGACCGATTATGTCTGCCGAGATCATCACCGACAAGCGCCGCGACCGGCTGAGGCTGGTCGATCCCGCCCTCGATGCCGCGCCAGCGGCGCGAGCCCGTCCGGAGCAGGATGCCGGCGCGCGACAGGCTGCGGACGCCGATGCGGCCAGGACGGCAAAACGCAGCCGCATGAAGCGCGGCGGGTTGGTGCTGCTCGCGACCGCCGCTGTCGGTATCGGGCTCTGGTATGGCGTTGGCTGGTGGACGACGGGGCGCTTCATCGTCTCGACCGATGACGCCTATGTCGGCGCCGAAATGGCGACGATCTCGGCAAAACTCGCTGCCAACGTCACGGCTGTGACGGCGTTTCAGAACCAGGAGGTCAGGGTCGGGCAGCCGCTGGTTGCGCTCGATGATGGCGACCAGCGCATCGCGCTGGAAAGCGCCAGGGCCAAGAGCGCGACGTCGACGGCCACGCTCGGGCGCATCGACAGCCAGATCGAGGCGGGCCGCGCCAGCGCGCTTCAGGCGCAGGCTCAGGCGACCTCCGCCCAGGCCGACGTGACCCGCACTCTGGCCGATTTCGACCGCGCCAAGAGCCTCGCCGCCAAATCCTATGGCTCGCAGGCGACGCTCGACGCCGCCACTGCCGCGCGTGACCGCGCCAGTGCCGCCCTGGCCAGCGCCAATGCGGGCGTCGCCGCGGCCCAGTCGAATGTCGAGGTGCTGAAGGCCCAGCGGGTCGAGGCTGCCCGCCAGGGCGACGAGCTCAAGGTCGCCGAGGACAAGGCTCTTCGCGACCTTTCCTTCACCCGCGTCTATGCGCCGATCGACGGGCTTGTCGCCAACACCAACGTCCAGCTGGGCGACCTTGTCAGCGCTGGAAAGCGGCTGATGTCGATCGTCCCGCTCGACAAGGTCTATGTCGACGCCAACTTCAAGGAGACGCAGATCGGGCCGCTGAAGATCGGCGACAAGGCATCGATCACGGTCGACGCCCTTCCGGGCCAGGTCTTCGAGGGTACGGTCAGCGGCATCGCCGGCGGTACCGGTTCGGTCTTCACCTTGCTGCCGCCCGACAATGCGACCGGCAACTTCACCAAGATCGTCCAGCGCGTGCCGGTGCGCATCGCCATCGCGCCGCAGTCGGCCGGCCGGCATGTGCTGCGGCCGGGAATGTCCGTCGTGGTCAAGATCGACCCGCGGCCGGCCGAGCAGCGCTGAAAGGCGGGCCGCCATGGCCACCGCGACCCTGTCCGGCGCCTCGCCGGCCGAAGACGCCATTCCCAGACGCCGGATCTTCGCCTTCATCGCGATGGTCTTCGGCATGTTCATGGCGATCCTCGACATCCAGATCGTCTCGGCTTCGCTCGCCGAAATCCAGGCCGGCCTGTCGGCCTCGTCCGACGAGATCGCCTGGGTGCAGACGGCCTATCTGATCGCGGAAGTGATCATGATCCCGCTGTCGGGCTATCTGAGCCGGGCGCTGTCGACCCGCGTCTTCTTCTCGATCGCGGCTGCGGGCTTCACCGTCGCCAGCGTGCTCTGCGCCATGTCGTCCTCGATCAACGAGATGATCCTGTGGCGCGCCGTGCAGGGCTTCATCGGCGGCGGCATGATTCCAGGCGTGTTCGCGGCCGCCTTCACCATCTTCCCGCCGTCGAAGCGGCCGATCGTCTCGCCGATCATCGGGCTGGTGGCGACGCTGGCGCCGACGATCGGACCCACGGTCGGCGGCTATCTCAGCAGCGCCTTTTCCTGGCACTGGCTCTTCCTGGTCAATGTCGTGCCTGGCATCTGCGTCTCGATCGCGGCCTGGACGCTGATCGATTTCGACAAGCCGCAGCCGGGCCTGCTCAAGCGCTTCGACTGGTGGGGGCTCGCCAGCATGGCCGCCTTCCTCGGCAGCCTCGAATATGTGCTGGAAGAAGGCACCCGGCTCGACTGGTTCGAGAGCCACGAGATCGTGTTCTTCTCCTTCGTCATGATCGCAGGCGCGGCGCTGTTCTTCTGGCGGGCGCTGACGCGCGACGACCCCCTGGTCGATCTCTATGCCTTCACCAACCGCAACTTCGCCTTCGGCTCGCTGTTCTCGTTCTGCATGGGCATCGGGCTCTACGCACTGACCTATCTCTATCCGGTCTATCTCGGACGCATCCGCGGCTATGACGCGCTGCAGATCGGCGAGACCATGTTCATCACCGGCCTGTGCATGTTCCTGACCGCGCCGATCGCGGGCAAACTCTCGCAGAAGCTCGACCCGCGCTTCATGATGATGATCGGCTTCGGCGGCTTCGCGTTGGGCACCTATCTGGCGCATTTCATCACGGCCGACTGGGATTTCCACGAATTGCTAGTCCCGCAGATCCTGCGTGGCGTCTCGCTGATGCTGTGCATGGTGCCGATCAACAACCTCGCGCTCGGCACGCTGCCGCCCAGCCAGCTCAAGAACGCGTCGGGCCTCTACAACCTGACACGCAATCTCGGCGGCGCGGTCGGGCTCGCGCTGATCAACACGATGCTGAACACGCGTACCGACCTTCACATCACAAGGTTGCACGAGATGGTCGCCGCCGGCCGGCAGGTGGCGGAGGAGGCGATTGCCAGCACCGCGCAGCGCTTCCTGGATTATGGCGACGCGGCGCAGGAGATGGCGCTCGCCGTGATCAACCAGCGCGCCCACAAGCAGGCGCTGATCATGGCTTTCGGAGACGTGTTCCTCGGCCTGACCTTTATCTTCGCCAGCCTCGTCCTGCTGGCCCTCTTCATGAGAAAGCCGCCGGCGGCGGCACCCGCCGGTGCGGGACATTGAGACCTGTCGAGATGGTCCAACTGGCCATGACGACCTCTTGCCGCACCCCGCACGATTGACATTCACCGTCCGGTCCGACAAATATAACAACAATATCAGTAGTTTAGATGTTTTCTAAACTACGTGGCCGGACAGCCGGCATGTTGGAAGGCGTTGTTGATGAGCGTTTCGTCCGTCAAGGAATTCGGCCAGGCCCGCATCGCCGCGGATCATATTCCGTGGCCGCAGAAAACTCCGGCCTCCTGCCCGATCAGCGCCGTCAAGGCCCGGCTGCGCACCGCCGGCCTGCGGCCGACCCGCCAGCGCATGGCGCTCGGCTGGCTGCTTTTCGCCAAGGGCGACCGTCACGTCAGCGCCGAGATGCTCTATGAGGAGGCGATCCGCGCCCGCGAACCGCTTTCGCTGGCGACCGTCTACAATACGCTGCGCCAGTTTTCGGAAGCCGGGCTGCTGCGCCAGGTCTCCGTCTCGGGACCGAAGACCTTCTTCGACACCAACGTCTCCGAGCATCATCATTTCTACAATGAGGAAGACGAGACGGTCATCGATATTCCCGGCTCGACGATCCAGGTCGCGGGCCTGCCCGAGGCTCCCGAAGGCATGACGATCTCCTCGGTCGAGGTGATCGTGAGGCTGCGCCGCGCCGATGGCCAGGAAACCGAGATGCGCGTGGCCGGGGGGCATCACGCGTGATCGTCTGCTCCTGCAACGTCATCTCCTGCCGGCAGATCAAGGGCATGATCGCTCCCGATGGCAGCGGCCCGGCGACGGCCGGACAGGCCTATGACTGTCTCGGCTGCAGCCCGAATTGCGGGCGTTGCGCGCGGGTCGTGCGCAGCATCCTTGCCGAAGCCCGGGCCGCCTGCGCCAGCCAGTGCGATCATGCGCCAGCCGTGACATCGAATGTGCCGTACATGTTTCCGTCGGCCAGATGATGGACGGTGTCGCCGCCAACAGCGACCGCGCCGCCGCCTGACGGACGGTTCCTAAAATAATCATGGCTGGGTGCTACTTGCCGCTTCCTTTCCAGGGCGGCCTGCTCTACATTAGGATCATTCTAATGTAGAGCAAGGGCGCCGCCATGAAGGGTGACAAGAAGGTCATCGAATATCTCAACAAGGGGCTTCGCTCGGAGCTCACCGCCATCAGCCAGTACTGGCTGCACTACCGGATCCTCGACAATTGGGGTCTGAAGGAGATGGCGAAGACCTGGCGCAAGGAATCGATCGAGGAGATGGTCCATGCCGACCGCTTCACCGACCGGATCCTGTTCCTCGAAGGTTTCCCGAACATGCAGACGCTCGATGCGCTGCGGATCGGCGAAAACGTCAAGGAGGTCATCGAATGCGACCTCAAGGCCGAGATCGAGGCCCGTTCGCTCTACCAGGAAGCGGCCAGCTATTGCCGCGAGGTCGGCGACTACCCCTCCGAGGACCTGTTCAAAGCGCTGATGAAGGACGAGGAAGGCCATATCGACTTCCTCGAGACCCAGCTGGAACTGATCGGCCGCATCGGCATCGAACTCTACACCCAAAAGCATATCGGCCATCTCGACGAGGGCCACTGAGCCCTTCGTTTCGATAAGGTCCTATCGCGCCGGCCCCGAAGGGCCGGCGTTTTCAGTTGGACGATGGAACCTCGCCCGGCTCCGGTTCGAGCGTCGTTTCCGCTCAGCTCAAGCTAGCGCGCTTCATGAAGGCGCCGCCCTTCATGATCAGCGGCATGTGCCGGCCCTGCCGGGTCAGTAGCGAGAGATCCTTCAGCGGGTCGCCATCGACGACGATCAGGTCGGCATGGGCGCCGGGCGCGATCGTGCCGATCCTGCCTTCGAGCTTCAGCAGCTTGGCGGCGATATGGGTGGCCGAGGCGATGACCTCATGGGCCGGCAAAGCGCGGCCGCGGATGACGAACTCCTCGGACTGGTAGCGGTGCATCTCGCCGAGCAGGTCGCTGCCATAGGCCATGGTCAGCCCGGCCTTCTTCATGATTGCCAGCGACTCCATCCCGGCCGAGCGGACGACGTCGACCTTGGCGACCGAGTCCGGCGGGAAGCCGAGCTTGGGGCCGTCGCTGACGAGCTTGTCGTAGGTAACGAGCGTCGGCACGGCGACCGCGCCCCTGGATGCTGCGAGCTTGGCTGTGTCGGGGCCGATCAGGTTGCAATGCTCCAGCGAATGCACGCCGGCCTCGACGCAGCGGCGGATCGCGTCGTCGGTGTAGACATGGGCGGAGACGTAGGTTCCCGCCATCTTCGCCTCTTCGACGATCGCCTCAAGCTCGCTCACCGAGAAGCCGAGGAAATGGATCGGGTCGGTCGGCGAGGCGCAGCCGCCATTGGCCATGATCTTGATGAAGTCGGCGCCGCCCTTCATCTCCTCCCGGGCGGCGCGGCGAACCTGATCGAGCCCATCGCAGATGCGGCCGAGCGCGCCGAGCCGGTGACGCGTCACCGGGGTCGTCGCATCGTCATAGCGGCCGCGGAAATCGGCGTGGCCGCCGGTCTGGCTCAGTGCCTTGCCGGAGATGACGAGCCGCGGCGTCGGGAAATGGCCTTCCTCGGTCGCCTGCTTCAGGCCGAAATCGGCGCCGCCGACGTCGCGCACGGTGGTGAAGCCGCGCATCAGCATGTCGCGCATGATCACGAAGGAGCGGGCCGTGACGAGCGAATCCGGCAGCACGGCGTTCTTGCCGAGATCGGCGACGCCGGCGACGACATGGACATGGGCGTCGATCAGGCCGGGCATCAGCGTCCGGCCCTTGAGGTCGATCACCTTGGCCTTGGCTGAGGAGATGGTCTTGCCGACCTCCTTGATCGTGCCGCCCTCGACGAGCACGCTGACGGGATCGCTGCGCTCGGCGGCCGTTCCGTCGACGATGCGGGCTTGGGTGAAAAGCGTGCTGGCCATGGTTTGTCTCTCGGTATCCTGTGGTGGGTGACGCGGTGTTCAGCGGGTGAGCAGCGCCGAGCCGTAGAGCCCGATGGCGAAGACGATGTGCCCGATGACGTTCATCAGGCGGATGCGGTTGGCATTGGGTTTCTTCGAAGCGGCGATGCCGGCGCCCATGCCCGGCGCCAGGATGAACCAGCCGCAGCCGACCGTGACCAGGCCGACGATCAGCGCCGGCAGGAAGGTCGGGTTGCGGGCCCAGTCCAGGCCCCAAATCGCCAGCAGCACCGCCGCGAAGAGAATGCCGACCACGTAGTGAAAGACCCAGCCGATCGCGCGTTCGTTGGGCACCGGCTCCGCCTTGCCGATGTCGTCATGGGCGAACTGCCCGCGGAAAAGATGCGCCAGCCAGCGCCCCGGCATCGCCCAGTTCGTCGCGGGCCAGCCGATCGTGGCTTTCAGCACCTGCCCCCAGATATCGAGCAATGCGGTCGCGCCGGCGCCGATGACCACCGCGCGGATCAGAAATTCCAACATGCAGTCCCCCACCGCCCCGGTCCGATTTGTCGGTGCGCCTCAGCGGCGCGCTGGACCGGCTGCTTGCCATGGAGCGGATATCCACCCCACAGGTCAACAGGGCCGTGACGTGGCGTGGTGCGACCAGCGCAGACGGCCCATGCATCAGGCGATGTCGCCCATGCCACGGCGTCGCACAGGGAACCCCGGCGGCGGTCGGCGGGTTGCTCGGACAGGACAGCAGGGAGGATCGCGATGGCGGCCGTTGCGGCAAAGACAACAGGTGCTCATGGGGCTCACGGGGCAGCGGAACTGCCATCGGTCGTCGTCACGAGCTACAATCTCGAAATCCGCGACCAGGATGGTTTCATCGGCGACAAGGCGAGCCGCGGCGCTTTCGTCGATCACCTCGATGCGCTGCGCCAGCACCTTCGCAAGAGCGGCGAAGACCCTCTCGACGGCGACACCGCGGCGATCAGCAAGAAGGCGCTGGATGCACTGCTGGCCGAGGGCGAACCGCATGAGGCTGCGCTCGTGCTGAGCGCGATCGAACGCTTCGCGCAGTCGCTGGCCTTCGTCATCCGGCGATTTTCCAAGCAGAAGGCGTGGTCGAAGATCGAGCGGATCGTCGTCGGCGGCGGCTTCCGGGACAGCCGGATCGGCGAGCTGGCGATCGGCCGGGCCGGCATCATCCTGCACACCGAAGGGCTTGAAATCGACCTGAAGCCCGTACGCCATCACCCGGACGAGGCCGGACTCGTCGGCAGCGCGCATCTGGCACCGAAATGGATCTTCGGTGCCTATGACAGCCTGGTGGCGGTCGATATCGGCGGTTCCAACATCCGTGCCGGCATCGTCGAGCTGCGACAGGACAAGGCGCCCGACCTGGACAAGGCGCGCGTCTGGAAATCCGAACTCTGGCGCCACGCCGAGGAAGAGATCAACCGCGATGCCGCGATAAAGCGGCTTGGCAAGATGCTGAACTCCCAGATCCGGCAGGCGGAAAAGGAAGGGCTGCGCGTTGCGCCGTTCATCGGGGTCGGCTGTCCGGGGTGGATCGAGCCCAACGGCGCTATCGATCGCGGTGCGCAGAACCTGCCGGGCAACTGGGAGAGCAGCCGTTTCAACCTTGTCGACAGCATCCGCGAGATGGTGCCGGAGATCGGCGGGCACGAGACGCAGGTCGTGATGCACAACGATGCCGTGATCCAGGGTCTCAGCGAGATGCCACAGATGCAGGATGTCGAGCGTTGGGCCGTGCTGACGATCGGAACCGGGCTCGGCAATGCGAGCTACCAGAACCGGACCAAGCCGAAAGGGAAGGGCAAGGGCTGATCGGTGCGGACGGCCGGCGCCGTCGCTTCAACGCCTTGATGACGTCCTTTTTGTCAGCGATACGCCTGCCGGTCGGAGCCGGCCTTACCTCTGTCGTATGAGCGGGTTTGCGCCTTCGGCCCATCCCTCCGCGCCAGGTTCCATTTTTGCCCGACATCAGTAATTCCCCGCCGACGCCTTGCCTTGCCGCCGCTCCCGGGGCGAGGGTCGAGCCCGCAC
This sequence comes from Bosea sp. PAMC 26642, assembly GCF_001562255.1. Lineage (NCBI taxonomy): Bacteria > Pseudomonadati > Pseudomonadota > Alphaproteobacteria > Hyphomicrobiales > Alloboseaceae > Allobosea > Allobosea sp. PAMC 26642. The sequence continues at coordinate 3,911,685 of NZ_CP014301.1, read as the reverse complement.
CGAATCACGCCGAGCGGGACCGAACCGGAATGTCAGCGAGCGCGGGTAAGGCCCCCCTTTCGATCAGAGGCCTCGGCCTGTCGGTCATGGCCGTGCTTGCGCTTTGGCTCGCGGTGATCCTCGGTTCGACGGCCGTCTTCGCCCAAGCCCCCGACGCAGCCGCCAATCCGGGTCGGGCGCGGCTCGATACGATCCGCACCGAATTGACGCAGGTCGAGACCAGTCTGGCGACCCCGAGTACGACCGATGCGGAGCTGCAGCGGCAGCGTTTGCGCCTGCAACCGTCGCTCGAGCAGCTGCGCCTGCTCGTCGAGGAGCAGGGGCCCCGGGTCGATCAGGCCCGCCTGAGGCTCGACCAGCTCGGTCCCAAGCCCGATGCCGCTGCTCCTGCCGAAAGCGCCGAGGTCGCCCGCGAACGCGAGGCCCGGACCAAGGCCTTCTCCGATGCCGACGAGACGATGAAGATCGCGCGCGCGGCGATGCTGCAGGCCGAGCAGCTGCAAACCGCGATCAGCGACAAGCGCCGCGAGCTGTTCGCCAAGACCCTGTTCGCTCCCGGGCCGTCGCTTCTGAGCCCCGATGCATGGGGGAGCGCGCTCTCGACCCTGCCGGAAGACCTGCGGGCCTCGGGCTATATCTTCGGCGGCTGGCTTTCCGTCGTCGCCGAGGCCTTCTTCGGCGCGCGCGGCTTCCTCGTCGCGCTCGCCCTGATCGGTGCGGGACTGCTTTACATCGCCCGCTTCCGCTATATGCCGCGCTTCAAGGCGCGGGTCGGTACGACACAGGATTCAGGCAGCCTGCACTGCCTCTATATCGCGCTGGCCCATCTCGTCGCGGGAGCGGCACCACCGGCCCTGGCGAGCTGGCTGATCTATTCCGCGCTGAACACGGCCGGTCTGCTGCCGCCGCGCATCCAGCCTGTCGTCGGTGCGGTCGTTGCGGGCCTTGCCATCTTCGCCTTCGTGCAGGCGCTGGCGGATGCGCTGTTTGCGCCCGGCAACGCGCAGCGGCGCCTCGTCAGCGTGATGGATTCGACCGCGCGCATCGTCGTCTGGATCGCAAGTTCGCTCGCACTGGTGATGTCGATCGGCAAGGTGATGGAGGCCTGGCTGCAGGCGATCGCCGCGGGCCTGGCCGTCTCGATCCTCGTGCGCGGCATCCTTGCAATCGTCTTCGCGCTGACCCTGATCGCGGGGCTCTACCAACTGCGCGACGATGACGAAGTCGAAGAGGAGGCTTGTCTTGGCCCCTATGTGCCGGTCGACGGGGCAAGCCTCGGGCCGGTCCGCATCCTCGGCTGGATCGTCGGCATCGTCGTCGTCCTGGCGGCGCTCAGCGGTTATGTCGTCTTCGCCTCCTTCCTGACCGAGCAGGTGCTCTGGATCGGGGTTCTCGTCAGCCTCTTCGTGCTGGTCTACCAGCTTGTCGATCTCGGCCTGATGCAGGCGCTGACCGGAAAGGGCCGCCTCGCCCTGACCCTGAAGGCCGGGATCGGCATTCGCGCCACGACATTGCAGAAGATTGCAGTCGTCGCCACCGGCGCCCTCAAGCTCATCCTGATCGTTGTCATGGGGATGCTCGCGCTGGCGCCGTGGGGGCTCGAATCGGGCGATCTTGCGAGCTCGCTGCGGGCTGCCTTCTTCGGCTTCCAGCTCGGCGGCGTCACCATCTCGCTGTCCTCGATCATCGTCTCCGGACTGCTGTTCGCGCTCGGGTTGACCGCGACGCGCTCGCTCCAGGGCTGGCTCGAAAACAAATTCCTGCCGACGACGGAGCTCGATACGGGGCTGCGCAATTCGATCACGACGGCGGCCGGCTATGTCGGCCATATCGCGGCGGTGGCGCTGGCCGTGTCTTCGCTGGGCCTGAGCCTGGAACGGCTGACGCTGGTCGCCAGCGCGCTCTCCGTCGGCATCGGCTTCGGGCTGCAATCGGTGGTGTCGAATTTCGTCTCGGGGCTGATCCTGCTGTGGGAGCGGCCGATCCGCGTCGGCGACCAGGTCGTGGTCGGCGACGCGGAGGGTATCGTCAAGAAGATCAATGTCCGCTCGACCGAGATCGCGACCTTCGACCGCTCCTCGGTCATCGTGCCCAATTCCAACCTCATCTCCGGCGTCGTCCGCAACCGCGTCCGCAACGATCGGACCGGCCGCGTGCTGATCTCGATTTCGGTGCCGCGCGTCTACGATCCCACCGAGGTCCGCGCCATGCTTTCGGAGACCGCCTCCGCGCATGGCGACGTGCTGCAGAAGCCGCCGCCGACCGTGCTGTTCAAGAAGCTCGGCACGGCGACGATGGATTTCGACCTGATCTGCATCGTGGCAGAAGTCGATGTCGTGGCCCGCGTCACAAGCGACCTGAACTACGTCATCCACAAGCGTCTGGTCGAGATGGAGCCGGCCGCGGTGGGCGCCGAACTGACGGTCAAGGGGCTGGAGGGCATCGAGCAGTCGCTGGGCAGCATTGCCGAGGCGGTTTCGCGCGAGATCAGCCAGCGCAAGACTCCGAAGTCGAAGATCACTGTGCGCGGCCCGGCGGCGTCCATCAATGACGAGGAGCCGGACGCTGCACCGCCGGAAAAGCCGGCCCCGGCTGAGGAGCCCGACAAGATTCCGTTCAAGGACGATAACAAGGAATGATGCGATGCCCGACACCAAGCGCGTCGCGCCGAAAGCCCTCGGCGTGACCTGCCCCGCCTTGCTCGCCGGCGCGCTCGCCGTGCTGAACCTCGCCGGCTGTACCGAGCCCGCCCGCACGGGGCAGCCCGCCTTCTATCGCGATCTCGGCTCGGCCTCCGCGCGCGTCGACGAAGAGGCGGCACGCGCGACCATCTCGGCCTATCGGCTCAATCAGGGGCTGGCGGCTCTCAAGCTCGATCCGGGTCTGAGCCAGGCCGCCGAAAGCGAGGCCGCGGCCATGGCCGCCGCCGACAAGCCCGGCTCGGCCGAGGCGGTCAAAAAACGGCTGGAGCGCGAGGGCCAGCGCGGCGCCGAGGTCAATCTCTCCGCCGGCTATCGCCGCATGGCCGAGGCCTTCTCGGGTTGGCGCGACTCGCCCCAGCACGACCGCGTAATGAAAACGCCGGGTGCGACCCGGATGGGCATCGCCACGGCCTATGCGCCGGGCTCGAAGTATCAGGTGTATTGGGCGCTGATCGTGGCGCCGTGAATTGACATTTGTAGCCTGCAGGTTACGATTTGGGCGTGATCATCGTTCGGCGGACCCAGGATTTCGTGCAGTGGCTCAACGGGCTACGCGATCTGAAAGCCAAGGCTCGGATCCTGACGCGGCTCGATCGTGTCGCGGAGGGCAATGTCGGCGATGTAAAGCCGGTTGGTGAGGGCATCAGCGAGCTGCGGGTCGATACCGGGCCCGGCTATCGCATTTACTTCACCCGTTTCGGTCGAACCGTCGTCATTCTGCTATGTGGTGGCGACAAGAGCAGCCAAGATCGCGACATCGTCAGGGCCAAGACGATCGCGCGGTCGCTAAAGGACGAAGAGCGATGACGATCGACGTCGGGCCTTGGGATACCTCGGAGCATCTCGATACGCCGGAAATGATCTCGGCTTATCTAGATGCCGCCTTGGAGGATGGCGACCCTGCGTTGTTCTCGCGCGCGCTCGGCAATGTCGCGCGTGCGATCGGGATGACCCAGATCGCGCGGGATACCGGTCTCAGTCGGGAGGCGCTCTATCGGGCGTTGAGCGCCGAGGGCAACCCCGAGTTCGGCACGGTTCTCAAGGTCATGCACGCCTTCGGCCTGCGCCTTGCGCCGGTGCCGCTGAGTGCGTGATTGTTACGCTTGCCGTTATGGCGAGCAGAGCCATCGACAGGCCGAGCCGATCACCTCAGGGCTTCGCGCCGAAGGGCAGCGGTGGCGAATCGGCCTTCAGGACGATGCCGACGCGGCGGTTGTAGGGCAGATAGGGATTGTCCTTGATCAGCGGATCGGTGTCGCCCTTGCCGGTCACCGAGGCGAAGCGCTCGTTGGGCACGCCGGTATTGGCCAGAATCTCGCGCACGGCAGCGGCGCGCCCGACGGAGAGGACCCACGGGTCTCCCTCCGGCGTGGCGCCCGGGCGCGGGGTCGAGGTATGGCCGGTCAGCGTGATCCTGTTGGGCATCCGCCGCAGAGTTGGTGCCAGCGCCGCCAGAACCTTGCGCATCCGTTCATTGGGCTGGCTCGAGCCTTCCGCGAACATGGCGCGGCCCTCCTGATCGACGAGCTGGATGTCGATGCCGGTGTCCGAGACCTCGACCAGAACGTTGCGCGAGATCTCGGCGATCTCGGGCATGTCGCGCAGCGCTTGCCGCAGCGAGGCCGCAGCCAAGGCGAAGCCGCGATCCTGCGTCGCCTGTGTCAGGCCGTCGTCATTGGGCGTGGTCTTGTTGGGGCCGGGCGTGTCGGTCGCCTCGCTGAGCGGCTTGATGCGCGCATTCTTGACGGTGGTTCCCGTGGGCACTCCGTCGGTCTCGACGATGCCCGCCAGCCGGATGTCCCTCTGGTTGCCGAAGGCCTCGCGCATCGAGCCGGCGACGATCTGCAATTTGGCCTTGTCCTGGCTCGAATAGGCCGCGAGCATGACGAAGAAGCTCATCAGCAGCGCCATCAGGTCGGCGAAGGTCACGAACCAGCCATGGCCGCCATGGCCGCCGCGCTTCTTCTTCGCCATCGTTCAGAACCCGGCCATCGCGCCGTCTCCCCCCGTCAGGTTGCTTCCGCCATTTCCGCCCGGTGATGTGCGGGCATGTAGGCGAGCAGCATTTCGCGGATCAGGGTGGGTGATTTGGCGTCACGCATCTGCAGCACGCCGTCGATAATCAGCGTGCGGGCGATCTCCTCCTCCTCGAGCTTGACGTGCAGCTTGTCGGCGATCGGCATGGCGATCATGTTGGCGACGACCGCGCCATAAAGCGTCGCCAAGAGGGCCGTCGCCATGGCACCGCCGAGTTTGGAGGGGTCTGACATGTTGGCGAACATCGTCACCATGCCCAGAATGGTACCAATCATGCCCCAGGCCGGGGCGCAGTCGCCGATCGAACGGTAGACCTTCGAGCCTTCGTCGAGCCGCTGCAGGAAGTTGTCGCGGTCGCGCTCCATGGTGTCGCGGATGAATTCCTTGTCGTAGCCGTCGGCGATGTAGCGCAGGCCCTGAGCGAGGAAGATGTCGGAGACCTCGACGCTTTCCAGCGCGACCGGACCACTCTTGCGGGCGACTTCCGCGACGCGGGTGATCTCCTCGATCAGCTCGCGCGGGTGGCTCGCGCTCATCGTGAAGGCGAAGCGCATTCCCATCGGCAGGCCGTGCAGGATGACGGAGAAGGGAAAGCGGATCATGGTCGCAGCCGTCGCACCGCCGAAAATGACGATGACGGCATGAATATCGTAATAGGCTTTGAAATTGCCGCCATCGAGCATGATGAGCCCGACGAGCACGCCGACGCCGGAGAGCAAACCTACGGCAGTTGCAATATCCATCACACTACCCCGATATCGCACTGGCGATCATCCCGCCGCCAGGACCGGAGCGAGACCGCGAGCGACTTTAGCGAGACTGCCTTGAAGGAAGCGTTAAGGTTTGAATGCTTGTGCCCGGGCGCGGGTCAGCTAAAGCTCTGCCGATGTCCCTGTTTGCGATCTATGCCCGCGTCCTCGGAGAGCTCGGCCCGGAACGGCGGCTGGGCCTGTGGCTGGCGCTCGCCAATATCCTTCTGGCAGCGGCATCCTTTGCCGAGCCGATGCTGTTCGGCGCGCTGATCGACAAGCTGTCTGTCGTCCACGGCGCGGGCCAGCGGCTGGGCTGGGGCGATCTCAACATGCTGATCCTGGCCTGGGTCGGCTTCGGCCTGTTTACGATCGCGGCCGGCGTCTTTGTCGCGCTGCATTCCGACGCGCTGGCGCATCGTCGCAGACTCGCGGTGATGGCGAATTATTTCGAGCACGCGCTGACCCTGCCGCTGGCCTATCACACCCAGACCCATTCCGGTCGTGTGCTCAAGGTGATGCTCGACGGCACGAGCGGCATGTGGGCGCTGTGGCTGTCCTTCTTCCGCGAGCACTGCGCCAGCCTCGTCGCGCTGTTCATTCTGCTCCCCTTCACGCTGTGGAAGAACTGGCAACTCGGCCTGCTGCTGATCTCGCTCGTCACCCTGTTCGGGTCCCTGACGGCCTATGTGCTGCGCAAGACCGACAAGCTGCAGAGCCATGTCGAGGCCTATCATTCGAGCCTCGCCGAGCGGGCGTCGGACGCGCTCGGCAACGTGCCGGTAATCCAGAGTTTCACGCGTATCGAGGCGGAGGTGCGCGGGCTGCGCTCGACCATCAGCAGCCTGCTCGAAGCGCAGCTTCCGGTGTTGTCCTGGTGGGCGGTCGCAACGGTCGCGACGCGCGCCTCGGCGACACTGACGGTGCTCGCCATCTTCGTCGTCGGCGCGTGGCTGTTGATGCAGGGACTGACGACGGTCGGCGAGATCGTCACCTTCATGGGCTTCGCCACCATGCTGGTCGGGCGGCTCGAGCAGATCGTCGCCTTCGTAAACTTCATCTTCATGCAGGGGCCGAAGCTGCGCGAGTTCTTCGAGGTTCTCGACACGATGCCGGCGGTGCGCGATCCGCCGAACGCAGCCGATGCCGGGCGGCTGCAGGGGGCCATCGCGTTCGAGAACGTGTCGTTCTCCTATGACGGCAAGCGCGCGGCGGTGGAGGATGTCTCCTTCGCGGTGCAGCCGGGCGAGACGATCGCCATCGTCGGCTCGACCGGCTCGGGCAAATCGACGACGCTCGGCCTATTGCACCGCGCTTTCGATCCGCAATCGGGCCGGATCACGGCCGATGGCATGGATATCCGCGAGATTTCGCTGTTGTCGCTGCGCCGGAATATCGGCGTCGTCTTCCAGGAGCCGATGCTGTTCGCGCGCTCGATCCGGGAGAACCTGACCGTCGGCAAGCCCGATGCGACCGATGCCGAGATGATGGAGGCGCTCGACCGCGCCCAGGCGACGGAGGTCATGGCGCGCCAGAGCGACGGGCTCGACACGCTGGTCGGCGAACGCGGCCGCACGCTCTCGGGCGGCGAGCGCCAGCGCCTCTCGATCGCGCGCGCTCTGCTCAAAAACCCGCCGATCCTGATCCTCGACGAGGCGACCTCGGCGCTCGATGCCGCGACCGAGGTCAAGCTGCAGAAGGCGCTGGACGAGGTGATGAAGGGGCGCACGACCTTCGTCATCGCGCACCGGCTCGCGACGATCCGCAATGCCGACCGCATCCTCGTCTTCGAGCAGGGCCGGGTGATCGAGATGGGCACGTTCGACGAACTCGTCGCCAAGGGCGGCCGATTCGAGGCGCTGGCGCGGGCGCAGTATCTGGTGACTGACAAGCCTGCGGCGATCCTGCCCGACGGGGCAGGAAGCCCACTGGCGGCGAAGATCGCGGTAGACTGAGGCAATACGCGACGTGCTGCGGCGGCCCGAAAACCGCCGCAGAAAGCTATCTCGTCAATAGGATTAGTAGATCTGCTCGACCGGAAGTCCCAGCGCCATCGCGCCCGCATATTGGGCCTGCGGTCCCGGTTGCATCGGATGATAGCGTGCGGCCTGGATATCGCGGAACCGCCGCTCCAGTCTGGTTGCCCGGAAGAAGCCCGCGCCCCCGGCCAGTTCCATCGCCAGCTCGACCGTAGCGATAGCGTGCCGCGCGACGAGCTGCCGCCCCATCATCACGTCGTTGATGGTCGAAGCGGAGGGCGCGTTGAGACGCACCGCGGCGAGCATCCAGTCGCGTGCCAGCCGCGCCGCCGCGAGTTCGGTGTCCATCCGGCCGGCAAGCTGGATTGCGTGCTGGTTGGGCTGGCGGCGCTTGGCTGCCGCGATGGCGATGTCGCGTGCGCTCTCGGCGACGCCGAGATAGACCGAGTAGATCAGCGGGAAGGCGATCGTCGCGATGATGTGGAACAGCGGGTGCCATTCGCCTGCCTTGCGCCTGACCGAGACGGCGGTCTCGGGCACGACATGGCCTTCGATCGAGACGTCGTTCGAGCCGGTGCCGCGCATTCCGAGCACGCGCCAGTTGTCGAGCACCTTCACGTTCGGCGAGCTCATCGGGACGCCGAAATGCAGGACTGTCGGAGGCTGGCCCTCCTCCTCGAGAATCGCGCCGGTCATCAGGAGATCGCCGGCGGGCGAGCCGGACGAGAACACCTTGCGTGCCGTGATGCGATAACCGCCCTCGACCTTCTCGGCCTTGCCCGAGCCGCCGATCCAGTCGGAGCCGCCGCTCGACAGCAGGATGATCCGCTCCTGCGCGATGCGCCTGAGCAGCGGCTCGACCGGCATGGCCTTCTGATGGGTCCAGCGCCAGGCCGGGACCGCGACCTGATGGGTGTGCATCGAGAAGGCGAGTGCGGTCGAGCCGCAATGATAGGCGAGAATCCGAAGCATCTCCGCCAGTTCGTCGACGTCGGCGCCGCCGCCGCCGAGTTCGACCGGCACGCCGGCCTCGACCAGCCCCGAGGTTTTCAACAATGCGAAATTGTCGGCGACGAAGCTGTCCTCGTCGACGGCCTGCTCGGCGCGTCCTGCGAAGATCGCGCCGAGTTCGGTTGCGATCTCGGCGACGCTGCGCCGGTCCTGCGTCTTCATGTTCAATGCCGCGCTCGTGCTCATGGCGTCCTCCCTTATGAAACTTCGATGGCGGGGACGGTATCCAGCCGCTAAGCGGCGTTCCAGTTCACGAACTGTACTAGCGCACCGTAATCGAAACGGGTCGCGGCGGAAGAGATGCTGCAATTGCCTTTGCGACAGGGTAGGATGCCAACTGGTTTTACGTCCGGAGTTCTCACCGGCGCAATCATGATCCGGGGGTTCAATTGCCCGACAAAGCCGATCGTGGAAGCTACGGCCAGTTCTGTCCCGTTTCGATGGCGGCCGAAATCGTCTGCAGTCGCTGGACGGCGCTCGTGCTTCGCGAACTCCTCTGCGGCACGACGCGTTTCAACGATCTGCGGCGGGGCGTGCCGCGCATGTCGCCGTCGCTGCTCTCGAAGCGACTGAAGGAGCTGGAAGAAGCCGGCGTGATCGCGACGACCCCGTCCGGCCAGCCCGGCGTGATGAACTACCGGCTGACGGAGGCCGGGGAGGACCTGCGCGGCGTCGTCATGTCGCTCGGCTTCTGGGGGCAGCGCTGGGTCGAATCGTCGATGTCGCTGAAGAATCTCGATCCCTCGCTGCTGATGTGGGACATGCGGCGCGGCTTGGAGCCGTCGCCGCTGCCGCCCCGACGCTGCACGATCAACTTCATCTACCCGGAGCTGAGCGCCGATCGCAGATTGTGGTGGCTGGTGATCGACGGGGAGACGGTCGATCTGTGCCACACCAATCCGGGCTACGAGATCGACTTGTACGTGCGCAGTTCGCTGCGAACGATGACGGCGGTCTGGATGGGAATTTCGAAGCTCAGCACCGAGGTCGATGCAGGCAATATCCAGCTGACCGGTGACCAGACGATCGCCCGCTCGATCCACCAGTGGCTTGGCCTCAGCCCGTTCGCGAAGGGCGAGCGCAGGATGAACTGAAGCCGTTGACGTCAGTGCCGCTCATGGTACGAGGTCGTCTCCTCAGTTCCGCCCGATGCTCGCCCGCCTGGTCCTGACGAAACGAAGTCGACTACAATGCGTTGGCAGTCGACAGGCGGCGCGCAGCCGGTGTCTGCTCGCGTTTTTCCAAACCATGTCATTTTGCAGGACAGGCCTTTGCCCACCATGATCATCCGCCTCGCCTGCGCATGGGCAAGCGTGGCTTCGTTCCAGATTTTCGGAGCCGGCATTCTCGGACAGTTAGGAGCGCCACTGGTCTCGGTCGCGATCTTCCTGTGGCTGCTGGGTGTCATCATCTGGGCGGCCTTCGGCGTGGTCCATGAAGCCGAGATGCTCGCTGGGCGGCTCGGCGAACCCTACGGCACGCTGATCCTGACCCTGTCGATCGTGATCATCGAGGTCGCGCTGATTTCAGCGGTGATGCTGGGCGCCAAGGGTGCGCCGACCCTGGGGCGCGACACCATGTTCGCAGTGCTGATGATCGTGCTCAACGGCGTCGTCGGGATCGGGCTGCTGCTTGGCGGGCAGCGCCATTTCGCGCAGAGCTACAATATGAAGGGCGCCTCCTCCTATCTGGCGGTGATCATACCTCTGACGATCATCCCGCTGGTGCTCCCGAACTTCACCACCTCGACCAGCAACGGCACGCTGACGACGCTGCAGTCGATCAGCTTCTCGGTCTTCACCCTCGCGCTCTACGGCGCCTTCCTCGCGCTCCAGACCGGGCGGCACCGCTCGTTCTTCCAGGAGCCGACGCGCGAGCAGGCACCGGTCCCACGGACTGCCGGAGAAGACGGTATCTCCGAGGACAGCGATCACGGCTACGACGATCCGGGCGGCGCGACCTGGACGCATGTCGCGCTCCTGCTCGCCAATATCCTGCCGATCGTCGTTCTGGCGAAAAGTCTGGCGGCCGTGCTCGATTTCGGCATCATCAAGCTCGGTGCGCCGGTCGCGCTCGGCGGCATTCTGATCGCAATGGTCGTGTTCACGCCCGAATGCATCGCGGCGCTGCGCGCGATCACGGCGAACCAGCTCCAGCGGGCGATAAACCTGTGCCTTGGTGCGGCCGCATCGACGCTTGGACTGACGGTTCCGGCTGTGCTGGCGATCGGTCTGTTCACGGGCCAGGAGGTGGTGCTCGGCCTGTCCGGCACCAACATGATCATTCTGGCGATGACGCTGCTCTTGAGCACGCTGACCTTCACGGGCACCCGCACGACGATGCTGGAAGGTGCGGTGCATTTATCAGTATTTTTCGTTTTCGTAGTGCTGGTATTCAGCCCGTAGGTTCGATGTCAGTCGCGCGAATGTGTGGTTTATGGTCGGCACCAAAGCGTTAACCACGGCGTAGTATCGTCGCCAGCCGTCGATCATGGGCCGCGTGCCCGCTTCAGGAGACCAGTCGTCATGCGTTCCTTCCAGCGTTTCGCCGCCGGCCTCGGCCTTTCGCTCGTGGCGCTGACCGTCGCGGCCTCGGTCGCCGAGGCGCAGAGCCGTCGTGGCCCACTTCGCGTCATCGTCCAGAAGCGCAGCTATTTCGACGCTGGCAACGTCGTCGCCGTCGGCTCGCTGAACCGCTATGCCAGCCAGCATTTCGCCTCGGCCCCAGTCTATGCGAGCACCGGCGGTCTTTATGGCGAGGACGTGCTGCCGGGCCGGATCGGTGCGGGCCGCAATCCCTTCGCAGACACCTTCGAGACGCCGCGCTTCTGAGGCGCGATCGGCTAAGTAGGATTCTCGACAGTACTGAAATTCACGACCGTCATCCCGGGCTTGACCCGGGATCCATGTCGGAGCGGTTCAGGCATGGATCCCGGATCTCCGCTTCGCTGCGTCCGGGATGACGGTATGGGTCGGCGCGAACCGTCAAACGTTCAAGGCAACGCCTTGAGATAGCGCACCGGCCGCCCCGGCGCCGCAGCCTGCGCCGCGTGGACGATCGCGTTGGCGTCGATGCCGAAATGACGGTAGAGATCGGCGACCGTGCCGGTCTGGCCGAAATGCTCGACGCCGAGCGCCTTCTGCCTGTGGCCATGCACGCTGCCGAGCCAGGCCAGTGTCGCCGGGTGGCCGTCCAGCACCGAGACGATGCCGCAATCGCGTGACAGATCTCCGAGCAGCCGCTCGACATGGCTCGTGGCCTGATGGTTGCCACGCTGGCGTGCCCGTTCGGCCGCCTGCCAGCCGGCATTGAGCCGATCGGCCGAGGTGATCGCGAGCAGCCCGACATCGCGCCGATCCTCGCCCAAAAGGCCGACGGCCTCGATCGCCTCGGCCGCGACTGCTCCAGTATAGGCGATGACGACCGAGGCGTTCGGTCCCGGCTTCCTCAGCCAATAGGCGCCGTCGATGATCTCGCTTTCGAGTTCCGGCGTCATCACGCGCTTGGGCTGTTCGAGTTGCAGCGTCGAGAGGCGCAGATAGACCGAGCCGCCGGTCTCGTCGCGCAACCAGGTGCGCTCGTCGGGGTCACCCTCGCCATCCTTCTGCATGTAATCGAAGGACCAGCGCATCATCACGGCAAGCTCGTCGACGAAGGCCGGTTCGAAGGCGCAGAGCCCGTCCTGGCTCATGCCGATCAGCGGCGTCGCGATCGACTGATGCGCCCCGCCTTCGGGCGCCAGCGTGACGCCGGACGGCGTTGCCACCACCATGAAGCGGGCATCCTGGTAGCAGGCATAGTTTAGCGCATCGAGACCGCGCGAGATGAAGGGGTCGTAAAGCGTGCCGATCGGGATCAGACGCTCGCCGAAGATCGAATGCGACAGGCCCAGCGCCGACAGGTTGATGAACAGGTTCATCTCGGCGATGCCGAGTTCGACATGCTGGCCTTGTGGCGAGAACTCCCATTTCTGCATCGAGGGAATGCGCTCGTCCTTGAAGGTGTCGGCCATCTCCGCCTTGGCGAAGAGCCCGCGCCGGTTCACCCAGGGGCCGAGATTGGTCGAGACCGTGACGTCGGGCGCCGTCGTGACGATGCGGTCGGCCAGCGGCCCGCCGCGCTTGGCGAGGTCGTCCAGCACCTTGCCGAAACCCATCTGCGTGGACATGTGCGGCTGGATGCCGGCTTCGAGCTTTTCCGGGACCGGGAGCTTCGGTGCAGTCTTGCGGCGCCGGCCTTGGGCGAAGAACGGCACTTTGTCGAGGAAACCGCGGATTTCGGCTTCCGGCAGCGACAGGCCCTCGAACAGGTCCCATTCATGGCCGGGCCGGACGGCGTTGGCGCTCTTGAAGCCCTCCATCTGCTCCTTGGTCATCAGGCCGGCATGGTTGTCCTTGTGGCCGGCGAGCGGCAGGCCGAAACCCTTGACGGTGTAGGCGAGGAAGCAGACCGGCCGGTCGTGGTCGATGGCCTCGAAGGCTTCGAGAATCGAGGGCAAATCGTGCCCGCCGAGATTGCACATCAGCTTCGAGAGTTCGGCGTCCGAGCGGGCCTCGATCAGCTTCGTAACCGGCCCTTGATCGCCGAGGTCGTCCATCAGGCGCTTGCGCCAGGCCGCGCCGCCCTGGAAGGTCAGCGCCGAATAGAGCTGGTTCGGGCAGGAATCGATCCAGGCCTTCAGACGCTCACCGCCTGTCTCCTTGAACGCCGCCTGCTGGATAGAGCCGTATTTCAGTGTGACGACGTCCCAGCCGAAATTCCGGAACATCTGCTCGAAACGGTCGTAGAGTCCTTCGCGGATAACGGCGTCGAGCGATTGGCGATTGTAGTCGATCACCCACCACGTATTGCGCAGGCCGTGCTTCCAGCCCTCCATCAGGGCTTCGAAGATATTGCCCTCGTCGAGCTCCGCATCGCCGATCAGCGAGATCATGCGACCTTCCGGCCTGTCGGTCCCCCAGCCATGGGCCCGGACGTAATCCTGCGTCAGCGACGAGAATAGCGTCTGCGCGACACCGAGGCCGACCGAACCGGTCGAGAAATCGACGTCGTCGATGTCCTTGGTACGCGAGGGATAGCTCTGCGCACCCTTGTATCCCCGGAAATTCTCCAGCTTCTCGCGGGTCTGCAGCCCCATCAGATAATTGATCGCGTGGAAGATCGGCGAGGCGTGCGGCTTCACGGCGACACGGTCCTGCGGTTTGAGCGCGGCCATGTAGAGCGCCGTCATGATCGTGCAGAGCGAAGCCGACGAGGCCTGATGCCCGCCGACTTTCATGCCGTCCGTACTCTGGCGCAGATGGTTGGCGTTGTGGATCGTCCAGGAGGCGAGCCAGAGGATCTTCTTGTCGAGCTCGGCCAGGAACGGCAAACGGGGGTCTTGGGGCAGGCGGGGATCGGACATGGCGGGTCTCACGGCGGTCATGGGCGCGACCGTTCGAAGTCGGAACGTCGCACGGCAAATCGTAGCGGCATCATGCATGTTTTGGGCGAGGATGGCAGCCGAAGTCTCGTCGCCGGGCAGGGCCTGACAAATCGCGAGGTCGAACGCTCAGCGCCGAATTGCCACAGGCCGGCCTCTTGCATTGTGCGCTGCAACATACGATCTGGGACGAGAGTTAGGGAAGACACGCCTCCTGGTCGGTTGCGCAGCGATCCACGCTGTTTCAGGAGATGACATTGGCACATTCCAAAAAGGCCGGCGCAACGACCGGCACAGGCGAAATCCGCCGGCTCTGGCCCGCGGAGCGCGCCCTCTTCACGGCACATCTGCTTCGGCTCGACGCGACCACGCGCCGCGAACGCTTCGGCACGGCCGTCAACGACGATTTCCTCGTCAACTACGCCGAGACCACGTTCGGGGTCGGCGGGCTGGTCTATGCCTATGTCGAAGCCGGCGAAGTGCGTGGCGCAGCCGAGCTGCGCGGGCTTGAGGACATCGTCGCCCAGACCGGCGAGGCTGCCTTCAGCGTCGAACGGGACTGGCGGCGCCAGGGCATCGGCGAGCAGCTGTTCAGCCGCCTGATCACGGCCGGGCGCAATCGCGGTATCCGTACGCTCTACATGACCTGCCTGCCCGAGAACGCCGCGATGCGCCGGTTCGCGCACAAGTTCGAGGCCGATCTCGTCGGCGGCTATGCCGATGTCGAGGGATCCGTCTCGACCGGTGGGCCGACGGCCTTCACCATCCTCGACGAGGCGTTCGACAATGCCCGGGGCTTCGCGACGCTGGCCCTTTCGCTGCAACGCAAATTCTGGCGGCCGGCCTTCTTCGGCCGTTCGTCGCGCGCCTGACAAGGTCGCACGCCGCTCCAACCGATGGCAGGTTACCGATTGAGCGAGAGCGCGGCGCCCGACTTCGTCACGGCGCCGTTCATCGCGCCGCCGTCGCTGGCCCGCAGCCGCGCCACGACCGAGCCGCCCTGCTGGTAGAGATAAACCTCGCCGTCGCGGAAATCCCAGGCATTGACCTTCTGAAGATCCCGATTGGCGCAGCCCGAGGCATTGGCGCGATAGAGATCGAGGCTCGGCGCGCTGGAGAGCTGGACGCGGCAGGAGGTTCCTGTCGCCTCCCGTGCAGTCCAGTTGCCGATGACGCCGTCGCGCGACGACACCGCGCCGCGCGCGCTGCCGGTGCCCGCACCCAGCGTCGCGATCTGGCCGCCTCCACCGCGCAAAGTCGGGACGTCGCTTGGGCGATCGACCGGCGGCGGCGTCGAAATCTGCGGCGCGCCCGGAGCCGGCTCGTAGTACGGATCCTGCGGAGGCGGCAGGGATCCGGGCGCCGAAGCCGACGGATAGCCGCCCGGCGGAGGCAAAGGTTGCGTCATCACCGGCGCCGATTCGATCGGCGGCGCCGGCTGCAGCATCGGCTGGCCATAAGTCTGCGGCGCGTAGCCTGCCGAGTCGAAGCGCTGCGAACCGGTACAGGCGGCCAGCACCAGAACAGGCATCAGGCCGGCGGCCCTGAAAGCCGTGCTCCAGGAATTTGTCTTCATCGTCATGCTGCGCCCGTTCCGGTCATCGTCCATCATATCCTGCGCGATCATGCGGTGTGGTGGCTGAACGGCGCATGAGCGCGATCGCTCGCTCCTGATAGCCCAGCCGGGCCGATTTGCGAACCTTGGCGCAGCGATCTGGTTCCCGGCAACGCGCGACGGCATGGTCGAGCGCGTGACGCAGCCCTCAAGCCTCCGCCCGCCAGGGGTAGCTCCAGGTCTCGGTCAGCGTCTTGTCGCCGCTCTTCAGGAAGGCGCGCATCTCCGCGAGCTGGCCGGGCTCGACGACGATGTCGATGAAGGCGCGAAAGCCCATCGTCTTGGGGTTGGGCACGATGAAGGCGCGGTCGATCCGGCCATAGGCGATCGAGGGCACGATCTCGACCTTGTCGGGCTGCCTGAGATGGTATTCGAGGTCGCCGCCTGCGAAGTCGACGATGAAGCGGCGCGCGCCCGCCGTCACGGCCTCGCCCGAGCCGAGCGCCTTGGGCCTGGCCTGATAAGTGTTGATGGCGCGCCCGCCCGGATGCAGGTCGTCGCTGTCGAGCATCGCGGTCAGCTTGTAGCCGAAGGAGAATTCGCGGCCGGGTTCGAGCGGCGCCTTCGGTGCCCAGAGCGCGACGATGTTGTCGTTGGTCTCGTCCGTCGTCGGCATCTCGATCAGTTCGACGACGCCTTCGCCCCAGTCGCCCTGCGGCTCGATCCAGTAGGAAGGCCGCAGTTCGTAGAAGAGGTCGAGATCCTGGTAGTGCTCGAAGGTCCGGTCGCGCTGCATCAGGCCGAAACCGCGCGGATTGCGCTCGACGAAGGATGAGACCGCCTGCTGGCGTGGATTGCGCAGCGGGCGCCAGATCCATTCGCCGGTACCGGAATGAATCATCAGCCCGTCGGAATCATGCAGCTCCGAGCGGAAATCCTCATGAAAGCGTCGGTCGTTCTCACCTGTGAAGAACATCGAGGTCAGCGGCGCCAGCCCCAGCTTCTCGATCGGGCGGCGTGGAAACAGCGTCACGCTGACATCCATGACGCTGTCGACGTCGGGATAGATGTGGAACCGGTACGCGCCGGACACCGAGGCCGAATCGAGCAGCGCATAGACGGTGACGCGCTCGGCATTCGCCGCGGGCGCCTCGATCCAGAACTCCCGGAACATCGGGAACTCCTCGGCGGGCAGGCCGGCGCCGATCGCCAGACCGCGCGCCGAGAGGCCGTAGCGCTGATGGCGCCCGAGCACGCGGAAATAGCTCGCGCCGATGAACGAGATCAACTCGTCGAGCACGCGCGGATCGTTCAGCGGATAGTGCAGCCGGAAACCGGCGAAGCCGAGATTGACCGGCAGGGGCTTCTCGAACTTGACCCGGCCGTAATCGAACAGGCTGGCGGAATAAGGTACCGGCGTCGGCACGCCGTCGCGCACGACATTGACCACGACCGGCCGGGTGAACAGGAAGCCGGGGTGGAACATCTGCATTCTGAAGCCGGACCCGTTCTGGGCCAGCAGCGCGCGATCGGGACGGAAACGGATGTCGCGCCAGGAATCGAAATCCAGCCGCGACAGGGGCTCGGGCAGAGTGGGGCCCTGCTCATATGGCACGGCCGCGATCTCGCGGGCGCGACGCACGACATCCTCGAAGCCGAAGCGCGGCTGCGGCGGCGCAGGCGCGGGCGGCTGCGGGGCAGGCTGCTGCGCCAGCAGGGCCGATGGCGCCACCGAGAGGCTGAGCGCGGCGGCAAGTCCGGCCAGGAGATGGCGGCGGTTGGTGTTTGTCATGGGAGACGGAAATCCAGTGGTAACGGGCCGCGAAGGCTTATTCAGTCCAGGGACTTAGGCGATGAATTGGCGCCGGTCTAGGGCGGGCAGGGAGCTAGGCGATCCTGAGGGCGGTATGGCGCGCGATCATGTCGAAGTCGCGGTCCTGATGGAGGAGTTCGTAATTTCGTTCGATGCAGAAGGTTGCGATCAGAAGGTCGATCGTCTTGCGGATCGTGACGCCCCGGCTGCGCAAGAGCCGCGCATGACGAGCGGCGGATACAGCGATCGTTTCATCAACCATCCGCTGGACCTTGAAGCGCCGCAGCGAGCGCTCGAGTCGATCTGCGTGCCTCTCGTCGCGAGCCCCTCGCAGCACCTCCATTAGAACGAGATCGCCCACCACGATGTAATCAGGCGTGTCCATTTCGGCGAGCTTTGCCGCTGCGCGGGTGTCTTGCGAGCGGAGTTGCGCGATCCAGACCGAGCTGTCGACGACGATCATGGCAGCGGATCGAAAACCCGGCCTTCACGCATTTGGTCGAGGTCGCCCTCCCAGCCGAGGCCATGCATCTCGGCGATCACCTTCTTCAGATCGGCGTTCCTGACGATTCTGCGAAGTGCTTCCTCGACCGTTGCCTTCTTCGTCTGAAGTCCAGTGATCTCCATCGCTTCCTTCAGCAGGGCGTCGTCGATCTCGATGTTGGTCCGCATCTCCGTCTCCGATGTGTAGACAGCGACGATCATATACACATCCGATTCGAGGTTCAATCTCGGCGATGCGGATCGTCACGTCGTTGACAGCCCGCGGGCGGCTTTCCTATCATTTTGCCCATGGCCGGATGCAGCCAGCCGCTCGCGCCCTCAGGGCATGGTGAATGCATCCTCGGCGGCGTCCGTGATCCCGATCGTTCGGCGGACGGCAATCAGCAAGGCGAGCCCTGATCGTTTCGTCCTCCACGAGAAGGATCATGATGATGCGCAGCTTTCGCGATGCGAAACTGATGGCCAAAAGTCTCCGCGAGACTCTTGCCGCCCGGCAGGTCGCGCTGTCCCACTCCGAAACCCTGGAAATCGTTGCCAGGCAGTTTGGCTATGCAGACTGGAACACTGCCTCCGCAAGCTTCGGCGAGTACCGTGACGTGGTGGGGGAGGCGCAGTCAGATTCGTCCGGCATCAGCCTCGAGATGGGCATTCCCATCCTGCGGATCTTCGATGTCGGGAAGGCGCAGGAATTCTATCTCGGCTTCCTCGGCTTCAGCATGGACTGGGACCATCGCTTCGGCCCGAACTTCCCGATCTACATGCAGGTCTCACGCTCCGGGCTGAAGCTGCATCTGTCCGAGCATCACGGCGATGCCAGCCCCGGCTCGAACGTCTTCGTGCGGATGAAGGGCGTCGACGCCTATCGCGCCGAGCTGATCGGCAAGCGCTACTCCTACTCCAAGCCGGGCATCCAGGAGGACGGTCCGGGCGGGCGTATGCTCGAAGTGCCCGATCCGTTCGGAAACCGCATCCGCTTCTGCGGATAGCCGGTTGGTCGGCCGAGCTTTCTCCGGGCCGGCGTTCGCTAAAAAATCCCGGTCCTGCGCTCAGAAAAAACTTGTAGTGCCGGGCCGCAATCCGTATATGCCCTCTACCCAATTCGCACGTGCCTGTGGCCGCGTGTCAGTCGGTGGGCATCCGGACAAGAGGCCGGACAGCCGCCAGGAGTTGGAGGACGGATGGAGGGGGATGGACATCCCCTCGAATCACGCCTCCCGGTTCCTCCCAAGGGAACTGCTCTCCGAACAGCGACTGGCAGCCGGAGGCGAAACCGGCGAACCCCGAATCTCCACGGGGGACGCAGCTTAAAGCAACGACGGAACGGGCTTTTTTTGGTCTCGCTGGTCCTCCAAAGACCAGCACCGAAGAGGCTTGTCCTTCATTGCCGGGCGTGCGGGGTTCATCTCCCAAGCGACGGTTATCAAAGTCCGGACGTTTCGTTCGGCGTATCTCGGCGTTTCCAACGCGCCGTGGTTCGCTCGATCGACTCAAGCCGGCTTCATGTCGCATCGGCGCCGCTTGCGCCGGAGGGAGACGCGTCTCATGACCGAGCGCATCCGTGAGTTTCTTCGCACCCGCCGTGAGGATGGGCCCTGCGTCGTCATCGATCTCGATGTCGTCAGAGAGAACTATCATGCCTTCTCCCGGGCTCTCCCCGACACGCGCGTGTTCTACGCCGTGAAGGCGAACCCGGCCCCGGAAGTGCTCGCTTTGCTGGCTAAGCTCGGCTCCTGCTTCGATTGCGCCTCGGTCGTCGAGATCGAACTCGCGCTGGCCGCCGGTGCGACCGCCGACCGCATCTCCTTCGGCAACACGATCAAGAAGGAGCGCGACGTCGCCCGCGCCATGGAGCTCGGCGTGCGCCTCTTCGCCGTCGATTGCACGGCCGAGGTCGAGAAGGTCGCCCGTTCGGCTGACAAGACCGGCGCGACGGATGTGCGTATCTTCTGCCGCATCCTCTGCGACGGAGCCGGCGCCGACTGGCCGCTTTCGCGCAAGTTCGGCTGTGTGCCCGAAATGGCCGCCGACGTGCTCGAACATGGCCATCGCCTCGGCCTGACCGCGCATGGCATCTCGTTCCATGTCGGCTCGCAGCAGGCCAACATCAACGCCTGGGACTCCGCGCTGGCCTCGGCCTCGTCGGTGTTCAAGGAGTGCGCGGTGCGCGGCATGTCGCTGTCGATGGTCAATCTCGGCGGCGGCTTCCCGGCGCGCTATCTGCGTCCGATCCCGGGCGTCCCGGCCTATGGCGATGCGATCTTCCAGGCGCTGTCGAAGCATTTCGGCAACCGCCTGCCGGAGACCATCATCGAGCCGGGCCGCGGCATGGTCGGCGATGCCGGCCTGATCGAGACCGAGGTCGTCCTGATCTCGAAGAAGGCCAAGGACGATCAGGTCGCCTGGGTCTATCTCGATATCGGAAAGTTCAACGGTCTCGCCGAGACCATGGACGAGGCGATCCGCTATCCGATCCGCAGCGCCCGCGACGGCGATGCGACGGTTCCCTGCGTGCTCGCCGGCCCGACCTGCGATTCGGTCGACGTCATGTACGAGAAGACCCCGTACATGCTGCCGTTCAGCCTGGAGATCGGCGACAAGCTGCTGATCGAAGGCACGGGCGCCTATACGACGACCTACTCGGCCGTCGCCTTCAACGGTTTTCCGCCGTTGAGGCAGTACGTCATCTGACGTGAATTCAAGGGGCCTGCCGTCCCTTGCATCAAATCGGGTCCGGCGAAGCGCCCTGTCATGATCGGCAGGCCGCCCGACGGTTTTCAGGCGGAGCGTCCTAGCCTCCAGAATGGAGTGCTGCGGCCGTGGCTCCCGCCGGACCCTCTTCCACACATCCCTTGAGTCTTGTGGCCGCGCCTGCGCGGCGCCGGGAAGGTCCGCGACAGCGGGCGCTCCGGCCGGAGGTGCGTCATGATCACGATTCGCGACGAGGTCGCTGCCGATATTCCCGCCCGCGAGGCGCTGCTCGACCGTTGCCTGGGCGAGCGCCGCACCGCGAAGTCGAGCGAGCGGCTCCGCGCGGGTCGTTTGCCGGCTGAGGGCCTTGCATTGACGGCCGAGCGCGACGGCGTCGTCGTCGCGACCGTCCGGCTCTGGCATGTCGAGGTCGGCGGCAAGGCCGCGCTCCTGCTCGGTCCGCTCGCCGTTTCGCCGGAGCTTCAGGGCGAGGGCCTCGGCCGCGCCATGATGCGGGAAGCGATCTGGCGCGCGGCCTGCCGCGGTCATGGTGCCGTGCTGCTGGTCGGTGACGCGGCCTATTACGAGCGCTTCGGCTTTTGCGGCGACTTGACCCGAGATCTCGCCATGCCCGGCCCCGTCGAACGCGAACGCTTCCTCGGCCTCGAATTGCGCGATGGCGCGTTGGCCTGTGCCGCCGGGGTTCTCGTCGCGACCAGCCGTCCTGACCAAGCCGCCCCGCTGGCGGAGCCGGCGCGCCGCGCCGCCTAAGGATAACTGCGACAGCCCCGGCGAATCGCCGGAGCCGTCACGCATCCGTCATCGATCCGTAACCGCTTCGTCGTCCTGCCCCGCCATGACCCCCGCCAAAGGTAGGGGTGCATGGCGCAGGCGACGATCACGGCGGGCAGGGCGAGGGAATGGAGCGCGCCGCGCTGGCGGCCGCGCCAGACCACCGTGCTCGCCTTCGCGATGCTGGCGCCGTCGCTGCTCTTTCTGGCGCTGTTCACCTATTGGCCGGTTGTGCAGGTCCTGTGGCAGTCGTTCCACGGACAGATCCGCGTCGGCGGCCCGCAGGCCTATGTCGGGTTCGACAATTTTCTCAAGCTCTTCGCTGACCCCGCCTTCCGGAAGGCGCTGGCTAACAACCTGGTCTATGCGCTTGGCACGGTGATCCCCAGCCTCGTGCTGGCGCTGGGTTTTGCCATGGCGCTGGTGAAATCGAGCCGCGTCAACGCGCTGTTCCGGGCCCTGTTCTTCCTGCCCGTTCTGATCCCGCTGGTCGCCGCCGCCTCGATCTTCCTGTTCCTGTTCCTGCCCAATGTCGGCTTGCTCGATTACCACCTTGCCAAGCTCGCCATCTCCGGCCCGAACTGGCTCGGCGATCCCGACATCGCGCTCTGGTCGATCATGGCGCTGACGATCTGGAAGAACGCCGGCTACTACATGCTGTTCTTCCTCGCCGGCCTCCAGGCCGTCCCGGCGGACGCCTATGAGGCCGCGATCCTCGACGGCGCCGGGCCGTGGCAGCGGCTGCGCTATGTCACCCTGCCCTATCTCAAGCCGACGATCGGCTTCGTCCTGGTCATCGGGCTGCTCAATGTCGTCACCCAGGTCGATCATGTCTTCGTCCTGACCAAAGGCGGCCCGTCCGATTCCACCAACCTGTTGCTGTTCTACGTCTACCAGCAGGCGGTCGAGAACTACGACGCCGGACGCGCTGCGGCCGGCACGCTGGTCATGCTGGCGCTGCTGCTCGCCGTCACCGCCTCCTCGCTGCGGACGCTGGAACGCTCCTTCGGGGAGAAGGAGCCATGAGCGCGGCCAGCATCAGCCAGGCCAGCACCGGCGTCGCCACCGGCGAGATCACGCCGAAGCTCGGCTATGCCGCGACGCTGCTGATCGCGGCACTCTGGATGGTGCCCTTCATCTGGATGCTGATCGCGGCCTTCAATCCCGAAAGCATCGGCGCCGGCATGGCCTCGCTGGTCCCGTCCTATGTCCCGACGCTGGCCAATTTCCGGGAGGCCTGGGCTTCGGCCGACTTCCCGCGCTACGGCCTCAACACGACGATCATCAGCCTCGGCATCCTCGCCGTGCAGATCGTCACGATCACGCTGGCCGGCTACGCCTTCGCCAGGCTTGAGTTTCCGGGCCGGACGCTCTGCTTCTACCTCTTCCTGCTGCAGCTCATGCTGGCGCCCGTCGTGCTGATCGTCCCCAACCTGACGACGATCGCGAAACTCGGCCTCTATGACAGCCTGCTCGGCGTGATGGCGCCCTATTTCGCCTCCGCCTTCGGCACCTTCCTGATGCGCCAGGCCTTCCGCGCGATCCCGCGCGAGCTGGAGGATGCAGCCCTGATCGACGGCGCCAGCGTCTTCCAGCGCATCGGCTTCATCTATCTGCCGTTGGCCAAGCCCTCGCTCGTCGCCTTCTCGATCGTCTCGGTCACCGCCCATTGGAACGAGTTCCTCTGGCCGCTGATGGTGATCAACTCGCCCGATCTGCGCCCGCTCACCGTCGGCCTCGCCTCCTTCACGCGCGGCGCCGAGGGCGCGCAGGCCTGGGGCGTGATCGCTGCCGGCACCCTGATGGTCAGCGCGCCGCTGCTGCTCGCCTTCGCGCTGTTCCAGCGCGCCTTCGTCAACTCCTTCGTCTCCTCCGGTATCAAGTAAGGAAAAACCATCATGACGACCACCCGCCGCAGCCTGCTCGCAGGCGCCGCCTTCGCCGCCAGCTTCGCGCTCTCGCCCGCCTTCGCCCAGGCCCCGACCGAGATCGAGCTGTTCTTCCCGGTCCCGGTCGACGGCCAGCTCGCCCGCGACATGGCGGCCCTGCTCAAGGAGTTCAACGAAAAGAACCCCTCGATCAAGGCGACGCCGGTCTATACCGGCTCCTATGACGAAACGCTGATCAAGACCCGCGCCGCGATGAAGGCCGGCAAGCCGCCGGCCGCCGTGATCATGTCCGCCAACTTCCTGCTCGACCTCAAGATCGAGGGCGAGATCCAGTCGATGGACGCGCTCATCAAGGCCGACGGCAAGAACAACGACCAGTTCATGGGCCAGTTCTTCGATGCGCTGCATGGCAACGCCGTGCTCGACCGGCAGGTCTATGGCGTGCCCTTCCACAACTCGACGCCGCTGCTCTACGTCAATACCGATCACCTCAAGGAAGCCGGCCTCGACCCCGACAAGCTGCCCGCGAATTGGGAAGAGCTGGTCGCCACCGCCAAGAAGCTGACCAAGCGCGACGGCGACCGCGTCACCCGCTGGGGCATGATGATGCCCTCGAACTATGATTACGGCGGCTGGATCCTGCAGGCCCTGACCCATTCCAATGGCGGCCAGTGGTTCAATGCCGAATATGGCGGCGAGGTCTATTACGACACCCCGTCCATGCTCGGCGCGCTGACCTTCTGGTCCGACCTCGTCGCCAAGCACAAGGTTCATCCGGCCGGCGTGCAGGCCGGCGGCGCGGTTTCCGGCGCCTTCCTGTCGGGCCAGGCCTCGATGATGCTGCTCTCGACGGGCTCGCTGACCCATATCCGCAACAATGCGAAATTCCCCTACAAGGTCGCCTTCGTCCCCAAGAACGTCCGCAACGAAGTGCCGATCGGCGGCGCTTCGCTGGTCATCCCGACCGGTGTCGAGGGCGAGCGTCGCAAGGCCGCCTGGACGCTGATCAACTGGATGACCTCGCCTGAGAAGTCCGGCTGGTGGAGCCGCGCCACCGGCTATTTCGCCCCCAACAAGGCCGCCTACGACACGCCCGAGATGAAGGAGTTCATCGCCAAGAACCCCGACGCCGGGATCGCGGTCAGCCAGCTCGCCTTCGCCAAGCCCTGGTTCGCCACCTACAAGACCGTGCCCGTCCGCAAGGCGATCGAGGACGAACTCGCCGCGGTGCTGTCGGCCAAGAAGACGCCGAAGGAGGCGCTGGTCGCTGCCCAGAAGCAGGCCGATGAGATCATGCGGCCTTATGTCGAGCAGACCGCGCTGAAGCTGCCGACGAACTGAAACTCTACTCCGGTGGCCGTCTGACGCGGCTTTCTGCGCTTCCGGTGCTCACGGACAAAAGTCCGCTCCGCTCCGGTTCTCGAAAGCCACGCCAGTCAACTCACCGGAGCGAGTTTCGAGCCGGACCTTGAAGCCGCCTTCATACGCTGGATCGTCATGCTCGGCCCCGGCCATGACGATCGGCTGTCATTTCCGAGACCCATCATGCTCATCGCCCAGATCACCGACCTGCATATCCGCCCGCGCGGCAAACCCGCCTATCGCGTCTCCGAGACCAATGCGCTGAGCGAACGCGCGCTGGATGTCGTCGCCAGGCTTTCGCCCCGCCCCGATCTGCTGGTGATCACCGGTGATCTGACCGATTGCGGCCTGGCCGAGGAGTATGCCGTCCTGCAGGCGATGCTGAGCCGGCTCGACATGCCTGTTTTGGTGGTGCCGGGCAATCATGACCGGCGCGAGACGCTGACCGCAGGCCTTGCCCTGGATCCAAGGCAGGTGCTCGACGGCGGCTTCGTCCAGTTCGTCGCCGATATCGGGCCTATGCGGCTGATCGGGCTCGATACGCTCGTGCCGGGACAGAGCGCCGGTGCGCTGTGCGCGACGCGGCTCGCCTTCCTCGATCAGGCGCTGGCGGGGGCAGGTGACCAGCCTGTTGCGATCTTCATGCATCATCCGCCCTTCGCCTGCGGCATCGCGCATATGGATGCGATCAGGTTGCTCGACGGGGCAGAGGCCTTTGCTGCCATCGTCTCGCGCTATCCCAACATCGAGCGCATCCTGTGCGGCCATCATCATCGGCCGATCGTGACGCGCTTTGCCGGCACCATCGCGCAGATCGCGCCCAGCGTGACGCACCAGGTGACGCTCGACCTCAGCGACGACGGTGCTGCGACGTTCCACATGGAGCCGCCGGCCTATCTGCTGCATTCGTTCCGGCAGACTGCCGGCTTCGTGACCCATACCGCCTATGTCGAGCGTTTCGCTGGCCCCTACCCCTTCGTCCTTGACGCGGACTATCCGGGCAGCCACTGACCCGGAGATACGGCCCTGGTGTGATTGACGCGGCAACGCTTCGCCCATACGAGCCGGAGATGGCTTGCGCAGCCACCGCCCCGGCAAGCGCCCCCAAGAAGGAGACAACCCGAGAATGAGCAACTGGCCCGTATACGGAAAGATCACCGGCCCGATCGTGATGATCGGCTTCGGCTCGATCGGACGCGGGACGCTGCCGCTGATCGAGCGGCATTTCGAATTCGACAAGAGCCGTTTCGTCGTCATTGCGCCTGACGATTTGAACCGCCACCTCCTCGACGAGCGCGGCATCCGGTTCATCCAGGAAGCCGTTACCATCGACAACTACAAGACGATGCTCGAGCCGCTGCTGACGGCAGGCGGCGGGCAGGGCTTCTGCGTGAACCTGTCCTGCGACACCGGCTCGCGCGACCTGATGGAATTCTGCTCCAGTCTTGGAGCCCTCTATATTGATACGGTCAACGAGCCCTGGCTCGGCTTCTATTTCGACGAGAGCAAGGGTCCGGGCGAGCGCTCGAACTATGCGCTGCGCGAGATGACGCTCGCCGCCAAGCGCGCCCGCGCGCCCGGCTCGCCGACCTCGGTCTCCTGCTGCGGCGCCAATCCGGGCATGGCCTCCTGGCTTGCCAAGAAGGCACTGCTCAACCTCGCCGCCGATATGCGCTTGAATGTGCCCCAGCCGACGACCCGCGAGGAATGGGCCGCGCTGATGCAACATGCCGGCGTCAAGGGCATCCATATCGCCGAGCGTGACACGCAGCGGTCGCGCAATCCCAAGCCGCCGGGCGTCTTCGTCAACACCTGGTCGGTCGAGGGCTTCATCGCCGAAGGCGTGCAGCCGGCCGAACTCGGCTGGGGCACGCATGAGACGTGGATGCCCGACAACGCCCGCACCCACGAAACCGGCTCGCAGGCCGCGATCTATCTGATGCAGGCTGGTGCCGAGACCAAGGTCAGGAGCTGGTGCCCGACGCCCGGTCCGCAATACGGCTTCCTCGTCACACACAATGAGTCGATCTCGATCGCCGATTACTTCACCGTCCGCGACGAGAGCGGCAAGGCCGTCTACCGGCCGACCTGCCACTACGCCTACCACCCGCCCAACGACGCGGTTTTGTCGCTGCACGAGATGTTCGGCAATGCCGGCCGCCCGCAGGAAGAGGAGCACATCCTGGAAGAGGACGAGATCGTCGATGGCATCGACGAACTCGGCGTGCTGCTCTACGGTCATGAGAAGGGCGCCTACTGGTTCGGCTCGCAGCTCTCGATCGAGGAGACGCGCACGCTGGCTCCCTATCAGAGCGCGACCGGCCTGCAGGTGACGTCGGCCATCCTCGCCGGCATGGTCTGGGCGCTGGAGAATCCGCGCGCCGGCATCGTCGAAGTCGAGGAGATGGACCTCAACCGCTGCCTCGAGATCCAGATGCCCTATCTCGGTCCGGTGAAGGGCTATTATACGGACTGGACCCCACTCGACGGCCGTCCGGGGCTGTTCCCGGAGGACATCGACGCCAGCGATCCGTGGCAGTTCCGGAATATTCTGGTGCGGTGACGAATGGGTCGCTGCAGCTGGCCGTCAATTGTCTTGGCGCGCCTCTATGCGAGCCCGACCATGACGAGACGGGTGCGCCGACATTGACATGGTGATGCGTCAGACCTGACGCGTCACCATCATCATCTTCACTTCGGCAATCGCCTTGGCGGGGTTCAACCCCTTCGGGCAGGCATTGGCGCAGTTCATGATGGTGTGGCAGCGATACAGCCGGAACGGATCTTCCAGATTGTCGAGCCGCTCGCCGGTCGATTCGTCGCGGCTGTCGATCAGCCAGCGATAGGCCTGCAGCAGGGCAGCAGGGCCGAGATAGCGGTCGCCGTTCCACCAGTAGCTCGGGCAGGAGGTGGTGCAGCAGGCGCACAGGATGCACTCGTAGAGACCGTCGAGCTTCTCGCGATCCTCTTTCCCTTGCGCCCATTCCTTCTCCGGCGACGGCGTCGTGGTCTTGAGCCAGGGCTCGATCGAGGCGTGCTGGGCGTAGAACTGCGTCAGGTCCGGCACCAGATCCTTGATCACCGGCATATGCGGCAGCGGATAGATCGCGACCCGTCCCGCATTCTTGCCCGTCCCGCCGCACTCGTCGATGCCGGTGGTGCAGGCGAGCCCGTTCTTGCCGTCCATGTTCATCGCGCAGGAGCCGCAGATGCCCTCGCGGCAGGAACGGCGGAAGGTCAGCGTCGGGTCGATCTTCGACTTGATCCAGATCAGCGCGTCGAGAACCATCGGTCCGCAATCCTCGCGGTCGACGAAATAGGTGTCGGTGCGCGGGTTCTCGGTATCGTCGGGGCTCCAGCGATAGACCTTGAACTCGGTCAGCTTGCCGGCGCTGGCGGGCTTCGGCCAGGTCTTGCCCGCGACGAGGCGGGAGTTCTGCGGGAGATTGAATTCGGCCATGACTTAGTCGTCGTCCTCGTCGTCGAGCGCACTCATTAGATCGTTGTTTTCTTCGATCCGAAGCATTCTGATGTCCCGGACCGAAGGCGTAAACCAAGAGTACTTCTTTGCCAGTCTTTGGACGACCGTGACGCAGCGCACTGCATCAACCGAGTCATTTCCAAAATAAGTGCTGCCCTGCTTCCATTCGAAACCACGAGCCGTCAAATAGCTTCGTACATCCGTGTAGGCGTTCCGCCAGGATTGATTGGGATAAAGCTGTTCCAGAGTTTGCGTGTCAAAATCGAAGACGATCGCGTACATGCGCCCTCCGCCTCCCCGGTTGTGTCCAATGGTCGCTAAAGGACGCATGAACGCGATCTCTCCCTTAATACACCCTTGCCTTGGGCTTGATGTACTCGATGTCGTTGGAGAGCGTGTAGGTGTGGACCGGGCGATCATCCAGCGACACCGTCCGCTTCTCGTCGTCGACCCAAGCGAGCGTGTGCTTCATCCAGTCCTTGTCGTCGCGGTTGGGATAGTCCTCGCGGGCATGGGCCCCGCGACTTTCCGGGCGGTTCAGCGCCGAATCCATCGTAACCACGGCCTGCGTGATCAAATTGTCGAACTCCATCGTCTCGATCAGGTCGGAGTTCCAGATCAGCGAGCGATCGGTCGTCGCGATGTCCGATGCGCCGGCCCAGACCTCGTGGATCAGCTTGTGGCCCTCTTCCAGAGTCTCACCCGTGCGGTAGACCGCGCAATTGTCCTGCATGGTCTTCTGCATGCGCCCGCGCAGTTCGGCCGTCGTGGTCGAGCCCGAGGCGTTGCGGAACTTGTCGAGGCGCGTCAGGGCCAGATCGGCCGAGGTCGAGGGCAGCTCCGGCTGCTTTTCGCCCGGCGTCACGATCTCGGCGCAGCGCAGGCCCGCCGCACGGCCGAAGACCACGAGGTCGATCAGCGAGTTCGAGCCCAGCCGGTTGGCGCCATGCACCGAGACGCAGGCCGCCTCGCCGATCGCCATCAGGCCCGGCACCACCGTGTCGGCATTGCCGTCGACCTTGGTCAGGACCTCGCCGTGGAAGTTCGTGGGTATGCCGCCCATGTTGTAATGCACCGTCGGCAGCACCGGGATCGGCTCGCGCGTCACGTCGACGCCGGCGAAGATCTTGGCGCTCTCCGAGATGCCGGGCAGGCGCTCGTGCAGGATCGTCGGGTCGAGATGGTCGAGATGCAGGTAGATGTGGTCCTTGTTCTTGCCGACGCCGCGCCCGCCCCGGATTTCCATGGTCATCGAGCGTGAGACGACGTCGCGCGAGGCGAGGTCCTTGGCCGAGGGGGCATAGCGCTCCATGAAGCGCTCGCCCTCGGAATTGGTCAGGTAGCCGCCCTCGCCGCGTGCGCCTTCGGTGATCAGGCAGCCGGCGCCGTAGATGCCGGTCGGGTGGAACTGCACGAACTCCATGTCCTGCAGCGGCAGGCCGGCGCGCAGCACCATGGCGTTGCCGTCGCCTGTACAGGTATGGGCCGAAGTCGCCGAGAAATAGGCGCGGCCGTAACCGCCTGTCGCCATGATCGCCATCTTCGAGCGGAAGCGGTGCAGCGTGCCGTCGTCGAGCTTGAGCGCGATCACGCCGCGGCAGGCGCCGTCCTCGTCCATGATCAGGTCGATGGCGAAGTACTCGATGAAGAACTCGGTATTGTAGCGCAGCGCCTGCCCATAAAGCGTGTGCAGCATGGCGTGGCCGGTGCGGTCGGCCGCCGCGCAGGTGCGCTGGGCCGGCGGGCCCTCGCCGAATTCGGTGGTCATGCCACCGAAGGGACGCTGGTAGATCTTGCCGGCCTCGGTGCGCGAGAACGGCACGCCCCAATGTTCCAACTCATAGACGGCGGCCGGCGCATTGCGGACGAGGTATTCGATCGCGTCCTGGTCGCCGAGCCAGTCCGACCCCTTGACGGTGTCGTACATGTGCCACTGCCAAGTGTCCTTGCCCATATTGCCGAGCGAAGCCGCGACACCGCCCTGAGCCGCGACCGTGTGCGAGCGAGTCGGGAAGACCTTGGTGATGCAGGCGGTCTTCAGGCCGGCCTGCGAGCAGCCGACGGTGGCGCGCAGACCCGCACCGCCGGCGCCGACGACCACGACGTCGAAGGTGTGGTCGGTGATCGGATAGGCCGGGCCGGCATAGGTCGCGGTCGAGCGGGCTCTGGTGATCGCCATCGGATCAGCCTCCAAACGAGAGCTTCAGCACCGCGAAGACGCAGGCTGCGCCGATCGCGATCGCGAAGAAGGTATTGGCCATCACGGCGGCGATCTTGAGGCCCTCGCCATGGACGTAGTCCTCGATGACGACCTGCATCCCGATCCGCATGTGGACCGCACCCGAGATGATGAAGAGCAGCATCAGGATCGCGACAAGGGGGTGCGACAGCGTGGCCATCGCCGCCGGATAGGGCTTGCCGAAGAGCGAGATCACGACGCCGAGGAAGATCACTGTCAGGATGACGTTGGCGACGGCGGTGACGCGCTGCAGCCAGAAATGCCCTGTACCGGATCTGGCGGAGCCGAGACCGCGGACCCGGCCGAGCGGCGTGCGCATGGAGGAGTTGGACGACATCGCTAAAACTCCTCAGCGCACCAGAAAGGCCAGGATCCAGACGAGCAGCGTGAGCCCGCCTGACACCGCGACGCTGTATTTCGCCAGATTCATCCGGGTCTGCGGGTCGTAGCCACGGCCCATGTCCCAGACGAAATGGCGCAGGCCTCCGACCATGTGGTGCAGCAGCGCGAAGGAATAGCCGAACATCACGAGCTTGCCGAGGATCGAGCCCGCTATCCATTGCGCCGTCTCGAAGGCGGCGGGGCCGGACGCGGCGGCGACCAGCCAGGCGGCGATCAGGACCGTACCGGCATAGAGCGCGCATCCCGTGACGCGATGGGCGATCGACATCGCCATCGTCCAGGACCAGCGATAGATCTGCAGATGCGGCGAAAGCGGACGCGCCACCGGCTTGACCTCGGCCAAATCATCTCTCCGACACTGCTGGGCCTGCAAGCAAGCCCGTCTATCCATTTGGGATCGTTCTAGAGTGACTGGTCTGTAGCGAAACCGGCCCCTTGCTGCAATGCGACACGCAGGTGACGAAGTGACAGAGTATCGATTTTGTAACTCAGGCTAGCGCGGCAGCAGCGCCCAATAGTCGAAATCGAGGATAACGCCGTCGTCGTAATGGTCGCCGTCATGCTTCAGCGGGAACTCGCCGCAGGGACGGTTCTTGGTCGCCACCAGCCGCAGCCGCAATGCTCCGACATCGCCGCGTCCCGGCAGTTCGGCGCTCTGCAGCACCTCGCTCCAGGCGAAGACGGTATCGCCGGCGAAGAGCGGCGCGACATGCCGCCCGCCATTGATCGCGGCGATGTGGAAGGCATTGCCCAGCCCGTTGAAGGACAGTGCGCGCGCCAGGCTTATGACATGGCCGCCATAGATCAGGCGCTTGCCGAATCGGGTCTCGCGCGCGCTGTAGGCGTCGAAGTGGACCTTGGCGGTGTTCTGGTAGAGCCGCGTCGCGATCTGGTGCTCCGCCTCCTCGACGGTCATGCCGTCGACATGGTCGATCCGCTCTCCCGCGGCATAGTCGCTCCAGCGGAAGCGCGAGCCCGACAGCGCGTCGTCATGGGCCGAAAGCTCGATCGTCGGGCAGCCCTCGCCGAGTTCCTCCGGCAGCACGGCCTTGGCCAGATCCGGCACCTGCTCGGCATGGGCCGGCGTACCTGGCGCGCGCTTGCGCACCAGAACCCAGCGCACATAGCTCAGTACGATCTCGGCGCGCTGGTTGCGACCGATCGAGCGGACATAGACGATGCCGGCATCGCCCGCCGAGGTCTGTTTCAGCCCGATTACCTCCGACGTCGTCGAGAGCGTGTCGCCCGGAAACACCGGCTTGAGAAAACGGCCATCGGCATAGCCGAGATTGGCGACCGCATTCAGCGAGATATCCGGCACCGTCTTGCCGAAGACGATATGGAAGACCAGCAGGTCGTCGACCGGGGCGGCCGGATAGCCGATCGCTTTTGCGAAGGCGTCCGAGGACTGCACCGCGAAGCGCGGCCCATAGAGCGCCGTGTACAGCGAGACGTCGCCGACGGTGACGGTGCGCGGGGTCGCATGGACGATGGTCTCGCCGAGCCGGAAATCCTCGAAGAAGCGGCCGGGATTGGTCTTGGGGGTAGGCTCGAACATGGAAGGCTCGCGGAGATGGTGTCGGCAAGAGTGTGCGCTGCCGGCAGGGCCTGCGTCCAGTGCTGCGAGTCCCGACTGCAAACCAGCCAGCGCAGGGAACCCTCTCCTGTAAGGAGAGGGCAGGGTGAGGTGTCGGCCGTTTCGCGAGTCCGGCACTGAGGCAGGCGCTCGCCGAGACCATCGTCCTATACGGCCAGTGGCCGACCCCTCACCCTGCCCTCTCCCTCCGGGAGAGGGTTCTTCCAGCGCTATTCTCCCGTTCTGCGAAGCGCCGGAACCGACGCTGCAGCGAAATCCGAATTGGGAAGTCGCCCGCTCAGAACCTCCGCGGCCTCAGCCCGGCGTGGAACCAACTCACCAGCGAATAGATGTCGTAGACTGGCAGCCCCGTCGCCGCCTGCAGCGCGGCGGCATAGGGCGGCATGTTGGTGCATTCGAGAACGATCGCGCCGATGCCGGGATTCTCCGCGACGAGCCGCAGGCCGGCCTCGACCACGTCGCGCTGGGCTAGCGCGATATCCATGTCGTCCTTTTCGGCCTTGATCAGCACGCGGAAGAACTCCTTGCCGCCTTCCGTGCCGGTAACGGGGGTGTCGCGCGGCACGCTGACGGCATCGAGATGCGCCGGCGTCAGGCTCGACGACGAAACCGTGACGATGCCGACGCGCTGCCCCGGCGGCAGCGTCGCCTGCACCCAGGGTACCTGCATCAGGGCGGACGTCGCGACCGGCACGCCGACCGCAGCCGCGAGCTCGGCCTGGAACAGCGAGAGGAAGCCGCAATTGGTGGTGATGGCCTCGGCCCCGAGCCGGACCAGTTCTTGCGCCGCAGCCACGAAATCCGGCAGCAGCCCGGCAGCGCCCTGCAGCACGACCTTTTCCGGGCTTGCCCCTGCAACGACCTTGTAAAGCACCGGGAAAGGCCAGGTCGCGGCATTGCCCATGTCGCCGGGAATGCGCGGAAAGCGCGCCTCCAGCATCAGGATGCCGAGCGGGGCGCCATAGATCGCCTTGCCGCCCTTGGCGATGCCCGGCGCGTTCACGCCACGATCTCCCTGAGAACGCCGAGATCGACATTCGCGCCGCAGACCAGCACGCCGAGCCGCTCGCCGGGCTTGGGCTTGTAGGCGCCGCTCAGCAGCGCGCCCAGCGCCGCAGCCCCGCCGGGCTCGACCGCCAGCCGGAAATCGCGCCACAGCGCCACCTGCGCTTGCGTGATCGCCTCGTCGGGAACGAGCGCGACATGATCGACCGTGTCCTTGCAGACCTCATAGACCAGCGGCCCGACATTGCGCGCGCCAAGCGAATCGGCGGCGACCGAGGCGACCTTGACCTCCACGGGCCCCTTCGCTTCGAGTGCCGCCTGCAAGGCGCGCGAGCCCGCCGGCTCGACGCCCACCACCTTGACGCCGGATCCGGCGAACCAGGCCGCGATCCCGGAGATCAGCCCGCCGCCGCCGACCGCGACCAGCACCGTGTCGAGATCGCGCTCCTGGGCGTGCCATTCGCGCCCGAGCGTGCCCTGTCCCGCAATGGTCTCGGCCGCCGCGAAGGGATGGATCTTCAGCGCTCCGGTCTCCGCGACGAAGGCGTCGCAGGCCGCCTGCGCGTCGTCATATTGCGCCCCGCCGATCCGGACATCGGCGCCGAAGCGACGGATCGCCTCGATCTTTGCGGCGGGCGAGATCTCCGGCACGAAGATCGTCGCCTTGACCCCGCGCTCGCGCGCCGCATACGCCACCGCCGCGCCGTGATTGCCACCCGAGGCTGCGGCGACCCCGGCTGCAGGCACCGGCAGGGAGAGCAGGTTGTTGAAGGCGCCGCGCGTCTTGAACGAACCGGCATGCTGCAGGCATTCGAGCTTCAGCGAGACATCGGCCCGCGAGCCGAAGGCACCGGTGCCCAGCCGCATCACCGGCGTGGTGCGGACATGGCCGGCGACCCGCTCGGCGGCAGCCTCGATCATCGCGCGCGGAACGGGATTCTGGCTCATGGACGGCTCCTGCGTCGGGGGGCGATCGGGCAGGAAGCTCCAGATCGCGATCGGAAGACCGTGGCTATCGCGTCCCGGAGGATCGGGGAAGGGCCGTCCACGCCCGGCGGCGATGTGCCGGGCGACGACCAAGGCGGCGAGGGCATCGAGCACGTCGTCAGCGTATGCACCGCGCGGTGCGGCGGCATTGACGACGACGGCCGGCAGGCCCGTCTCGATCAGCAACGCCCTGCGCTCGGCCATGCCGGCAGGATTGATCGCACCCTTGATCTTCTTGGGATGCGTCAGCGGTGCCCCGTGCATGGTCTGGAACGCCAGCTCCGGATGGACCTCGAAAATGCGAGCGTCGAGTCCGTTTGGTTCCCTCAGAAGGGCATCGATCTCCCGGATTTTCGGAAACAGATGGAAACCTTGTTTGGAGACCTTGCGCGGCGGCTCGGATGTCGCCAGCGCCAGAGCGCAGGCGCTCGCATAGTCCTCGGCATGGACCGACGCGCGCGATGGGATCGAAAACACCGAGGATTGTCGTGCCCCAAGCAGCGGCCGGACCAGCTGTTCCGGGCCGCGCCCGGAGCCCGTCACGCGTTCGGGTAGGCCGATCGGCATGTCGACGGCGACGATATCGGCCGCAGACGGCCCGTCGTACAACTCGGCGAAGCGGCGCACCACACGCAGAACGGGCGGTTCCGTGCCCGATGAAATGGCCGCTACCCAGCCCGCCTTGCAGCCGTCCACGCCAGCGATCCGGAT
The DNA here is from genome assembly GCF_001562255.1 of Bosea sp. PAMC 26642. NCBI lineage: Bacteria > Pseudomonadati > Pseudomonadota > Alphaproteobacteria > Hyphomicrobiales > Alloboseaceae > Allobosea > Allobosea sp. PAMC 26642. The sequence continues at coordinate 3,876,760 of NZ_CP014301.1, read as the reverse complement.
CATCAGTGCGCGCTCCCAATCCACCGTTCGAAGAACTGCCGTTGCATCTGCGTCACGTCTAGTGTGCAGTGCAATGAAGAGCGGCGTCAGTGTCGCCAGGAGTCCGTCATGACCACCATACGCCCCCGCCGCAGCGTCCTCTACATGCCCGGTTCCAATGCGCGCGCGCTCGAAAAGGCCCGCGAGATCCCGGCCGACGTGCTGATCCTCGATCTCGAAGATGCCGTCGCGCCCGATGCCAAGACCATGGCGCGCGATCAGATCGGCGCCGCGGTGAAGGCCGGCGGCTATGGCAAGCGCGAGATCGTCATCCGCGTCAACGGCCTCGACACGCCGTGGTTTGCGGCCGATCTCGCCGCCGCCGCCGATGCGAAACCCGATGCCATTCTGATCCCGAAGGTCTCCAGCCCCGAGACGCTGCTCGAGATCGGCTCGCGCCTGCATGGCCTCTGGGCCGCGCCTGAGATCCGGCTCTGGGCCATGATCGAGACGCCGCTCGCCATCCTCGACGTCGAACGCATCGCGCGGGCCGCGCGCGATCCCGCCTCACGGCTGGCCTGTTTCGTGATGGGGACCAATGACCTCGCCAAGGAGACCCGCGCGCGCTTCGTGCCTGGCCGCGCGCCGATGCTGCCCTGGCTGACGACGGCGCTGCTGGCCGCTCGCGCCCATGGCATCGACATCATCGACGGGGTCTACAACAACCTCAAGGACGAGGCGGGCTTCCTGGCCGAATGCGAGCAGGCCCGCGATCTCGGCTTCGACGGCAAGACGCTGATCCATCCCGGCCAGGTCGCCGCCGCCAACGCCATCTTCGCGCCCGACGAGGCGGCGCTGATGCAGGCAAAGGCGATCATCGCCGCTTTCGAGTTGCCCGAGAACGCCGACAAGGGCGCGCTCCAGCTCGACGGCCGCATGGTCGAGCGCCTGCATGCTCAGATGGCGACACGGGTCGTCGCGCTGGCGGAGGCGATCGGGGGTTAGCCCTTCTCCCCTCGGGGGAGAAGGTGGCACGGCGAAGCCGTGACGGATAAGGGAAGTGCTTCATCCGAAAAAGAAAAGGGCCGCGGATGCGACCCTTCCCGCATCCGTCTCACTGCGTTCGACACCTTCTCCCCCGAGGGGAGAAGGGTTCAGGCCTTCGCCGCCTTGGCCCGGTCCATCGCCTCGACGATCAGTTCCTTGGCCTTCCTGGCGTCGCCCCAGCCGGCCAGCTTGACCCATTTGCCGGGCTCGAGATCCTTGTAGTGCTCGAAGAAGTGCTGGATCTGGTCGAGCGTGATCTGGGGCAGGTCGGTGTAGTTGTGGACATTCTCGTAGCGCTTGGTCAGCTTGGGCACCGGCACGGCGATGATCTTCTCGTCGCCGCCGCCCTCGTCCTCCATCATCATCACGCCGATCGGGCGGACAGCGATATAGGAGCCTGGAATCAGCGGGCGGGTGTTGGCGACGAGCACGTCGCACGGGTCGCCATCCTCCGACAGGGTGTGCGGGATGAAGCCGTAATTTCCAGGATAGCGCATCGGCGTATAGAGGAAGCGGTCGACGAAGAGCGTGCCGGCTTCCTTGTCCATCTCGTATTTGATCGGCTCCCCGCCGATGGCGACTTCGATCACCACATTGACTTCGTCGGGAGGATTCTTGCCGATTGAAATGGCATCAAGGCGCATGGATCGTAACCTGTCGAGATTGTAAGCCGCGACGTCTTATGCGGGCTCGGATACGAAACGCCAAGCCCGACCTTCGCACGAGGGTAAATGCCGGCGATTTGCGCGGCGTCCTAAGCGCTGGTATCGGGCGCTGCATGACAAGCGATCGGACGAGACCGTGCTGAACCGGCTGCGCCCCGACGAGGAGCGCTATGCGAGGCGCATGGCGCGCATCGCGCGCTGGGACCGACCGATCGCCGGGCGGCTCGACCGTGCGCGCGCCTGGGCCAACATGCTGCTGGTCGATCATGGCGTTTTCCGGCTCGCCTATCTCAATGCCCACAAGGTGACGCCGGGCCTCTGGCGCACCGCCCAGCCGACGCCGCGCGATATCGCCCGCTTCGCACGGATGGGGGTGCGGACCATCGTCAACCTGCGTGGCGGGCGCGAGCATGGCGGCTGGCCGCTGGAGCGCGAAGCCTGCGCGAGGCATGGCATCGACCTCGTCGAATTCGTGCTGCGCTCGCGCGGCGCCCCCGATCGGGAGACGATCCTGGGCGCGCAGGCCTTCTTCGCGGGCATCGCGGAGCCGATGCTCGTCCACTGCAAATCGGGCGCCGACCGCGCCGGTTTCTTCGCCGCACTCTATCTGCTGATCCACGAGAAACGCCCGCTCGACGAGGCTACGGCCCAGCTTTCCTTCCGCTACGGCCATTTCCGTTTCGCCAAGACCGGCATCCTCGACGCCTTCTTCGAGGCCTATCGCCACGAGGGGCTGGCCAAGGATATTCCGTTCCTGACCTGGGTCGCCGAGGGCTACGATCCGGAGCGGCTGGAGCGCGAGTTCAAGCCGGGCTTCTTCTCGTCCTTGATCGCGGATCGGCTGATCCGACGCGAATGACGACGGTCTCTCAGCCGACGGTCCGGGGCGCCGCAGCATAGAGTTCCGCACCGAGCCGGGTCCAGGCGAAGCGGAGATGCGCCGCTCCCCGCGCCAGCGAGATCAGCCCGATCGTGCCGAGCAGCGCCGGAGACAGGCTGCCGAACGAGAACACGGCGAGCATGGCGGCCCCCAGCGCCATGGCATTGGCCGCGACCTGTCGGTGGGGCTGCTGCGACAGCGACGCCATCTCGTGCAGCGGCGCCACCAGCGCGATCCCGCCATAGAACACGGCCATGGCGGCGACGACCTGGCCGATCTCCGCCCATTGCGTATCGTCCAGCAAAAAATCGGCACCGAGCGCGAAGAGCGCGATGGCGGTGAACAGCGCGACGGCGGCGATAAACAGGCCCAGGGCGATGTGACGCGCCCAGCGCTGCCGGGCTTCGCCCTCCCTGGCGCGCAGGCTGCTCAAAGCGAGTGGTACCGAGACGGCGGCGAACATCTGCGTCGGCACCTCGAGCAACCGCATCGCCAGTGCGACATGGGCGGCCAGCACGGCGTTGCTGGTCATCGGCAAAGCCAGCAGCGGAATCACCATGAAGCCGAACGACAGGAGCGCGGACGGCAGCAGGATCAGAGGCGCCGTGCGCCAGCGCACGGCGGAATCCCGCAGTTCGGCCCAGGACCATGCCTTTGGCGAGACCAGTCCCCCGACGGCGCGGCGGCGCCGGAGGAAAAGATAGCCGGCCGCGACGAGATGGCCGATGGCATCGGCTGCGAACAAGGCGAGCGAGGTCGCTTCGAACAGCCAGATCAGCGCGACCATCACGGCCGGCTGCACCAGCGCCTGGACGATGTTGCAGTTGCCGATCGTCGCGAAATCACCCTCCGCCGTCGCCTCGGCCGAGACCAGCCGGAGCACGGCACGCCCGGCCAGCGAGACGCAGAACATCGCTCCATAACTTGCGAGGATTCGGCCGGAGGCCACGGCGGCAGCGACGGCAAGCGTCGCCGCGACGAGAAATGCGAGGCCAACAGCCAGCGACAGCCGGAAGGCGCGGCCGAGCCGGAGCTGATCCGAGCTCTGGAAGAAAACCGCCTCGAAGCGCATCAGCGCGGCGATCGAGACGAAATTGGCCAGTGCCGAGTACACGGCGAAATCGGCGAAGACCTGCGGAGGGCACAGAGCCGCGGCTGCGAGCAGGCCCCAAACTGACAGGAAGCGGGCCTGGACGAAACGCAAGGCGAGGAGCAGTCCCGACGACAGGCTGGTCCGCCATGCCGCGGAATTGCCGGCCTCGATCGGCTCGGCCGCCGGCAGGACGGTCTTGCCTGTTGGAAAGACGGCTTCTTCCAGGGTCAGATGCGCAGACAAATCCGTGTCCAGGACCGGGATGTCGGGCAAGGCGTCGTCGCGGGATTCCCGTTGCTCGCGACTGCGGGGCGAAGCCGATAGAGGATCAGGAGGTTCGACGAGGTTGGGCGGATCAGTGAGAGGCAAGGTGCGCCCGCATGGTTAACAAATGGTAACCAGCGACATTCTGATCGATGACGCCCGTCACCGGGTCTCATCTGCACCATTCATGGCGCGATCGTGGCTTGGCCTGCCTTATGATACGGCAGGCCCGCCCGAATGTCTCGTCTTGGATCGCACTACGAAGCGAGATCGCGCTCGCCGCCGCGCACCGCCGCCGGCAGGCGGTTCTCGAATGGCGAAAGCGGGCAGACCCAGGCTTCCGAATAGGCACAGGACGGGTAGTAGGCAAAGTTGAAATCCAGGATCAGCTTCCCCTCGGGCGTCCTGCCGAGATCGGCGCCCTTGATCGTGTCCAGCAGATAGCGTCCGCCGGCGAAGGTCTCGTCGCCATTGGTCGCGTCGCCGAAGGGCAGGAACGTGCCGCCGCCATAGCCCTCGATCCAGTAGAGCGTCAGTTCTCTGCCGAGGGGCGCTGCGAGCCCCTGTGTCAGGGCATAGGGCAGGAGCGTCATCGTACCGTCCTTGCCGGCTTCGATCCTGATGGCCTCGCGGCCCGCCGCGGCTGCCAGCCCGACCTCGAAGCGCAAGGCCGGATCGTGCGGGAAATAGCCGATACCGCCGAACTGTGCGCGTCGCGCCACCGAAAGCGGCGACTGTGAATGCTCGCGGAACAGCCGGTCCCGGATGGTCCGCCACTGCGCCAGGCCCTGGGCGGGCGGCAGCGCCCTTATGGCGGCATAGAGGTCGACGACCTGTCGCCGCCAGTCCTGCAGCGCGGCAAAGTGCGACAATGCTTCCGCGACGACGGCATCGTCCCGGGCGATAAGATCGTCCTGCATGGCGCACCTCGGCTGACGGTCGCGCTCCGGCGCGGCCTGCCGGGGCGAACGCGCCGACGGCCGCCGCGTTCCGTCGCACATCAGCACCAGCCTTCGTCAGCCGACGTCAGGAATGCAAGGCGTGATTCCGCTAGTGCCGTCTGAGGCTGTGGCGACCCGCCGATTCAGGCAGCCCAGGTCTTCAGAGCCTCGAAGCGAGCGAGTTGGTCGGCAAGCAGTTCGCGCGCCTTGTCACGCCGGACGAAGACCTTGAACATGACGTCGCCCGCGCCGTTGTAGAATTGCACCGAGCAGGCACGACGCCCTTGTGCCGTCTTGCGGTCGACGAGATAGATCGCCCGGCAATTTTCAGCCTTGATGTGACCGCCGATCGGGCTGTCGCCGTGGATATTGTAATAGCCGTGGCCGAAGCTGCCGACAGGCAGCGAGCCCTCGCATTCCAGCACGACGTCGGGGGTGTGCATCAGGAACAGCACGGTCCCCCAGGTCGCAAGGTTCTGCCAGAGCTCCTCGAACCGCTCCGGCGCGATCAGCAACCGCTGCTCGGCAGGAAGCTGATCGAGGACCGTGCGCGTCGAAACGCCGGCTTCGCGCGCAATCGCCTCGATCAGGCCGTCGGGCTTGGCGGCCAGAAGCTCGCGCACATGCTCCATCGGATCGCGTGTCGTCGCCTCTGCGGTCGTCATCGCCACGTCCTTATTCCGCCGCCTGGCGCGGCGTATGCGGATTGGCCTCGCTGAGGACGGTCTCGAAGCCCTCGAATTCGGGATGGCCGAGATAGATCGGCGTCGCGCGCGGCTGGCCGGCATTGCGATGCGATTCGCGGAACTGCTCGGATTTGGTCCAGGCCGTGAAGGCATCCTTCGAGGCCCAGGTGGTGTGGGAGGAGTACAGCGTGTGGTCTTCCTTCTCCGGACCCTTCAGCAGATGGAAGGCGATGAAGCCCGCCATCTCGTCGAGACGCGTCTTGCGCGACGACCAGATGGTCTCGAACGCGGCCTCCTCTCCCTTGACGACCTTGAAGCGGTTCATGGCGATGAACATGGGATATCCTTTTGGTTGGCTGGCCGTCAGGCCGGGTCTGCTTGAATCAAATCCCATGTGTCGGGAGCTGCAAGCCCATAATCTGCAAATGCATCGACCCAGCCCCCCGACCGGAATGACGTGACGGCTGGCTGAACGCTGTGCGCGTCGCTGGCTTGCGGAGGGCTATGCCGATGCTGGCCTCGCCCTTGACCCCCTATAGTAAAACTGAATATCTACGTCAATATTACTGACTTAAGTGCTTATTTTGAATAATTAAAAACTAGCCAATACATCACCACCCACAAACTGACCCACCCGTTCGACCGCGGCCGGTGTATGTCGGACGATGAAGGAGATGCGTTCATGCGAGGCCGATTCATCCCCGCGACCGCCCGGCGCTCGCGGCCCGACCGCCGTGAGTTCTCCGCCGCGATCGGGCTGAGCCTGCTTGCGGTTGCCGGTCTCGTCGCGCCGTCGGCCGTCATCACCCGCGCCGTCGCGCAGACGCCCGACCGCATCGTCGCGGCCGGCGGCGTGATCACCGAGGTTCTCTATGCGCTTGGCCTGCAGGATCGCATCGTCGGTGTCGACACGACCAGCCAGTTCCCGATCGACGCCCTGCGCGACAAGGCCAGCATCGGCTATGTGCGCGCCTTGTCGGCCGAGGGCGTGATCTCGCTCAAGCCCTCGCTGGTCATCGCCATCCAGAGCGCCGGTCCGCCGGATGCGATCTCCCTGCTGAGCGAGGCCGGCGTGAAGCTCGCCCGAATCCCGGAGGACCTGACGCCTGAGGGCATCGCGTCCAAGATCGAGGCGATCGGCACGCTTGCGGGCGCCGCCGAGCCGGCGCGGCGCCTCGCCGCCCAGACGACCGAACGCTTCGACGAGCTGGCGCGCCTGCGCGACGGGCTCAGGACACGCCGCCGCGTCCTCTTCGTGCTGTCGCTGCAGAACGGCCGCGTCATGGTCGGCGGCCGCAACAGCACGGCCGATGCCATCATCGGTCTCGCCGGCGGGATCAATGTCGCCAGCGCGATCGAGGGCTACAAGCCGATGACCGACGAGGCGATCATCGAGGCGGCTCCTGACATCGTCCTGATGATGCGCAACAGCGGCAGCCCCAACACGACGCCGGACGTGATGTTCGCCATGCCGGCCTTCTCGTCGACGCCGGCTGCGAGCCGCAAGGCACTCGTCGCCATGGACGGACTCTATCTGCTCGGATTCGGCCCGCGCGCGCCCCTGGCGGCCCGCGACCTGATGGCGGCGATCTATCCCGACGCCGCGATCCCGCCTTTGAAGACAGCCGCCATCCCGTGATGCTCGCCGCCAATCCTGATGCTGCAATGGCGTCCGCCGCGCTTGCCGCTTTCGTGGCGGGCCGCCGGCGGCGGGCCATGCTGGCCGTTGGCTGCCTCGTCCTGCTCTGCCTGGCGCTCGCTGTGATCGCGATCGGCCAGGGCGCGGTCGCGATCGCGCCGCAGCGCGTCGTCGCGATCCTGAGCGCGAGACTGACAGGCGATCCAGCGCTGCTCGAAGGGCGCGACGCCCTGGTCGTTCTCAATATCCGGCTGCCGCGCGTCCTGCTCGGTCTGCTGGTCGGCGCCTCGCTCGCGGTCTCGGGCGCACTCATGCAGGGGCTGTTCCGCAACCCGCTCGCGGATCCTGGCCTCGTCGGCGTCTCCTCCGGGGCAGGCTTGGCGGCGGCGGCGACGATCGTGCTCGGCGACCGGCTCCTCGCAGGCACGGCGATAAAGCTGCCCTTCGCGCTCCTGCCTGTCGGCGCTTTCTGCGGCGGCCTGATCTCGACACTGATCCTCTATCTCATCGCGACCCGCCAGGGCCGCACCTCGGTTGCTACCATGCTGCTGGCGGGCGTCGCGCTCGGCGCGCTGGCGGGCGCCCTGACCGGCCTTCTCGCCTACCTCTCAGATGATCGCCAACTGCGCGACCTGACCTTCTGGTCGCTCGGCAGCCTCGGCGGCGCGAGCTGGACCAAGCTCTCCGTCGTCGCCCCCATCGTTTTGCCGATGCTGCTCGCAATGCCGCTTCTGGCGCGCGGGCTCAACGGCCTGATGCTGGGCGAGGCCGAAGCCTGGCATCTCGGCCTGCCGGTCCAGCGCATCAAGGCGCTGGCCATCCTGCTGGTGGCGCTTGCCGTCGGCGCGAGCGTCGCCTCGGCCGGCGTGATCGGCTTCGTCGGCATCGTGGTGCCGCATCTGATCCGGCTCGCCATCGGCCCCGACCACCGCCTGCTGCTGCCGCTCGCGGCGGTGGGCGGCGCGACCCTGCTCGTCGGTGCCGATATCGTCGCGCGGCTCATGGTGGCACCGGCCGAACTCCCGCTCGGCATCGTCACGGCAGCGATCGGCGCGCCCTTCTTTCTGTGGCTGCTGCTGCGACGCTCGACGGCGCTCGATGTCTGAGATCGGCCCAAATCCCACGAGCCGTCATCCTGAGGAGGCCGCTTTGGCGGCCGTTTTGGAGGATGAGGACTCGAATGAGAAGGATCAGGAGATCAATCCAATCGTCTCGGCGCGCGGTCTCGGTTTCATGGCGGGCGGGCGGGCGCTCGTCGCGGAGGCCTCGCTCGACCTGATGCCGGGCAGCGTCACGGTCCTGGTCGGCCCCAACGGCGCCGGCAAATCGAGCTTGCTGAAACTCATGACCGGCGAGGCCAAGCCGTCCGCTGGCACGATCGCGATCGAGGGGGAGCCGCTCCACGCCGTACCGCCCTGGAGCCTTGCCTGCCGTCGCGCGGTGATGGCGCAGCACGCGCGGCTCGCCTTTCCCTTCAGCGTCTATGAGGTGGCACGGCTGGGGGTCGATGGCATCGGCCGGGCTTTGCCAAAGGCGCGCCGCGAGGCGGTGGTCGCCGACGGTCTTGCCGCCGCGGGCGTCCTCGACCTGGCGCCCCGGCCTTACCAGACGCTGTCGGGCGGTGAGCAGCAGCGCGTCCAGTTCGCCCGCGTGCTCTGTCAGCTCGAGGCTGGCCGCAGCGTGAGTGCGCGTCAGGCGTTGTTCCTCGACGAGCCGATCGCGAGTCTCGACCTCTGCCATCAGCTGGCTTTGCTCGACATGGCCAGGACCGTCGCCGCGCGCGGGGTCGCGGTGCTGATCGTGCTGCACGACCTCAACCTCGCCGTGACCTTCGCCGATACGCTGGTGGTGATGGATCAGGGCCGCATCGTCGCCAAGGGTGCGCCGTCCGAGACGCTGAGCGACAGACTGCTCGCCGACGTTTTCAAGGTCGGCCTCAGTCTCGGCCGCGCCCCGGCACATGGCCTGCCCTTCCTGTTGCCGCAGCAGCACCGGGAACGCCCGTCGGCTTGACCGCCTCCACATGACTGGCACGGGCGCTGGCTGCGCCCTGGGGCGGTTTACCCGCGATTCATCCTGAATCGGCGCTTCACCATATCGCTCAACCGCGGCTTCATCCCGCCGGCGCGAGATTCCCGCAACCATTCCATGCGGGAGACCATCGCAATGAGACGCCATGCCCCGATCGGGTTGCTCTTCGCCGCAGCGCTTGCGCTGTTTGCTGCGGCCTTCGTGAGCCATCCCGTGCTGGCCCGCGAACTGGTCGAGACCCTCGATCCGCGCTGGCAGCCGGGAATGATCGTGATCCGGACGGCCGAGCGCCGGCTCTATTTCGTCAATGCGCCGGGCACGGCGATCCGCTACCAGATCGCCGTCGGCAAGTCCGGCAAGCAGTGGCGCGGCGTGAAATACGTCGAGGAACTGCAGGTCGAGCCGGCCTGGAGCCCACCGGCTTCGGTGAAGCGCGACAAGCCGTCCTTGCCCGATCTCATTCCCGGCGGTTCGCCGCGCAACCCGATGGGCGCCCGCGTGATCGGGCTCGGACCGGGCGGCGAATACGCGATCCACGGAACCAACATGCCCGGAACCATCGGGTCGGCCGCGTCCTATGGCTGCTTCCGGATGCACAACCAGGACGTGATCGATCTCTACGAGCGCGTCCGCATGGGAACGCCGGTCGTGGTTCTGCCCTGACGGCACCGGTTCACAGCGGCACGCCGGAGGGCAACGGCTTCCCGGAGAAGAACGCGGCGAGGTTGCGCAGCAGGAGGTCCTGCTGGGCAAGCTGAGCGCTGTCGGCCATGGCGGCGATGTGAGGGGTCAGGACCGCGTTGTCGAGCGCCTTGAGGCGGTCGGGAACGTTGGGCTCGCTCTCATAGACGTCGAGGCCCGCCCCGGCGATCGTGCCGGTTTCGAGCGCGTCGCACAGAGCCTGCTCGTCGATGGCGAGGCCACGCGAGATGTTGACGACATGGCCTGCCGGTCCAAGCGCCCGCAGCACGCCGGCATCGACAGCGTGGCGGGTCTCGGCACTCGCCCTGACGGCGACCAGCAGAACATCCGCCCATTCGGCAAGCCCGAGCAGGCTGCCCTGGTAGAGGTAGGGCAGCTCCGAACGCTGCGAGCGGTTGTGGTAGCCGATCTCCATGCCGAAGGCCGTGGCGAGCTTCGCGATCCGGGCTCCGATGGCGCCGAGTCCGTAGATGCCGAGCCGGCGGCCGCCGAGGCCAGGCGCGATGGGCATACGTTCGATGGCGTTGCTTCTCCAGCGACCGGCCCGGATGAAGCGGTCGCCCGCGCCGATCTTGCGGACGCTCGCCAGCATCAGGCCCATGGCGAATTCCGCCACCGCGTCCGCATTGGCATCGGCGGCGTTGCTGAGCAGGATGCCGCGCGTCTTCACATATCCCTGGTCGACACCTTCGATACCGGTGCCGTAGCAGGCGATGAGCCCAAGATTCGGCAGGGCATCGATCAGCGCGCGGTCCGTGCGCCAGCCTCCGACCGTCAACAGAGCGCGGGCATCGCCTGCCGCCGGAGGCAGCGCATCGGGTGCCGGATGGTCCATGGGCCCCAGTACCTCGTAATGCTCGCGCAACCGCGCGACGAGCGCCGCGGGCATCGGGGGAGCCATCACAATTGTCGGCTTCATGGCTCGTCTTGTCCTGCCTTAGGTGCTGCATCGCAGCATTTTCGACCGAAGGGCTCAACCCGCAGGCCTGCGGAGGCGGCATCCCGCTCGCGCATCGCGGAAAAAGCCAACCGGCTGTCCCTCGCCTCTCGCCTGCGACAAAAAAGCGCGTTAACGTTTCGTTGCGGTATCACACACGCCCAGCGCGAAACGCCGGGCACAAGAGGGGCTACAGATGGATCATCTCGCCGACGTCAAGAAATTCGCCAGGAAGCCGCTGAACGAGGCCGCCTTCGCCGGAATGTCGAAATCCTATGCGCTCGTCATGGGCAAGCCCGACACACGCTACGTCGCCTGCTCTGACGCTGCCGAGCTCGAACGTGTCCGCGAGAATTTCCTGAAGAAGAAACTCGGCCTGAAATCCGCCGACCTCGATGCCTCCATCAAGGCGATCTGCGAGCATATGAAGGCAGACAACACCAAGTCGCGCCTGACCTTCTATTACCTGCTGGCGGAGCATTACGGAAAGCTGGACCTCTTCGTGAAGAAGTGAGGCAAGGCAGTCGGCAACAGGCAGTCGGAACAGCAAGGCACCCCGACTGCCGATCGCCCACTCCCTACTGCCCATACAGATCCGCACGCGTCAGCGGCAGTTCGGACGCACCCTTGCGGCGCTTGGAAACCAGGGTCTGGTTGACGAGCGCCCCGCCGCGCTCGAAGGCAAGCGAACACCCGGCAAGATAGAGCAGCCACATCCGCGTGCGCTCGGGGCCGATCTCGGCCTCGGCTTCGATCTGGCGTGCGTTCAGCCGCTCCCACCACAACCGCGTCGTGCGGCGGTAATGCTCGCGCCAGCCCTCGACATCGTGCACCTCGAAGCCGTTCCGCTCGAGATTGGCGATCGACATGCCCAGATGATCGAGCTCGCCGCCCGGAAAGATGTAGCGCACCAGCGCCCGGTACTCCGCCGGCATCCGGTTGAAGGCCTTGTCGGTCTTCTTCGCCCGGCGCGAGATGCAATGGTGCAGATAGAGACCGCGCGGCCGCAGCAGCCGGTTGACCGCTCGAAAATAGGTCGGATGGTTGGCGATGCCGACATGCTCGAACATGCCGATCGACGAGATTTTGTCGAATTCGCCCTCCATCAGGGTGAAGTCCTTGAGATGCAGCGTGACGCGGTCCTGCAGCCCGAGCCGCGCGACCTTCTCTCGTGCCAGAGCGAGCTGTTCCTCGGCCAGCGTCACGCCATGCGCCTCGACGCCGTAATGCTGCGCGGCATGGCAGACCAGCGCACCCCAGCCGCAGCCGATATCGAGGAAGCGATCGCCCGGCTTGAGCCGCAGTTTCCGGCAGATCATGTCGAGCTTGTCGCGTTGCGCCCGCTCGAGATCATCGTGATCCTCGGTAAAATAGGCGCAGGTGTAGGCCATCTCCGCATCGAGGAAGAGCCGGTAGAAGGCGTTCGAGACGTCGTAGTGATAGGCAATATTGGCCTTGTTGGTCGCGGGCGCGCCATCGCGCGCGATCTCGTCGCCCTTGATATGAGCGACCGCGCTCGGCGCCGTGCCTGGCGCAAACAGGAAGCGCCGGGCGACCTCGAAAACTGCGGCCTTCGGGATCGTCCGCGCCAGCCGGCCGATTTTGCCCTCCGGCCGCGCCGCCGCCAGATCGAAGATCGAGCCATTGAGCAGGGCAAGCCTGTCGGTGACGTGCAGGTTCAGCAGCGTGTCGAGTTTCGGCTTGCGCAGCAGGGCTGCGACGACGCCCGCATCGCGGATCGCGATGGCGAGCCCGTTCTCTGGCCAGTCAGCCGGCACGGACGAGCCGTCCCAGAGCCGGAAGCCGAGCCTGAGCCCGAGCTTGCGGTGCGCCTCGTCCAGAAGCCGCCGCAGCGCGGCAAGGCGCTTGTCGTCTCGGTTCATTTGTGAAGGTCCCGCGCGTGTCACGCCGTGTTTGGCGGCAGGACGAAATCTTGGCAACAGGTTTGGCCATCAGCTCCTGGACACACGGAGCAAGACGGCCTTGCCGAATTATATCCGTTTAGGTATGTTACATCATGCCTTCGGGAATGGATCGCTTCGCCGAAAGGCCCCTGCATTGGGTAGGTTCATCCAAAGCGGATTTCACCGCCTTTCCCGACATGGTCAAGAGCAGCATGGGTTACGCGCTGGGTGTTGCCCAACTTGGTGGAAGGCATCCGCACGCGAAGCCTTGGAAAGGCGAAGGGCCTGGTATTCTGGAGATCGTCGAACGCAACGACGGCAATGCGTACAGGGCCATCTACGCGGTCCGCTTCGAGGATGCGATCTACGTGCTTCATGCCTTTCAGAAGAAGAGCCCGACCGGGATCAAGACGGCACGGGCAGATGTCGAGATCGTTCGGGAGCGCTTGAAAAGAGCCCGCCTAGATTACGAAACCAAAGGCAGTCGGACATGACAGATCGTGACATGACCCATGATGTGACCCATGGTACCGGCAACGTGTTTGCCGATATCGGCTTGCCCGACGCCGCAGACCGGCAAACCAAGACCAGGCTGGCGATGATCCTCAACGGCATCCTGCAGGATCGGAAGCTTAAGCAGGCCGAAGCTGCACGGCTACTGGATGTTCCCCAGCCGAAAATCTCCGCGCTGGTGAACTACCGGCTCGACGGCTTCTCGGTCGAGAAGCTCATGGCCTATCTGACCTCGCTCGATCAGGACGTGGAAATCAGGATCCAGCCAAGCCACGCAAAGACCGGATCGGGGCGAATATCGGTGTTGGCCGGCAGCTGAAATCCAGCCAGACGTCGCAGGCTATCACAGACACTGCCCTTAAAAATCGCTCGCGATTCCCTTCACCTCCCAATCGTCGTAGCGCACTGGCTCCAGCCCCCCTCGCCCATTGATCTCGCGCTCCCTGGTGGCGGCCTCGGCACGGGCGTCGATGGCCGCGCGCCGGGCCTGCGCCTCCGCCAAGGCACGTTGTGCAGGCGGCGTAAGTGGCCTCGCGGCCGCAGGATCGGCCTCTGGCTCGAAAGGGGTTTTGCTCGACATCGGCAGCAGGCTCTCTTGCAGGATCGACATGCACTTCACCACATAAGGCGGAAATCGGCGTTTCGGGAGGGTACGAGCCGCTGATCGGACGATAAAAGGGGAGCTTTATGAACTACATCCGCACCGGCATGCTGATGGCCGGTCTCACCGCGCTCTTCGGCGTGGTCGGCTACCTGCTGGGCGGCGCGAGCGGCATGCTGGTGGCGCTGGCGATCGCGGCTGCGACCAACCTGTTCAGTTACTGGAACTCCGACCGGCTGGCGCTCGCCGCCCATAACGCACAGGAGGTCGACGCCTCGACCGCGCCGGAACTCTACGGCATGGTCCGCGATCTCGCGGCGCGCGCCGACATGCCGATGCCGCGCGTCTATCTGATCCAGGAAGACCAGCCCAACGCCTTCGCCACGGGCCGCAACCCGAAGAACGCGGCGGTCGCGGCGACCACAGGCATCATGCGCACGCTGAGCTATGAGGAGCTGTCGGGCGTGATGGCGCATGAGCTCGCCCACATCAAGAACCACGACACGCTGACCATGACGATCACCGCGACCATGGCGGGCGCGATCTCGTCGCTGACCACGTTCGGCATGTTCTTCGGCTCGCGCGAGAACCGCCCGAATTTCATCATCCAGATCCTGATATCGGTGCTGGCGCCGCTCGCCGCCATGGTGATCCAGATGGCGATCTCACGCTCGCGGGAATACGAGGCCGACAGGCTGGGCGGCGAAATCGCGGGCAATCCGGTCTGGCTGGCGGATGCTCTGGCCAAGATCGCGGGCGCCGTCGCGCATATTCCAAACGAGACGGCGGAGGCGAAGCCTGCTACGGCGCACATGTTCATCATCAATCCCCTGAGCGGACGCGGCATGGATTCCCTGTTTTCGACCCACCCCGATACGGCCAATCGCATCGCGGCCCTGATGGAGCAGGCCCGCGCCATGGGCGTCGGCCAGACTCCGGCCAGCGGCGGGTTCACCTCTCAGGCCGGTCAGGGCCCATGGGACGGCAACCGCCAGTCCGGCCCCTGGGGTTGAGATGACGGATCAGGAACACAAAGCCGGCGCTCAGAGTGACGCGCAGCCGCAGAAGGCCGAGAATGTGCCGGGCCTGCCCGCGCGCCGGCTCGCCGCCACCCTCATCGACGAGGTGCTGAAGGCGCGCCTCGCGCTTGACGAAACCTATGAGCGGCTTGCGCCAAGCTTCGGGCTCGATGCAGCAGATGCGGCCCTGGCCCGCGCCATCGCGATCACCGCCTTCCGCCGGCTCGGCACCATCCAGCACGCGATCAATGCGCGGCTGGAGCGCGGCAGCCCACGCAATTCCGGCCCGTTCGAGCCGATCCTGGTCGCGGCAGCAGCCCAGATCCTGTTTCTCGACGTACCCGACCACGCCGCCGTCGATCTCGCCATCCGCCATCTGCACGAGGATGCGCGCTCGTCGCGCTATGTCTCGCTCGGCAACGCCCTGCTGCGCCGGCTCGCCCGCGAGCGCGACGCCATCCTGGGCGAGGCGCTCGACCCCTTCCTTGACACGCCGGAATGGCTCGGCGAAAGCTGGATCGCGCGCTACGGCGCCGAGACCGCCGCCGCCATCGCCGTCACCCATCGCGACGAGCCGCCGCTCGACATCAGCGTCAAGGACGATGTCGAAGGCTGGGCGGAACGCCTCGGCGGGCTCCTCCTGCCGACGGGCTCCATCCGCCTGCGCGAGCGCGAGAGCATCACCGGCCTGCCCGGCTTCGACAAGGGCGCCTGGTGGGTTCAGGATGCGGCCGCCGCCCTCCCCGTGCGGCTGCTCGCGCCCAAACCCGGCGAACGCATCGCCGACCTTTGCGCCGCGCCCGGCGGCAAGACCGCGCAGATCGCCGCCAGCGGCGCGCATGTCACGGCGGTCGATCGCTCCGGCCCGCGCCTGCGCCGGCTGAAGGCCAATCTGGAGCGGCTGGGACTTGCAGCCGAGATCGTCACGCAGGACGCCGTCGCCTGGCAGGAGAAGGGGGGCGACGCCCTCTCCTTCGACGCGGTCCTGCTCGACGCACCCTGCAGCGCGACGGGCACGATCCGCCGCCATCCCGACGTCGCTTGGACCAAGACGCCGGAGGACCGTGACAAGCTCGTCGCCCTGCAGGCGAGGCTGCTGGAATCGGCGGGCCGGCTCGTCAGGCCCGGTGGACGCCTCGTCTACTGCACCTGTTCGCTCGAACCGGAGGAAGGCGAGCAGCAGGTCGCGACCTTCCTCTCCGAAAATCCCGGCTTCGCCCGCGCCGCCGTCACGTCCGACGAGATCGGCGGCCTGACCGAGGCCATCGACGACCAGGGCGATCTGCGCACGCTGCCGCACCAGCTCCGGGGCGAAACGCCACGGCTTTCGGGATATGCCGGATTTTACGCAAGTCGCCTTGTCAGGCTATGACGAAGCCGGGATTCGCAGCGCCTGATGACGGCCTGTGCATGGACGGGGCAAACGGAACCATTGAGCGGCTGGTCTGAGCGAACTGGACTTGCCCAGGCTGCGATCGGGCGCGCAACGCGCCGGACGCGGGGCCAGCTCGTGGGTGCCGCGCGCCGGCTGTGGCCGTTCGGTCGTCCCCATGCGACGCGCCTGCTCTTCGCACCGCATGATCTGCGTACGGCCGACCCGACGACGGCCACCGATATCTATTCCGGTTATTTCGCCTTCGCCGGGCGCACTCTCAAGACGCATGGCGAATCGCCCTTCGAGAGCGAGCCGCCGAGCGAGGCCTGGGCCGAGGCGCTCTACGGCTTCGGCTGGCTGCGCCATATGCGCGCCGCCGACACCGCCATCGCCCGCGCCAATGCCCGCGCACTGGTCGAGGACTTCATCACCCGCCGCCGCGACCGCACCGAGATCGCCCGCCGGCCGGCCGTTGCGGGGCGGCGGCTGATCTCGTTCCTGTCGCACTCGCCCCTGCTGCTGGAAGGCGCCGACCACGCCTTCTACGAGCGCTTCCTGCGCCACGTTGCCCGTCTGATGGACAAGCAGATCCTGGCTCTGGCCGGCGCCGTCGAGGGTGTCGCGCGGCTGCAATGCCTGACGGCCGTCACCTTCGCTGCCATCTGCCTCGACGGGCAGGAGCGTAGGCGCCGGCGCTTTGAACTCGCTTTGTCGGACGAACTCGACCAGCAGATCCTGCCCGATGGCGGCCATCTCAGCCGCAACCCGCGCGTCCTGATCGAATTGCTGCTCGATCTCCTGCCTTTGCGCGAAACCTTCGGCGCACGCGGACTGGAGCCGCCGCGCGGCGTGATCATGGCGATCGAGCGGATCATGCCGCATCTGCGGCTGTTCCGGCACGGCGATGGGGCGCTGGCCCTGTTCAACGGCATGGGCATCACCCCGCCGGACCTGATGGCGACGCTGGCGGCCTATGACGATGCCCGCGCCCGCCCGATCGCGCAGGCTGGCTATTCGGGCTACAGCCGCCTCGTCGGCGACCGCAGCATTCTTGTGGTTGATGCGGGCGCTTCGCCGCGCGGCGCCCATTCGGCCGAGGCCCATGCCGGCTGCCTCGCCTTCGAGTTCTCCAGCGGCCGAGAGCGCATCATCGTCAACTGCGGCGCCAGCCGCTACGGCCCGCCGGAGCTTCGGCTGGCGACGCGCAGCACGGCGGCACATTCCACCGTCACCCTTGCTGAGCGGTCGAGCGCGAGCTTCGGCCTCGTGCTCGGCGAGAGGCGCATCATCGCGGGACCGTCGGATGTCCGGATCGCCCGCCAGGACACCGAAACCGGCCAAGAATGGGTCGCAAGTCATGACGGCTATCGCCGCAGCCTCGGCGCGGTCCATACCCGCCGCCTGCAACTCGCCAATGACGGGGCGACGCTGACCGGCGAGGATGAGATCACACTTGCACGCACAGCAGAGCGCCTGCCGGCCGTGGCGCGCTTCCATCTGCATCCGGGTGTCCGGCCGAGCCTGATCCGCGAGGGCGAGGGCGCACTGCTCGCTCTGCCGTCCGGGGAGATCTGGGCGTTCGAGGCCGCGGGCCTGCCCGTCGTGATCGAGGAGAGCATCTTTCTCGCCTCGGCCGATGGTCGTCACCGCAGCGAGCAGATCAGCATCAGCTTCGACGCGGTCGCGACGCCGCAAATATCCTGGCGGCTGTCGCGCCTCAGTGCCGCGACGCCGCGCGGCACACGCGCCCAAGCCGCCCCGCACGAGGCTGAACTGCCGCTGGAACCGCCCGCCGAAGCTTAACGGCCCGGCGTCTGCAATCTTTGCTTTGCGCAACGCAGCATGATAGCCCGCCCGCGACCGCCTTTCCGTTTTCAAGCCCGGACCTGTTCCAGATGCCGACAGAGCTTCGCCGCGTCGAACGCGCGCTCCTTTCCGTTTCAGACAAAAGCGGCCTGATCGAGTTCGCCCGCGCGCTCGACAAGCTGGGTATCGCACTCGTCTCGACCGGCGGCACAGCCAGGGCGATCGCCGAGGCGGGGCTTGCCGTAACCGACGTCTCCGACCTCACGGGCTTCCCCGAGATGATGGATGGCCGCGTCAAGACGCTGCATCCCAAGGTCCATGGCGGGCTCCTGGCGATCCGCTCCCATCCCGAGCACCAGGCCTCGATGATCGGCCACGGCATCGCCCCGATCGACCTTCTCGTCGTCAATCTCTATCCCTTCGAGGCGACGGTCGCCGCCGGCAAAGGCTATGACGATTGCATCGAGAACATCGACATCGGCGGTCCGGCGATGATCCGCGCCGCCGCCAAGAACCATCAGGACGTCGCCGTCGTGGTCGAGCCGTCCGACTATGCCGCCGTCCTGTCCGAGCTCCAGGCCCAGAAGGGCGCGACGACGCTGACGCTGCGGCGCAAGCTGGCGCAGAAGGCCTATGCCCGTACCGCAGCCTATGACGCGGCGATCTCGAACTGGTTCGCGGGCGAGCTTGGTGAGACGGCCCCGGCCTATCGCGCGCTCGGCGGCACATTGGCCGAGCCGCTGCGCTATGGCGAAAACCCGCATCAATGGGCCGCCTTCTACCGCACGCCGGAGCAGCGGCCGGGCGTCGCCACGGCGCGGCAGGTGCAGGGCAAGCAACTCTCCTACAACAACATCAACGACACCGACGCCGCCTTCGAATGCGTCTCGGAGTTCGATCCGACCGGTCCGGCAGCTTGTGCCATCATCAAGCACGCCAACCCGTGCGGCGTCGCGACGGGCGCCGATCTCGGCGAGGCCTATGCGAGAGCGCTGGCGTGCGATCCCGTCTCGGCCTTCGGCGGCATCATCGCCTTCAACAGGACGCTCGATGGGCCGACCGCTCGCGAGATCGTCAAGATCCTGACCGAAGTGATCATCGCGCCCGATGCCGACGAGGAGGCTATCGCGGTGATCGCGGGGAAGAAGAACCTGCGCCTGCTCCTGACCGGCGGCTTGTCCGACCCGCGCGCGACAGGCCTGTCCTTGCGCACCGTCTCCGGCGGATTCCTCGCCCAGGCCCGCGACAACGCGGTCGTGGACGACATGGAGCTAAACGTCGTGACGAAGCGCCAGCCGAGCGAGGCCGAGCTTGCCGATCTGCGCTTCGCCTTCCGCGTCGCAAAGCACGTCAAGTCGAACGCCATCGTCTATGTGAAGGACGGCGCCACCGTCGGCATCGGCGCCGGCCAGATGAGCCGTGTCGATTCCTCGCGCATCGCCGCCTGGAAGGCCGGCGAAGCCGCCAAGGCTCTGGGATCGACGCAGAGCCTCGCAAGGGGCTCGGTCGTGGCCTCCGACGCCTTCTTCCCCTTCGCCGACGGCCTGCTGGCCGCAGCCGAGGCCGGCGCCACCGCCGTGATCCAGCCCGGCGGCTCGATGCGCGACGACGAGGTCATCAAGGCCGCCGACGAGGCTGGCCTCGCCATGGTCTTCACGGGCCACCGACATTTCCGGCATTGAGTCATCCAGGGAGATGATGGCATGCACACGATCAAGGTCATCGGCGGCGGTTTCGCTTTGCTCGGGCTGCTCCTGGTGCTGATGCCGCGCTTGTCGATCTCGGGCGCCGATCCGATCGCCTTCGCGGTGAAGGTCTTCATCCCGCTCTGGCTGGTCGCCACGTTGATCAACCTCTGGGTCGGCGTCAGCAAGGCCGGCTACACGGTCGCGGAGGAGGCGCCGATCGGGCTCGTCGTCTTCGGCGTCCCGGCCATCGCCGCGCTGCTGATCCTCTGGATCGTCGGCAGGACAGCCGGATGAGCCTGGACTCGGTGCGCGCCTTCTTCGCCGAAAAGGCGCCGGACATCGCCATCATCGAGACGGAAGGCAGCAGTGCCACGGTCGCGCTGGCGGCTGAAGCCCATGGCGTCGAGCCTGCACGCATCGCCAAGACGCTGTCGCTAAGGATCGGCGATCGCGTCGTGCTGCTGGTCGCGCGCGGCGACGCCCGGCTCGACAACAAAAAGGCCAAGGCCGCTTTCGGCGGGAAGCCGCGTATGCTCGATCTGGAAGAAGTCGTTACGATCACCGGCCATCCGGTTGGCGGTGTCTGCCCCTTCGGACTGGCTGCGCCGCTGTCCGTGTACTGCGACGTCTCGCTCAAGGCCTTCGACGAGGTCGTCCCCGCTGCAGGCTCGACGCAGAGCGCCGTCCGCATCAGCCCGGAGCGCATGGCCGCGCTGACCAATGCCGAATGGGTCGATGCCTGCCAGGACATCGCCTGACGCCACCTCCGTCATTCCGGGGCGACCCGCAGGGTCGAGCCCGGAACCCATAAGCACCGGTGATGCGGAGAAGAGCGCCCGCGCCGTGCGCCTTCTCTCCGGTTGGCAGTGTTTATGGATTCCGGGCTCTTGGCTGCGCCAAGCCCCGGAATGACAGTGGTTGTTCCAGCAGTGATCAGCCCTTGCCGCCGACCCGCTCGATGAGCGCCATGGCAGCTGCCGGATTGCGCACCTTGTCGCCGCTGATGACATAGAGAAAGACGTCCCGCGCAGCCTTGCCGGGTTGGGGCGGCACGACCGTATCGAGACCCTCGGGCGTTCCACCAGAGGCCCAGTTCCGGGCACGCTTCGCCCAGAGATCGAGCGCGGCATCGGAATAGCCGTTTGGCTCAGCCTCCTTCGCACCCATGATCCGGGCATAGACAAAAGGCGCCGTGACATCGGCGATCTGGGTGTAGTGCGAGTCTGCCGCCGTTATCGAAGCGGCGCCGTAGTCGCGCAGCAGCGCGATGAAATCGGGCGAGCGGAAGCTGTCGTGCCGGACCTCGACGGCATGGCGGATCGCGATGCCGTCGACCGTCTTGGGAAGGAGGTTCAGGAAGGCCTCGAAATCGGCCGGATCGAACTTTTTCGTACCCATGAACTGCCAGTTGATCGGCCCGAGCTTCTCCTTCAGCTCGGTCACGCCGCCCGTGAAGAACTTTTCGATAGAGGGGCCAGCTTCGGCTAGCACGCGCCGATTGGTGATGTAGCGCGAGCCCTTCAACGCGAAGACGAAGTTATCGGGCGTCTCGGCACGCCATTTCGCGAAACTCTCGGGCTTCTGGGAGCCGTAATAGGTGCCGTTGATCTCGATCGAGCTCAGCTTGCCGGAGGCATATTCGAGCTCGCGCTTCTGCGGCAGCCCGTCTGGATAGAACGCGCCGCGCCACGGCTCGAACACCCAGCCGCCGACACCGATATGGATCTTGCCAGAATTGGCGCTCATCGCATGTCCCCGTGGTCGTGGCAAAGGCTGTGGATCTTATCGCCGCTTCGGCTCGGGGAGACCACCCGATTTCGGTTTCTGCAGGAAGGTCGCGACAATCAGAGTCAGCAGGTGTGCGTGGCGCGACGCGAGGACGCCGACAGCGTATGCAACGTTCCATTGCCACCACAGGTGGTTGACTCAGGACACCTTGGTGCCGATAAAACCTCCCCAAGACCCCGTCAAATTGTTAACCACGAATTCCCCTGCGTAGATCGACAGATACACTAAAGTAAGGCTTGGCGCTTACCTGTGCCTCCATTGTATTGACATGCCACGCCCGCAGCGGACTGAACTGATGAACGCATTTGTGGCGGGGACGACGATACGCGTCCAGCGATCCACTTTCATGAAAGTCGACAGGCGCAAATGGGATCTGTTTGCCCAGGCGTGCGACGCTTCGTTCAAATGCTCCGCCTATAATTTCGGGGCAAACCTCACACAGTTCCTGTTCGGCAAGCGCCAGTTCTTCGTATTCTATGCCTGCAATGACGGCTTCGAAACCAAGGTCGGGCAGTGCGCGCTTCGTTTTTTCGACGGCGCATACCATTTCGAGGACCGGTTGCAGCTTCTCCCCGACTTCGACGACTACTGGACGGCATGTATGCGGGCCTTGCTGTCGCAGATCGGAAGCGGACGTTTCCATTACGGCTCTCTGTGGAGCATGGATCGGGACCGGCTAGGCCAGTTGGAGCCCATCGAGGGCACCCGGCTCATCGACGCGACCCGCTTCCGGATGCAGTATGTCGATTTCTCCACTACGGAAGACTGGGACGCCTACGCTCGCTCGCTGCACAAGAACGTGCAGCGGAATTTGAAGAAGGCGGCGTTGGAAAATCCTGATGTCCGGATCGACATCCGTCGCGGTCCGTCTGCCATCGGCCTGCTCAACCGGTCCAATGCCGTCCGGAAATTGCTGTTCGCCGCGAAAGGAATGGCGTTCTCGAAGTCGAGCGCGCTGGTTCGTGGCACTTTCAGGATCCTGACCTTCCGGCACTATTCGGTGAATGCTGCGGTGATGACCGGTACCAAGGTTGTCGGTGTCTTCTCCGGGACGCAGTTCGGCAGGTCGATGTTTTATATCGACGGCGGTTCGTTGCCCGGCAATCGCGGCCTGTCATGGACGCTGCTGATCGCGATGATCAGGATGGCTTATACCGCCGCCCCCACAGGTTTCTTCGTCTTCGGCTATGAAATCGAGGGCAGCACGGAAGCCAAGGAACTGATCTGGTCGCGCCAGCAATGCAACATTGTCGAGCGGCCATCGAGCCTCTTCGAGTTCGCCTACAAGATCCCGTAGCCCCGATGGCCGGCGCCTTGGCTATGACCGCTCCGCCGAACGCGCGTGCCCGGCGGCGCCTTTGCATTCCGCTCCGCCAACGCGGACGACCGCGTTCGCAGGGGCACCTTCCAGAAAGGCACCGGCGCCATCAAATCACGAAGAAATCCGTATTCGTGATGTGAGGGTGGTTCTCGAGAACGGCGAACTGGACCGGCTGATATTGGCTTCCCGAGCCGTCCTTGTCGTAATAAAGCTTGCCGGTCGATTCATCGTAGACGATTTTCTGGGCTGCGGTCACGGCGGCAGTACCCGCGCGAAACGCGCCGGCCGCCAGAGTCCCCGACGGCAGACCGGCAAAGATCAGGTCATCCAGACCGATCTTGTCGTTGGCGGACTGGAAATCCGTGATCTTGTCGATGTTCGATCCGCCGACCTTCGTATTGAAGACGAAGGTGTCGTAGCCGCCGCCGCCCGTCATCGTGTCGGCGAAGGCACTGCCGGCGAGCGCGTTGTTGTACTGCGAACCGCGCAGCGTCACGCCCGCATTGGAGCCCGATGCATCCACGTCTTCGAAGCCCATGACATAGGCCGAACCGCCGGGAACCATGCTGCTCCAGAAATTCCCAAGCTCGACCGTCGCCGCCTTTTTGAGCACGAGGGTGTCGACGCCTGCGTCGCCGGAAACGACGACATCCGCGGCATCATAGACGATGCGATCGTTGCCGGCCCCGCCATAGAGGTAGTCTGCCTGGCCGCCGCCGACCAGCAGGTCGTCGCCGTCTCCGCCCCGCAGTGTATCGGCAAAGGCGCTTCCGGTGAGCGTATTGTTGGATTGCGAGCCGTTCAGCGTCACTGCCCCGGTCGAACCGGACGCATCGACGCTTTCGAAATTCTTGACATAGGCCGAACCGGTCGGGACCTGACTGCTGGTTGAATTGCCCAGCTCGACGGTCGCGCGCTCGTTCAGGACGAGAGTGTCGTGCCCTGCGCCTCCGTCCACGAGCGCTGCCTTAGAGCTGTACGCGACCCGGTCGTCGCCGGTGGGAGCCGGGGTCGTCGGTGGCACCTCCGGAATCGGCGGTGGCGTCACCGATGGGGAAATGTCGGTGAAGGTCGTGCCGGCGCCGGTCACGCTCATCAGCGTCTCGTGGCCATTCGCTCCATAGGTCTGGACCTTCAGATCCAGATTGTTGATCGTCAGCGATCCGGTGCCGGCAACGACCTCCGCGCCCAGTTCGACGGACGCCACATATTCATTGGCCGAGACGATCCCGAGGCTTTGCAGCTTGTCGAAGATCCCGCCGATATCCATCTCGCCGCGAGGCAGGTCCTTGTCCAGAATAACGGCCGTATAGGTCCAGGCGTTGCTGTGGGAAACGTAGATCTTCCCGGTCACGTCGCCATTCTGGTAAGTTCCGACGAGGTCGCCATAGGGCGGCAGGCCACCCTTGTGGACCCAGATCATGACCTCGTTGGTGACCGTGCTCGGGCCGCCATTGGGGACGTTGGTCAGCCAGATGTCGAAGGACACGTTGAAGCCGTCGGTGTTCCCCTGATAGCTGACGTCGTAATCGGCCTTGAAATCCGACAGGGCGCTGACCTTGACGGGAAAGACCCCCGCCACGTCCGTGACCTTCTTGCCGCCGCTCATAGGAGCGGGGCCGAAAATGACCTCCGGATAGGCCAGGATCGGCCGATAGGCATCGGTCGACAACGGAAACGACCAGTTGAAGGTCGTCTTCGCCGTCAGGTCCGAAGCGGTGTACGAGCTGTCGATGGAGTAGTCCTTGCCGTAGACCAGCGTCCCCGGGTTCCAGACGTTGTTGAGGACATACCAGCCTTTCGCGCTGTAGGCGGCGCCTGGCCCGGTCAATTGCGAGTATCCCGACGGCAGAGGAGCCGCGTCGGGCTTCATTCCGAAATCATTGGCGGCGAGTGTCGACAGCGCGACGTCGCGGACGACGAGCTTCTCGCCATTGGCGAAGCTGAACACGACATCGGACCCGGACTGGGCCGCGAGCGACTTCAATTGGCTGAAGCTCGAAACCCCGTAATTGTTCAATTGAATGACGTCGTGGCCGGGCTTGAAATTCATGATGGCGTCGGAGCCGTTTCCGGCCGTGACGCGGAAGAGATCCGCTCCGCTTCCGCCGACGAGGACGTCGTCTCCGCCCAGACCGTCGAGGGTTGCTGCAACCGTTCCTGCAACGATGACATTGTTGAGCGCATTGCCCGTGCCGGAATTCGCGCCGGGGGAGTTCAAGAACAGGTTTTCGATATTGTCGGGAAGCTTCACCGCACCCCAATAGCGGCTGTCGATCGTGTCGGTCCCTTGGCCGGCCAATTCGACCATCGCCGGTCGATCATCCCACAGCACATAGGTATCGTCACCCGCTCCGCCGATGAGCTTGTCGTATCCCAAGCCATGGAAGATGTCGTTCCCCGCGCTGCCAAGCTGCGTCTCGCTGCCGGTGCTGCTCGACGGCCAGTTGTTGGTTGGCCCGGATGTCTTGAGCTGAAGGCCCTTGGCATTGATATACGCCATGCGCTGTATTCCCCCCGAAGATCGAGTCATCCTCCTGACCGAACTGATGGTATGAGCCGCTAATGTGAAGTCTTGGTAAACGCTACCTTGCCACCTTACGTTAGAGAAGGTGGTTGTTGCGGGCGCTTGCCGGTTTGATGGGCAGCGACGCACAGGCGCTGGGCAATCCGGCGCGCGGGTAGGCAAGGCGGCAGGGACGGGGGATCTGCTTGCGGCGAGTCGCGAGCTCAAGCGGCTCAGGCCGCGGGCATCTCGTCGCTCGCTTTCGTCATGCCGATCAGGGCGACGGTCAAGACGAGGTAGAACTGCAGGAACGAATCCCTGTCGAGAATGGTCGATTCCGTCAAATTATGGCAGGCGCAGAAGATCAGCGACGCGATGAGAAGCGATCCACGCTCCTTCGAAACAGTCTGATTGGCCAGCAACGAGAACAGGGGCTGGACGACCAGGACATAGGATACGGCTATCGCGCCGGGCAGGCCGATCTGCGCCGCGATGTCGAGATAGCCGTTATGTCCGCTCGCGACCAGGGCAAGCCAGCTTCCGCTCTTAATATAGCGATAGACCGGGCTGTCCTCTCCGACGTTCCAGAACGCGCCATAGCCCGAACCGAGGAGCCAGTTGTCAGAAATATAGGCGCCCATGACGAGCCATATCTGCGACCGTCCGGTCAGGGTATCCTCGCGACGGAGCGGAGCGATCAACTCTTCCCAGTGGAAGGTCGCGTAGGCGAAGGCTGCGAAGGCGATCAGGACGATCAAGAAGATCGTCACGGCCCAATAGCGCCGGTTGTACCCGCGGTAACCCCACCCGACGAGGAGGGACAGCCCGACCAGGCCGAGCGAGGTCTTCGAACCGGTCTGCACCAGGAAAAAAGCTGTCGCGGCGATGATGACGAGGCTCAGCTTGGCCGACACGTTCCTGGTGTCGAACAGGAAGAGGATGATCGTGATGGCGCAGACCGCTCCGGTGGCGTTCTTCTCCGGAAACACGCCGCGCCAGCCGCCGATCAGACTCGGATCGCCGCCGGGCTCGAACTGGTGCACGCCGATCTGCGGAAACAGGGCGACCGCCAGGTAATTGGCCACCAGCGTCGCGACGAGAATAAGCCGCAGATATTTGAAGATCTGCGCCGCATCCATGCCCCTGGCGGCAATGAACACTCCGCATATGATCAGGGTCGTCAGCGTCAACCGGCGGACCGCGATGCTCGGATCGACGGCCCAGAACACGCTCGCCCAGCACCATAGCAGGACGAGGCCGAGACCCAGCGGAAGCATCCGGAGCTTCCTGAAGTCGTGAAAGCCGCCCGCTGCATAGAGCATGACGAGGAAGGCCGAGAGATATCCCAACTGCCGCGCCGAATTCCCGCCTCCGGTCAGTGGCGCTCCTGTGGACACCGTCACCAGGGGAGCCGTGACGACCATGGCCGCCGTGACCGCGAAGGCGGCTCCAAACAAGCCAACGCGCGGCAGCCACTCCGGACGGCTCGCCGAACTGATATCGGCGCGTTGGTTCATGACACCGGCCCGGTAGGGCGGAGGCGCTTCGCCGCGTGAAGCGAACCGTGACCCGTCATGCCGGTATCATCGCATGTCTCCATCGCGGGATCGCCTGCTTCCTCGATGGCACTTTCCGCTACTTCGCGGGCAGCGAAGTTGGACTAGGCCTGCCGCGACGATACCTGACCCGGCCCTCTGTCGCGCGCCACCGCCATGGATGCCACGAGCGAGGGCCGATGCAGGACGGGTCGTGCGCCGGCCGGCTGGTCGTTGGCAACAGGCGCAGGCGTCGCGCTTTGGGAGCGGCGCTCCACCAGCGGAGCGGTGGAGTCCGCGCTCAGGCTCTCGATCAGGAGCGTCACGGCGAGACCGAGGATCGTGCCGAACACAAGTCCAAGAGCGGCAAAGATGGGCCCGTTGGGGAACACCGCCTGCAGGGGCACGAGCGATCCCTGGATGACGCGCACATTGGACAGCTTCGCCGACCTCAGATCAGATTCGATCTGCTCTTCGACTGTTCGCTTGGCGTAAATTTCGGCGTTGTATGTCGCCAATGCGACATCCCGCTTCAAGCGCTCGAACTCGGTCTGGCTCGCGGCAAGTGCGGCGAGTTCACCATTGATCTTGGCAACCTCGGCCTCCTGCTGGGTTTGCATGTCCCTGATGCCGGCTAGATCGGAGTTCAGCTTGAAAAGGGCGGCAATGCCGTCCTGATAGACCTTGATCATCAGCAAGGGCGGCTCGCCTTCGATCGACCCCCCGCGCGATGGGCTTCTCGGAACCGGTCCGACAAGAGCCTTGCCCCCGAGGCTATCGACGAGGGTAGAGACGAAGGGTGACTGCGTGACGGGCTTCAGCAGCCGCAATTGGGCGGTCAGAGCCGCGGCCTGACCCTGTTTTTCGGCTAGCTGGCCGCGCGTCGCACTCAACGCTGCGGCGAGTTCGCTCGAACGCCGCAGCAGCAGCGTCCGCTGATCGTCGACCGAATAGGTCATCTGCTTGGTCACGAACGTATGAAACAATGCCGACTGGCGCTCGACCTCCGCGTCGAAGCGGCTCGTCTGGACCCGAAAGAAGTCGACCGCGCCCGGCCGATCGAGCAGCTTGATCTGACGCTCGATGAAGGACTGGGCAAGGGCGTTGGCGAACTGCGCCGAGACCACCGGATCGCGATGGCGAAACACGATCTTGAGAACTTCGGAATTAGGTTCGGTCCGCACCGAGACCGATTTGCTCAGCTGCGCCGCCGCCTTGTCCATATCCGAGATGATCGGCCCGTCATTCGCCTCTTCGCCCCGAACGAGAGCCCGGATCTTGCCTCCGACCCCCTTCAGCAGCCCCGAAGACTCGGCGATCTGGAGTTTCTCGAGGCCGACCCGCTCGATTGCCGGTCGAATGACCTCCTCGCTCTCCGCAATACGCGCGAGCGAAATCATCGTTTCCGCCGGCGCCCTCGCAGTGGCCAATCGATCGGTTCCCGCTTGGCCGACCAGCAGCGACGTCGACGATTCGTAGACGGGCGGAATCAGAAAATACGCGACGATGAAGAGCGCGAGACCACAGACCAGAGTGCTTGAAAAAGCCGCCTTATGCTTCCAGGCAGCACCGACGACGGTCCCTAGCGAGGGATCCAAGGCTCTGAAACGGGGCATTCTTGACTCGCAGATCCCGGATTGATGCGCCGATCGCCAAGCTCATGATCGAACTGGAAATCACGCCATTTCGACGACGAACGCACCGTATCGCAAACCACCTCGAACTGTAAAGGAAACCCCCGGCGAATGTCGGCCAAGGCCGGTTGGAATCCTGATGTATATTGAAGTATAGCCAATATATTTAGCAGTTTTCAAAATATATGTGATTTTTAAATTGATTAATTAGATTAATATTCGAGGGTATTGGAAATTTCGGACGAATCCGTCGGATTTTAACCACGGCGGGTGCCAGAAGACGAAAGCAAAGTTGCCGAATTTGGATTCCATATGATTTCAATACTGAAATCTGACGCTTTGCCCGACGAGCATCGATTGTCCTGACAGCGCGCACCGCCCGTCACATGCGAGTGCGGTTCAACGTCGCAGACCCTTCGTGGTTACCGAATTCTTCATGGTTTTCGGGACAGGCGTTTTCCCGATTGAAACGGCAGGTCGAGCGCGAATGGACGATCTGAAGCCCGCGCAGGCGATGTCGGAACGGACGGCCAGCGACGGGACGCGCTCCATCACGCCATTTTCCCGGCTCTGTCTAACAGAGCCTTTCGAAGGGACGACCATAGATCGATGTATATGCCTCCCCGTGAGTAAAGGGTGAGCCTCTGGACAAATTAGATCGAGAATGGCAGCCTGCAAGGCACCATTTTCTCCAAAAGAGACCGCGCGAAGCGGGCAGTAGATATGAGCGCTAGTATCATCATATATTTTCAGATCGAAGAATGACCGACAGTACTTCATCTATCGTCTTCATGGTATCGCATTCATCTCCTGGCGGCGCACAGGAGATATGGGCTAATATTGCCGAGGGTTTCAGCGAACTGGGGTTCAGCGCCAAGTTGTGCGCCCTGTACCCGTTCCAGGGCAAAATGGTGGAAGCCCCGGCGAAGTTGCCCTGGACCCATATTGTCCCCAGGCGCCCGACCTCGATTGCCGGGCGGATGCAGCTCCTCGCGGCATTGGTTCGTTTTTTCCGCAAGGAGCGGCCGGATTTCGTGCTGACCGCCATGCCCGCGGCCAATGTGATCGTGCCTTTGGCTGCGAAGCTTGCCGGCGTGAAGACGCGCTGCGTTATCTCGCACCATACCCCGGTCATGACATATAATCGGCTGCTAAACGCGGCGGACGGCATCATCGGCCGTCTCGCCAACGTTCAGACCATCGTCAGCGTCTCGGACACCGTCAGCAGGTCCCTGGACGGAAAATCGGCCGGTTACAGGGCCAAGCGGCGCACCATCCACAACGCGCTCCCGCCTCGGATCGAAGCACGCCTTGCCGCGCTTGCCTCGACGCGCAAACCGGCGAGCCCGCGTCACAAGCTCGTCGCGACGGGACGCCTTGCCGCGCAGAAGAACTATCCCGTGCTGATCCGGGCGATGGCTCTCCTGCCCGATGCCATAGCCTATATCGTCGGCTCCGGCCCCGACGAGATCGAGCTCAAGGAGCTCGCCGCCAACCTCGGCGTGACGGATCGCATGGTGTTCCTGGGTCAACTGCCGCGGGAAGAGACCTTGTCAGTCCTTGCCGGCGGCGACGTCTTCGTCCAGCCGAGCCTTTTCGAGGGACACAGCCTTGCGCTCATCGAGGCTGCGGTCTTGCGCCTTCCCTTGGTCGTGTCGAGCGTGCCGGTTCAGGTCGAAGGCGTGACGAGTGAGGATGGACAGCTCTGCGGCATCGTGGTCGATCCTCATGATGAGGTCGGGCTCGCGAACGCCATCCGATCGCTCCTGGAAGACGATGCCCAATACGATTCCTGGACCGCCAAGGCCGGCCATCTGGCCTCGACGGCCACATTCGACAGGATGATGGCGGCTTACGGTCGCGTCGTCGGCCGAGAATGAAGCGCCGCCGGAACGGCTTTTCTCCCTCCGACACGGCCTGCCGCACCGCGAAGACGAAGCTGACATGGGCGCCTGCCGCCTGATAGGGAGTACCGGCATCGTCGAAGGATCTGCAGGCCAGTCGATCCTCTCGACATCTTCGGAGCGGCGAGCCACCTCATGAGCGGTCCAGCACAGCAAGACCATCGATCCGCTCCGGCACAGGCCCGCTTCGGCAGGTTTTTGCGCTACGGCATGGCCGTCGTCGGCCCGGTGGGCTCTGCCGCGGCCCAGTTCGTTCTGGCGCTCCAGATGCTTCATGCGCTGACGCCTGCCTCGTTCGGCGCATTTTCCTTCCTGCTCGTCACCTTCCAGTTCAGCCTGGGGCTTTGGAGCGCCTTGTTCTGTGCGCCCCTGCCGATCGTGCTGACCGAGCCCGACACGCAGCGCCGCGAGAGCATGGCGAATGCGTTCTTCGCGATGAACCTGCTGCTTGGAACGCTCGCCTTCGGGCTGTTCTGGCTTATCGGTGCCGCCGTCGGACTTGAATCGATCGCGGCAGCTTTGTTTGCAGCCTATGTGGCATTCGCCCTGTTGCGCTGGTTCGCCCGTGCCTACGCCTATGCGATGGGTGCGCCTCTGCAGACGGTGACGTCGGATATCGTCTACACGGTCGCCTTGTTCGCAGCGATCGGGCTGATGATGGTCTGGCGTAGCGAGACGGTGACCGCCCCCTGCGCCGCGCTGCTTGCGAGCACCGTCGTGGCACTCTTGCCGTTCGGGCGCCGGTTTCTTGCGCGCCAGTTCGTCCACCTGTCCTGGAAGGACGCGCCGCGATATCGGGACGTCTGGACGCAACATGCGCGCTGGTCGCTGGCCGGGGTCGTCAGTACCGAGGCCACCGGGAATGCCCATGCCTATATCGTGACGCTGTTTGCCGGGCCTGCCGCCTTCGCGACGCTCGCGGCCAGCGCCCTGCTCATCCGGCCGATCGGCGTTGTGATGAATGCCCTGTCCGAATTCGAGCGGCCTCAGATGGCCCGGCAGCTCGCAAAAGGTCGGCTCGATCTCGCCTTGCGCGCATTGATCGTCTTCCGCGCGGTGCTCGTCGCGGTATGGGTGGCGAGCGCGGCACTCGGCACGGCGATCCTGATCCTGGCGCCGCATGTGCTGTTTCCGGCGCGCTATGAGCTGAGCTACATCGCGACCGGCGCCGCCCTGTGGATGGCGGTCGCCTTCGTGCGGCTTCTTCGTATGCCGGAAAGCACCTTGCTGCAGGCTGCCGGCGTCTTCCGGCCGCTGGCCTGGGCGAGCGTGGTCTCGGCCTTCGCTTCGCTTCCCGCCGTGACCCTGCTCCTGCTCGCGAAGGGCCCGCTCTGGTCGATCGCTGGCGTTCTGATCGGCGAGGCCGTATTTGCGGTCTGGATCTGGCGACAGACCAGGCATTGGCGCATACGAATGCTGACGGAAGCGGCCAGGGCAGCGTCCCCGGCGATGGGTGATGAAGAGCTTGCTGCCGGCGCGGCAGGCGAAGGTGGGAAAGTCGAAGCTGGACCATGAAACTGACGATCGGCATCAAGGCGCTCAACGAAGAGAGGCATATCGCGGCGGCATTGGGCAGCGCCGTCGAGGCCGCAGGTGCCGTGGGCGGCGAGGTGATCCTGGCCGATAGCGGGTCGGTCGATCGGACGATCGAAATCGCCGGCCGGTATCCGGTCCGGATCGTCCAGCTCGCCGATCCGAACGAACGTTCCTGTGGAGCCGGTGCGCAGCTCGCCTTCCAACATGCGCAAGGCGAATATTTCTATCTGCTGGACGGCGACATGGTCATCGAGCCCGGGTTTCTCCCGGCCGCGATCGCATTCATCGAAGCCAATCCCGATGTCGCGGGCGTCGGCGGCCATGTCCAGGAGATGCACACGCAGGCCCAGGAGTTCCAGATCCGCGCCGAGAGCGTTCGGCGCGAAGCCAACTGGCTGCCCGGCACTGTCGACAGACTGGATTGTGGCGGCCTCTACCGAGCTTCGGCCATCCGGGAGGCCGGATATTTCGCGGATCGGAATCTCCACGCCTTCGAGGAGTTCGACCTCGGCGCGCGGCTGCGCGCCCGCGGCTGGAAGCTCGCGCGGATCGACGTTCCAGCGGTGAAACACTACGGCCATGCGATGGATGGCTACCGCCTGATGTGGAAGCGGTTCAGGTCCGGCTATTCCGGAGCGACCGGCGAGGTTCTTCGTGGGGCCCTCGGACGCGAGCATTTCAAGCTCGTCCTGCGCGACCTCGGCCATATCCGCAACGGCATCGTCGTCATCCTGTGGTGGGTGTTGCTGATCGCGCTTGCCTTCGCGCCGGGGCTGAGCCCCGCGGGACGACTGGGCCTGATCTTGGCGGCGCTGCTCGTGCCGATCGGGTTCCTTTCCGTCCGACGCCGCTCGATCCGGCTCGGACTATACTCTTTCGTATCCTGGAACGCCGGTGCAGCGGGTTTGATCGCCGGTTTCTTCCGCAAAAGGGTGCCGCCGCGCCAACCCCTGGCATCGGTGACGGTCGGCGGCGAGCAGATGACCGCGCGCTGATGTCCGTGATATCGAAAGTCCGACTTGGCGGTTGACCTCTCAGCCGACACGGGCGATATCGCAGGCGTTAACATCCAGGCTTGTCGATGAACCGGCGCTTGAAGGTCTGCCAGTAAAGCGGCGCATCCGATTGGCGCTCCACGAACGGAACAGCGAGCCTTTGAACTGATCGTAACCGGCTGTATGGCTCGAATCTTGCTCAGATGTATTCGAAAGAGTAGAGCCTCAGGGACTGTTGCCAAAGGACATGCATATGACCCTTGGGACTGGACCGGCATTTCGGATTGAGATTTGGCGGGAACTGCGTCACGATAATTCTTGTGGCTGAAAATGGCGAGTGCGCGATCGTGCGTCACATATGGCTGGAGGTCTGAGGTCACATGCAGGCCTTCGAAACGGTGGTTGTCGGCGGCATTACGACCGCCCGCCTGACGCGCTCGGAGTTGGCCCGGCAGATGGTGCAGGATTGCCGGCTCTCCAGAGCGGGTGAACTTACGGTTCCGCGGGTCGTGATCGCATCGAACGGCGCCTCGATCGCCACCTTTCATCGCGAAGCCAGCTTTCGGGACCTGCTCGATCAGGCCGACATCATCGACGCCGACGGTATGCCGCTGGTCCTTGCGACGCGCCTGCTCTGCAAGCGTCCGCTGCAGGAGCGGGTCGCGACGACCGATTTCATCCATGATGCATCCGATGCCGCAGTCGAAAACGGGTTGCGGTTCTTCTTCCTCGGCGCGCTGCCCGGCGTGGCGGCGCTTGCGGCCAAGGCGCTGACCGCGCGCCATCGCGGCCTCGAGATCGTCGGCATCCGCGACGGCTATTTCAACAAGGAGGACGAGCCCGCGATCTGCGAAGAGATCGTGGCGAGCGGAGCCGACGTGCTCTGGCTGGGCCTCGGGACGCCGCATCAGGAGGCGTTCGCGATCGCCAACCGCCATCGCCTGAGTGGGCTCGCCTGGATCAGGACATGCGGGGGCCTGTTCGATCATTGCGCCGGGCTGCGGCGCCGGGCACCGGCCTGGATGCAGACGGCCGGTCTCGAATGGCTGCATCGGGCGGCGCTCGAACCGAGGCGCCTGGGAACCCGGTATCTGAAGACCAATCCGAGCGCGGCCTACCATCTCGCCACCAAGACGCACGACTAGTGGCGGAGCTGCAGGCGCAAGCCCCGAAAAAATCTGTCCAATGTGAGCGGCCCATGCAACGACGAGGCGAGGCGATCCGAAGCATCGTTGCCGGTCTCGCAGCTGTTCTCATGCTGTTGGGACAGACCGCGGGGACGGCCAGGGCACAGACATCGCCGGTGACGCCGGCCAGCACGGAACGCTATCTCTGGAAGCCCGTGGCCATCGGCGGCGGCGGCTTCATCACGGGCTATGACGCGGACAGGAGCGGGGCGACCCGCGTCATTCGCACCGACGTGTATGGCGCCTATCTCTGGATCGCGGACGGCGCGCGCTGGGCACAGCTTGTCACGGCCTCGACGATGCCGGAAAGCGATCGCGTCCAGAATGGCGCCGCCGACGGTGTCTACGAGATCGCCGTCGCGCCATCGAAGGCGGAGCGAATCTACATGGCCATCAAGGGCCACGTCTATCGCAGCGACGACCGCGGAACGAGCTTCGTCCGGGCCTCGCACGCCAAGCCCTTTCCCATGAAATTCGACCCCAACAGCGAGTTCCGGCACTACGGCTCGTTCATGGCCGTCAGCCCTGTCGATCCCGATCTCGTCTTTCTTGGAACTCCGGAAGACGGCCTGCTTCGATCGCAGGATGCAGGCGTGACCTGGCAAAGCGTGGCCGGTATGCCGAAGGGGCAGGATCTGCGCCCCGCCGCCGGCGTCCAGAGCCCGGGCGTTCTGCCCTGGTTCGAGCGTGTCGCTGGGAGCCGCTATTCCGGGCGTATTCTGGCGATGTCTGCAGGCAACGGCCTGTTCGTATCGAGCGACGCCGGCCGCAGTTTTGCGCCGCTCGTCGCGGCCGATCGGCCGCAGCCGAAGACGCTCAAGCACGGCGCCTTCGCCCCCGACGGTACGTTCTATGGCGTCGACATCGAAAGCGGCACGCTCTGGCGCTTGCGGGACGCATCCTGGACCAACCTCACAGAACATCGCGGCCTGACGACGGGGCGTTTCGCATCCGTCGCGATCAATCCGCGCAATGGCCAGATTTTCGTCTTCGAGGAAAACGGCCGCGCATTTCGCTCCGGCGACGGCGGCGAGCGCTGGGTCAGGCTGTCGCATCGCTCCCGGGTCGGCGAGGGCGACCCGCCATGGCTGCGGGTCGCCAACCAGTCCTATTTCGCCACCAGCCGCGTCGTCTTCGATCCGGTTCTGCCCGACCGCATGATCAACAGCGCGGGCACGGGCGTCTATGTCGCCGACATGCCGGAAACGGCGCAGGAAATCGTCTGGACGAGCCAGACCCGCGGCGTCGAGGAACTCGTCGCCAACGACGCCGTCCACCCGCCCGGTCGCGCGCCCCTGTTCGCATCCTGGGATTTCGGCATTCATCTCAAGACCGATCTCGACGCCTTCTCGACGACCTACGGGCCGAAGGAGCGCGTCCTGATCGCAGCGCAGCAGGTCGACTGGAGCGCATCCGATCCGAACTTCCTCGTCACCAACGCATCCGACACCCGGATGGACTGCTGCTCGCAGGATGGGCAGTCGGTTCTCGCAGGCTACAGCCTCGACGCCGGGCGCAGCTGGACGCGGTTTCCAAGCCTGCCCCAGCCCCCGGGCACGCAAGCCAGCGACCCCTGGCGCATGTCGTTCGGCAGCATCGCCGTCTCGTCCGATGATACCAAAAACATCATCTGGCTTCCCAGCTTCGATCGTTCCCCGTTCTATACAATGGATCGCGGCGCGAGCTGGACGCGAGTCCAGCTCCCTGGCGAGACTCTCCCCAATACGGGCTCGCACGCACAGTATTACTATGTGCGCCGCACGCTGACCGCCGATCGCGTCAGCCCGGGCGTGTTCTACTATTTCCATTCCGGCGAGGGCCGGAATGTGGCGCTCAGGGGTCTCTGGCGGACACAGGATGGCGGAGGAAGCTGGGCGCGCATCTACGATCGGGAGATCGCGCCCCATAGCGGCTTTAGCGCCAAGCTGCGCGCCGTTCCTGGCAAGGAGGGCCACCTCTTCTTCACCTCAGGTGTCGCGGAAGGCCAGGATCTGCGTCTTCGCCGCAGCATCGACGGGGGAGCGAGCTGGACACAGCTTCCAAACGTCGATCACGTCGACGATATCGGCTTCGGAAAGGCAGCGGAGGGTTCGACTTACCCGACCATCTTCCTGTCGGGACGTGTCTCGGGCGGCTACGGGATCTGGAGATCGACGGATGACGCATCGAGCTGGAAACAGGTCGCTGGCTTTCCGCTCGGCACGCTCGACCAGGTTTCCGTCGTCGAGGCCGACAAGGACCGCTTCGGCCGGGTTTACGTCGGGTATAAGGGCTCGGGCTGGCGCTATGGCGAACCGGCGACATGCAATGCCGCTCCATACCGCTTTCCGAACGCAAGCGAATGCACCGACGTCCGGTAGAGTACGAGTTCGGCGTCTCAGGCGTCATCCGCGGTGAATTGAGCGTAACGACCTGAGGCGCCGGGATACTTTCTCGCAATGGAGCCCTATGCGGCATCCGGCATACGGTTCAGCAATTTGTCGAGCGTGATCGGATAGTCGCGTACGCGCGCGCCGGTGGCGTTGTAGATCGCGTTCGCGACGGCGGCGCCGACACCGCAGATGCCGAGTTCTCCCACGCCTTTTGCCTTCATCGGCGAGGACATCGGGTCGGTTTCGTCGAGGAAGACGACATCCTGATGCGGGATGTCGGCATGAACAGGCACCTCATAACCGGCAAGATCGTGATTGACGAAGAAGCCGCGGCGGGTATCGACGGCCAGTTCTTCCATCAAAGCGGCTCCTGCGCCCATCGTCATCGCGCCGATGACCTGACTGCGGGCTGTCTTGGGATTGAGGATTCGACCGGCCGAGCAGACCGCGAGCATTCGCCTGATCCGTGTCTCGGCGGTGGCCGCATCGACACCAACTTCGACGAAATGCGCGCCGAAGGTCGATTGCTGATGTGTCTCGTCGAGATCTCCGTATTCCATCATATCCTCGCCGACCAACGGACCTGCCTCGACGGCGCGAACAAGCGGCAGGCTGCGATTGCCCGCGCGAACCGTGTCATAGGCGAAAACCGCCTCGGTGGAGTTGATGCCGAGTTTCTGGGCGACGGCTTCGCGCAGCCTGACGCAGGCTGCATAGACGCCGGCTGTCGAGCTGTTGGCGCCCCATTGCCCGCCCGACCCCGCCGACACGGGAAACCGGGAATCACCCAACCGCACGACAACCTTGTCGAGAGAGACGCCGAGCATCTCCGCCGCGGTCTGGCCGATGATGGTGTAGCTGCCGGTACCGATGTCGGTCATGTCCGTCTCGACCGTGACCGTACCGTCGGCCTCAAGCCGGACACGGGCCGCCGATTTCATCACCAGGTTGTTGCGGAAGGCGCTTGCAACGCCGATTCCGACCAGCCAGCGGCCATCCCGCATCTGGCCCGGCCGTGCAGCCCGCCGCTCCCAGCCGAAGCGCTCGGCGCCCAGCCGAAAGCATTCCTCGAGGCGGCGCATCGAGAACGGCCGCTCCGGCTTTTCCGGATCGACCTGCGTGTCGTTGAGGACCCGAAACGCGATCGGGTCGATGCCGAGCTTCTCGGCCATCTCGTCCATCGCCATTTCCAGGGCCATGAGACCCGGCGCCTCTCCCGGCGCGCGCATGGCGTTGCCCTCAGGCAGGTCCAGAACGGCCAGGCGCATCGCCGTCATGCGGTTTGCGCCAGCGTAAAGCAGCCTCGTCTGCTGAACCGCCACTTCAGGTCCCCCGACGGCAAGGTCGCCTGACCAGCTCTCATGGCCGATCGCCGTGATCCGGCCGTCCGTGTTCGCCCCGATCCGGATACGCTGGATCGTCGCCGGTCGATGCGTCGTGTTGTTCATGATCAGCGGCCGCTGCAGCGCCACCTTGACGGGACGCCTGGCCGCTCGTGCTCCCAGCGCCGCCAACAGCACATCCGAGCGCAGGAAGAGCTTGCCGCCGAAGCCCCCGCCGATGAACGGGGAGACGATACGGATCTTCTCCTTGGGGATTCCCAGCGTTTGCGCCATGTCGGCAACCCCCCAGGCGACCATCTGGTTGGAGGTCCAGAGCGTGAGGTTGTCGCCCTCCCAGGCCGCCAGCGTCGCGTGCGGTTCCATCATCGCATGGCTTTGATCGGGCGTGCTGTAGGTTTCATCGAGCTGGACCGAAGCCTTCGCAAAGGCACCGGGGAAGTCGCCGACATGCGTGTCGGCCAGACTTGGATCGTCGCCCTCGGGTTCGGCAGCCCCGCTCTTCGCGGCATCGAGATCGAACGCGCCTGCGGCAGCAACATACTCGACCCGGATGAGGCTTGCGGCAGCACGGGCTTCTTCGAAGGTCTCGGCTACGACGAGCGCCACCGCTTGATGGTAGTGTTCGATATCCGGTCCTGCGAGCAGGCGCGCCGTGTTCCGTTTGCCCTTTGCAAGTTTGCCGGCCTCCGTGGCCGTGATGACGGCGAGAACGCCCGGTGCGTTTCGGGCCGCATCGAGCGCGAGCGATGCGATTTTGCCCTTGGCGATGGTCGAGCCGAGGACGTAGCCATAGGCCTGGTTCGGCACGACATCGTGCTGCTCGTAGGCGTAGCGCGCGCCGCCGGTAACTTTCAGCGGTCCGTCGAGGCGGTCGTGGGGCTGGCCGACGATCTTCAGCTGGTCGATCGGGTTCTCTGTTGCGGGCTTGTCGAATTTCATGGGTCAGGCCCTCGCTTCGGCCAGGACTGCGCCAAGCGTGCGCTCGACCAGCGGCAACTTGAACGCGTTCTCGCGGGTGGGTTTGGCACCATCCAGCAGCACCGCCGCCGTAGCCTTCGCGCCACGCGACAGCTCCGCCTCAGCCTGCTCGCTGCGCCAAGGTTTGGGAGCGACGCCGCCAAGTGCCACGCGTCCCGATCCGTCCCGTTGCACAATGGCAGCGACCGAAACCAGGGCGAACGCGTAGGATGCCCGGTCGCGTACCTTTCGATAGATCTGCGTCCCACCAACGGGCTTCGGCAGTGTGACCGCGGTAATCAGTTCGCCGGCTTCCATGGCCGTCTCGATGTGCGGTGTCGTCCCCGGCAGGCGATGGAAGTCCGCGATTGTGATCGAGCGCTTGGTCCCGTTCGGCTTGAGGGTTTCCACCGTCGCATCGAGCAGACGCAGCGCGACGGCCATGTCGGATGGATGCGTGGCGATGCAGGCTTCGCTGCTACCGACGACGGCGAGCTGCCGCGTGAAGCCGCCGATCGCCGAGCAGCCGCTACCGGGCTGGCGCTTGTTGCAGGGTTGGGCGGTATCGTAAAAATAGGGACAACGGGTCCGCTGGAGCAGATTTCCAGCTGTCGTCGCGCGGTTGCGCAACTGCCCCGACGCACCTGCCAGGATCGCACGGGACAGCACGCCATAGTCGCGGCGCACGCGCTCGTCGGATGCCAGCGCCGTATTACGGACCAAGGCGCCGATGCGCAGCCCCCCGTCGGGCGTCGATTCGATGGTGTCGAGGTTGAGGCCATTGACGTCGATGAGATGTGTCGGTGCCTCGATCTGCAGCTTCATCAGGTCGAGCAGATTGGTCCCGCCGGCGATGAACTTCGCCGCCGGGTTGGCGGCCGCGGCCGCCGCGGCCGCCGTCGGAGAGCCGGCGCGCTCGTAGGTAAAAGCTCTCATGCCCGCCTCCCGGAAACTTCCATCATCGCGTCGACGATGTTCGAATAGGCTCCGCAACGGCAGATATTGCCGCTCATGCGTTCGCGGATTTCCTCCTCCGTCACATCGGGCGGCGCGGTCAGGCTGGTGCTGACATGGCTGGGAACGCCGGCCTTGATTTCGTCGAGCATCGCGACGCCGGAACAGATTTGACCCGGCGTGCAGTAGCCACACTGGAAGCCGTCATGCTTGACGAAGGCTGCCTGCATCGGGTGAAGCTTATCGACGCTGCCGAGGCCCTCGATGGTCGTGATGCTGGCGTTCGGGTGCATGACCGCGAGGGTCAGGCAGGAGTTGAGGCGCTGGCCGTCGACGATGACGGTGCAGGCGCCGCATTGGCCGTGGTCACAACCCTTCTTGGTGCCGGTCAGGCGCAGATGCTCTCTCAATGCATCCAGCAGCGTCGTGCGAGTGTCGACGTTGAGGACCTGGTTTTCGCCGTTCACGGTGAAAGAAACCTCGGCCTTCACCGGTTGACCCGTGGGAGCAGGCTGAGAGCGCGCGCTCGTGCTAATGACGGGCAAGACGGCGCATGTACCGGCGGCGGCCATGAGATCTCGCCTGTTCAATTTCAGCTCGTCTGGATTCGGCATATCCGCCTCCGGTTCATGTCTGCGCGGCACGATCGCCATTTTGGGGGATCGTGTTGCGTTGCGAGGAGGAACGGCCCAGTCGGCTCCTAGTTCATTCTCGTTCTAAAAATCGGGACACACGAATTCGTCAGCCCTGCCGCGAGACCGGATGAGCGGACGGATAAAAGACCCGTGCCCACGTCGGTGCTCAGGTGATGGCGCGCCTCAACGTGCTTGCAGGGCGATTAGGCTGACATCGATCGTTCGAGCCCGAAAGCCGGCTTCGCAATAGCAGAGATAGAATTCCCACATACGGCGAAACGGATCGTCAAAGCCGAGTGGCGCGATCTCGGACCAGCGCTCCTGAAAGCGCCGACGCCACTCCTTCAGGGTCACGGCGTAGCTCGCCCCGAAATCGAGCCGCTCGATTGTCGCAAGACCGGCTCCGGTCGCCTCGCTCTCCAATGCAGGTACGGATGGCAGGCAGCCGCCGGGAAAGATGTAGCGCTGGATGAAATCGGTGCCCTGCTGATAGGCCTCGAAGACACCGTCGTCGATCGTGATCGCCTGCAGCACAGCCCGACCGCCGGGGCGGAGCGAACGGCTCAATGTCGCGAAATAGGATGGCCAATAGGCGCGCCCGACCGCCTCGATCATCTCGATCGAAACGATGCGGTCGAACTTGCCGGAAATGTCGCGATAATCCTGCAGATGCAAGCTGACCTGCTCGGCGAGGCCGGCCTCGGCCACACGCCGCTGGGCCGCATCCAGCTGCGCCGGCGACAAGGTGATCGCGGTCACGCGGCAGCCTTCGTGTGCCAGCCGCTCGGCCAGCGCTCCCCAGCCGCAGCCGATCTCGAGGACGTGCTCGCCGCCCGAAAGATCGAGCATGGCGACGATCCTGTCGAGCTTGCGCTGCTGCGCCGCTTCGAGCGACTCCGTGGGCGCGTCGTAGAGTGCCGACGAGTACATCATGCTGTCATCGAGCCAGTGGCCATAGAACTCGTTGCCGAGATCGTAATGCGCCATGATGTTGCGGCGGCTGCCGGCGCGGGTGTTGGCGTTGATCAGGTGACGCAGACGATTGAGCAAGCGCGCCGGCCATGCGCCCGAGACCAGCTTGCGCAACGTCGCGTCGTTGCGCGCGCCGAGCTCGATCAGCGCGGTCAGATCCGGGGTCTCGAGATCGCCGTCGCGATAGGCCTCGGCCAGGCCGATGTCGCCATCCAGCAGCAACATTCTCAAGGGGCGCCAGCTCTTCAGGACGATCATGGCCTGCGGGCCGGGCGCGGCATGTCCGCTATAGAGACGCTCGCCCTCGGGTGTGACGACGGTCAGGCGTCCGATAGCGATCCGCGACAGCATTCGGCGCAGGAACCAGCGCGACAGTCCGATTCCGCGTGGCGAGAGCGCTTGCTCGGCTATCGCAGGATGCTGCTCTGTTTCGGGCAGGCTCATGGCTCCACCGGTCCTCTATCATGCGATGCCCCGGCACTGCCCAGGCTGAACGGACGTGCCGGCGGCGCCGGATGCGGCCGCCAGGGAATGCGCTTCGCCAGCAAACGCAGCGCGTGCCAGTGGATGGCGGCAGTGACTTTCAGCGTGAGCAGGGGATGGGTTGCCAGCAGCCGCAAGAGCGCCGCGTCACCAAGCTCGACGCGGTTGCCGCTCATCGTCGCGGCGATCAGGCGGCCTGCGGCGTCGTGGCCGTCGATCGAGACGGAGACATGCTCGTCAGGCGGCACGATCTGGAAGGCGTAGCGCATCGCAAGCCCCATAAAGGGCGAGACGTGGAAGAGCTTGCGGGCCTCCTGGACGAACGGTCCCGCCTCGGCACCGACGGGCGCGACGTAGTTGTGGGTCTCGCCGAAGGTGTTGTGCACTTCGTAGACGGTCGCGCACAGGCTTCCGTCGAGCCGATAGCAGAAATAGGTGCTGATCGGGTTGAACGCGTAACCCAGAATGCGTGGCATCGTCAGGAGCCGGATCGGGCCACCGTCCCAGGCGATGTCGGCGCTTGCCAGGATTTCGCCGATCTGCAACCGCAAAGGCCGCCCGCTTCGGTCGCCGTAATCGGTGTCGCGAAAGGCGTAGAGATTGAAGCGATTGCGGGAGAAGAGACGCAATCCCGCCGCCAGCCGGTCGATCTCGTCGAGGTCGAGCAGCATCCAGAAGACGCGGTAGGCCAACGCGTGGGGCTTCGGCCGGAACCGGTGGTGCCGCACCCGCCCGACATAAAGGGCAGAGGTCCAGTTCATGCTGCCTGCTTCCGCGGTGCGGGCAGCGGGATGCGACCGGACTCGTCGCGAACGCTCCAGGGACGTCGGACACCGCCGAGCGCCTCGGCGACGGCGAGCCCTGCCTGAAGTCCGTCCTCGTGGAAGCCCGCGCCAAAATAGGCGCCGCAGAACCAGCTGTGCCGCGCGCCTTGCAGCGACCATAGCCGTGTTTGCGCATCCAGTGCCGCAGCATCGAACAGCGGATGCTCGTAGATGTCCTCATGCAGGACAGCCTCCGCGCGCAGCCTGTCCGGCGGGTTGAGCGTCACGAAAAGCGGCCGCGCTTCCGGCAAGCCCTGGAGCCGGTTCATCCAGTAGGTGACAGCGCAAGCAGCCTCCGGCCGGCTTCGCTCCCCGATATGATTCCAGCTCGCCCAGGCGCGCCGGCGCCTCGGCATCAGCGCCGGGTCGCTGTGCAGCACCGCACGATTACGGCTGTATCGGAAGGCGCCGAGCGCCTCGGCTTCCCTCGTACCGGGATCGGCGAGCATGGCCAGCGTCTGGTCGGCATGAGTGGCGAAGACCACTTCGTCGAAACGCTCGCTCCAGCCGTCGCCGAACAGAACCACTTCGTTGGCGGCACGACTGACCTGCCTGACCGGCGTACCGGTCCGGACCGTGCCGGAAAAGGCGTTGCGCAACCGGTCGACATAGACGGCGCTGCCGCCGGTCACGGTGCGCCAGGCCGGTCGATCGGTGAGCTGGAGCAGCCCGTGATTATGGTGGAAGCGCAGGAAAGCGGCAGCAGGATAGGACAGTATCTCGGCACACGGTGCCGACCAGATCGCAGCCGCCATCGGCAACAGGTGGTCGTCCCGGAAAGCAGCTCCGTACCCGCCGGCGGCGAGATAATCGCCTAACGAAACGTTTTCTGCATCGCCGGTCAGCGCATCCTTCGAAGCGTTACGATAGAACCGGGCGATGTCCTGCAGCATCGCCCAGAAGCGCGGGCGGAACAGGTTGCTGCGCTGGGCAAACAGTCCAGCGACGCTGGTGCCGCTGTATTCCAGGCGCCCTGCGTCGAGCGATACGGCGAAGGACATCTCGGTCGGCTGCGTCGCAACGCCGAGGTGCGCCATCAGCGCGATGAAGTTGGGATATGTCGCCTCGTTGTAGACGATGAAGCCGGTGTCGACCGCCGTCCCTGCGTCATCGCCGCCGAGTCGAACCGTGTTCGCGTGTCCGCCGAGCCGTGTGGCGGCCTCGAACAGCACGACATCATGCGCCTGTCCGAGCAGCCAGGCGGCCGAGAGACCCGAGATTCCGGCGCCGATCACGGCGACCCTCATCGGTTTCCCCCGCACCCGCTCCATCGATGCAATTTCGCTGTTCATGACGGGTATACGCGGCGGGAGCCCGACTGGATTTACCGTCCGGCGCCCAAAAATTGCCCCGGGGTGACCCGCCGCCGAGCCTGCTGCGTAAGTGAAGGGAGAACAGAGTTTCCGCAGAGGTTGAATGATGCCGGTCGACGGGTTGAAACGGGCCATCGCAGCGATCGGTGCCTATGCGGCGCATCCCGATCCGCGCGCGGCGATCGCCAACACCGTCGCGCTCGTGATCGTCTCTAACCAGCCA
The DNA here is from genome assembly GCF_001562255.1 of Bosea sp. PAMC 26642. Taxonomy (NCBI): domain Bacteria; kingdom Pseudomonadati; phylum Pseudomonadota; class Alphaproteobacteria; order Hyphomicrobiales; family Alloboseaceae; genus Allobosea; species Allobosea sp. PAMC 26642. The sequence continues at coordinate 3,832,508 of NZ_CP014301.1, read as the reverse complement.
TTCTATCCGCTGTATCTTTATTGGGCGGTCTCGCCGGTCATCTCGCCGTCCTACATCACCTTCTTGTCGACACCCCTCTTCGCAGCCGTTCCGGCCGCGATGCGGCGCAGTCCGCTGCTCGGACGCTTGCTCCTGCTCATCGCCGGCATTGGCAACACGTTGCTCTGCCGCTTTGCTTTCGGTCCGGGCTCAGGCGTCGAAGTGTTTCTGTTTCCCTGCATCGTGCTCGCGCTGCTGCTGTTTCGACGCACCGAACGCGCCTTCGCGTTCGGCTTCGCAGCGCTGGCCTTCGTCGCCTACCTGCTGCCGGCTCAGATGCCGGGCTTTCCGCTGCACGTCTATGAGCCGGGAGAGTATGCCGCCCTGCAGCGTCTCAACTTTCTCAGCGCGGCATCCCTGACCGCGTTGATCGGCTGGCTTTTCGCCACCCGCCTCGCCATGAATTCGCATCTCGATGAAACCGACGATGCCCGCGGAGCGTAAACAGGCATTCGCGGATAAGGACATCGCCATGAGCCGTTCTCTGCTTGCCGTCGGATTCGCTTCCCTCTCGGCTGCGAGCGCAGCCGCCGCGGATCTCGACGGGACATGGTTGCGCGATGACGGCAATGCGCGTGTGCGCATCGCGCCATGCGGCGACAAGATCTGCGCCACCAACCTCTGGATCGGCGATACCAGCACGGGCGAGGCGGCCGGGGACAAGCTCATCATGACCCTCTCGCGCCAACCCGACGGGACCTTTTCCGGAAGCGCCTACGATCCCAAGCGTGACAGGACCTTTTCGATGACGGTTACGGCCAAAGCGGGCGCCCTCGTCACGCGCGGTTGCATCGTCAGGCGCCTGATCTGTCGGGACGTCGGCTGGAGCGCCGCGCAGTGATCCGGGGCTGTCGCCTTGGCGTATCTTGCATATGGTTGCCGCGCTATCACTGACTGTCGATGGCGTGCGCAAGGCGAGAGCCGCAGCGCAGGGAGGTCGGTTCTTCGTCTTGTTCGACCCCAATGAATTGATTGCCGCGATCGCGCGCTCGGGCGACCGGGCAGCCTTCGTCGCGCTGTTCGACCATTTCGCTCCGCGCGTTAAGGGTCTGCTCATGCGTGGCGGAACCTCGGCCGAACTCGCCGAGGAAATCGCCCAGGAAACGCTGCTGGCCGTGTGGCGCAAGGCAGCGCTGTTCGACCCCGCGAAAGCGAGCGCATCGACCTGGATCGCAACGATCGCACGCAACCTGCGTATCGACATCGCCCGCCGGGAAACCCGGTCGCGGCTGTCCCAAGTTTACGAGATCCTGGATGAAGAAACACCCGAACAACCTGATGCGACACTGTCCGGGGCCGAGCGCGATGCGCGGGTGCGGGCTGCGATGACACGGCTCTCCGCCGACCAATATCGCGTCGTCGAACTCGCCTTCCTGGAGGGCTTCAGCCACCAGGACGTCGCCCATCGCCTCGCCATCCCCCTCGGCACGGTGAAGTCGCGGCTGCGGCTGGCGCTGTCGCATCTGCGCGATCGGCTGGAGGATCTGCGATGAGCACCGTTTATCGCCCGTCCGATGAGACGCTCGCCGCCTTCGCGGCGGGACAGCTCGACGAAGGTCTTGCACTCGTCGTCGCCTGCCATGTCGAGGCCGATCCCGAGAGCCGGCAGCGGCTGCGGGACCTGCAGGCCGTGCAGGGTGCATTCCTCGACTCCGCCGAGCCGGTTGCCATGGATGCTGGCCCGCGGGATTTGAATGCTGTCGATCAGGCCGCTTCGCAATCGAGCAGTCCTTCCACGCCCGAGGCCGGCACTCCACGAGTTCTGGTCCCCTATGGCCTCGGCCCGTGGCGCCCGATCGGCATCCGCGTCGCGATGCGGCGCGTCGAGGTTCCCGGCGCGCAGGCGCGCGTCTTCATGCTGCGCGCCGGGCCCGGCATCGCATTGCCTCGCCACAAGCATAGCGGGCTCGAATGGACCACGATCCTGTCGGGCGCCTATGAGCACGAATACGGGCGCTATGCGGCCGGCGACTTCGACGAAGCCGACGCCGATCATTACCACACGCCGCGCGTCGATCCGGTCGAGGGGTGCACCTGCATCGTCGCCTTGACCGGGAATGTCCTGTTCCAGGGCTGGCTCGGGCGGCTCTTGCAACCTTTGGTGCGGCTGTGACCATCGCGTCCTTCGCCGCCGCCGTGGTTTTCGCGGCCGTGGCGATGTCGGCCTTCATGGCGCTCGCGACGCTGATCGAACGCCGCTCCGGCAATTCCGGCTGGATCGACGTGGTCTGGACCTTCGGGCTCGGCACGACCGGGATTGCCGGCGCGCTGCTCCCGTTCGGGGCAGGGCCGATGTCGCGACGGCTGCTGGTGGCAGGGCTTGCGCTCGCCTGGGCGCTCCGGCTCGGCCTGCACATTGCGCGCCGGACGAGCGGCATCGCCGAGGATCCGCGCTATGCGAAGCTCAAGCGCGACTGGGGCAGCGATGCGCCGCGCCAGATGGCGAGACTGCTCCAGATGCAGGCGCTCGTCAGCATCCCGCTGGCGCTGGGGATCGTTCTGGCGGCGCATAACCCCGCGCCCGCGCTGGGCTGGCAGGATCTCGCCGGCGTCCTCGTCTTCGCTGCCGGCCTCGCGGGCGGCGCCATTGCGGATGGGCAACTTCGAGCCTTCGCCCGCTCGGGCAGCGGCGGGGTCTGCGATCGCGGCCTGTGGCGCTGGTCGCGGCACCCCAACTACTTCTTCGAATGCCTGCTCTGGTGCTCCTATGCGGTGATGGCTGCTGCAGCCGGCCATGCCTGGGGCTGGTTTGCAGTGTTGGCGCCGGCCTGCATGACGCTGCTGCTCACACGCATCTCCGGCATCCCGCCTCTGGAGGAGCACATGATCGCCAAGCACGGGCAGGCCTATCGCGACTACCAGAGCCGAACCAGTGCGCTCGTTCCGCTGCCGCCGAGAGGGGCGACGCCATGACGATCATGCAGAGGCTCTCGAACTGGGGCGAAGGATTGCCCGTGCCCGATGCGATCAGCCGCATGGTAATCGCCTCGCTGGTCGGGCGCACGGACCGTTCGCTCACAGCACAATCCACAGACGCCGCTACCTTCGCCCGCGATATGGTGGACTTCCCGATCGCGCTTCACACCGACGCGGCCAACGCCCAGCACTACGAAGTGCCGGCCGCTTTCTTCGACGCGGTGCTCGGCCCGCGACGCAAATACTCCTGCTGCTATTACGCCAATGCCGGGGACACGCTTGCGGTGGCGGAAGAGACCGCCTTGGGGTTGACGGCGGAGCATGCCGATCTCGCCGACGGGCAGGATATCCTCGAGCTCGGTTGCGGCTGGGGCTCGCTGTCATTGTGGATGGCAGAGCACTATCCACATGCGCGCATCGTCTCGGTCTCCAATTCGGCCTCGCAGCGCGCCTTCATCGAGCAACAGGCCAAGCGGCGGAACCTCGTCAACCTGCGGGTCGTCACGGCCGACATGAACGATTTCGTCACGGAGGAGCGCTTCGACCGTGTCGTCTCGGTGGAGATGTTCGAGCACATGGCGAACTGGCGCACGCTTCTCGGACGCATCCGCGGCTGGCTGAAGCCCGACGGACGGCTCTTCATCCATGTCTTCGCCCACATGCAGGGCTGCTACCGCTTCGATGCCGGGGATACGGGCGACTGGATCGCGCAGCATTTCTTTACGGGCGGCCTGATGCCGAGCGCGACGCTGGCGCATCAGTTTCCCGACCTTTTCACGGTCGAGGCGGAATGGCGCTGGAGCGGCGCGCACTACCGGGCGACCGCCGAGGGCTGGCTGGCGAACTTCGATCGGAACCTGGCCGCGATCGATCCGATCTTGCGCCAGGTCTATGGCGCGGAGGCGCCTTTATGGCGCCGGCGCTGGCGCCTGTTCTTTCTGGCCACGAGCGGATTGTTCGGCCATGACGGCGGCGATGCTTGGGGCGTCCATCATTACAGGCTGCGCGCCGCTGGCTGACAGGTCGATTTCAGACCCAGCCCCAGCCGGTGGCGAGACGGACCGCGCCATAGGCGATCCAGGTACACAGGCCGACGGCAACCGTGCCGTAGACGAGATCCGCGAGCGTTATCGTCAGCGTCCAGGGGCGCAGCGTGGCGTAGTTCGTCAGGTCGTAGGTGGCATAGGCCAGCAGGCCGATCAGCGCGCCGTTCAACAGCGCTGAGGTCGGGTTTCCATCCCGCAGGGCCGGCATGAGCGCGAAGTGAACCACGCCGAGCGGGAAGCCGAAATAAAACAGTGCCGCGGGTGCGTAGCGCACCTGTTCGACGATCAGGTCGCCCAGCGCCGGCCGGTACAATTTGGCCGCCATCGTACCGAGCCAGATGGCATCGCAGATTCCGAAGGCAACGAGGAAGGCGATGTAGCCGGCGACGAACTGCATGATGACCTCCATGGCAATTCATGGAGATACGCCGGGTGTTTCGAACTGGTTCAGTATCGCGGCCGGATGCCCGAACCGTCCAGGTCGCAAATCCGATCGGCCAGGCCGGGATTGCGAGCGGCCAATTCGCCCCGGCGGCGTCGATGAGCAGTCCGGCCCGCCATCCGGAATTGCGGCCGGCTTGAACGAATTTTAACGGATGCCGTCGCAAGATTGCACGATCGAGGCGAGGTCAATGCCGCTGCCCGGTCGAAATGGTCGTCGTATCGGCCGATGCAGTTCGAAAGCGACCCGAGATGTTCTCGACCTCGATCAAGCACTATCTGCTCGCCACGATGGCCTGCATCTGCATTCCCGGCGTCGGCGCCTTGACCTATCTGGCGCAGGATACCGTCGTGGATGTCCAGACCAATACGCGGCTATCGACGCTGGTCGGAGCAGATCGCGCCCTTCTCCTGGCAGGCAACGCCATCCGGACCAATCGCGGCCAGGCCCAGACCAGCGTCCAGGCCAGCGACGATGCGACGGCCATCATCAAAACCGTCGAACAGGCCAACCGTAAAGAACTTGCGAACGCGGTCGCGAAACTGCAGGCAACCGACCTGCCTGACAGGATCGCGCTCGCGGACGGCATTTCCGAGCGGGAGAAGCAGACCGAAACAAAGCTCCCCGAGATGTATGCCGAGGCCTCCAAGCCGAAGCCGCAACGCACTCTGGCCGCAACGATGCCCTGGTACAATGGCGTCGGCGACATCGAAAGCGCGATCCTCAAGGCATCTGACGCCACGTCGACTGCGGTGCGGCTGGCCGATCCCGTGCTGGCCGACCTGCAGGCGTTCAAATCCGCCGGCTGGCGCGTCCGTTCGAGCTACGGCACGCAATGCTCGGTCCTGCGGCCCGCGCTTGGCTCCGGAAAGGCGCTCGAACCGGCACAGCAGCGCGCACTCGGCGAATTGCGCGGCGCGACCAATGCCAGCCTCGCCCAGTTGAAACAGCTCGGCGCACGCGCCGGCGTCTCGCCCGAACTCGCCCGCAAGGTCGGCGTCATGGCCAGCGAGGTCGAGGCGGCGAATACAGCGATGGACGGCCTCGTCGGAAAACTCGGCCAGGGCGCCGGATCGGTGATCGGGGCGGAGGAGTGGACGAAGCAGTGCAATGCGCCGTTCACATCGATCGTGGCTGCCGTGGTGCAGTCGCTCGACGATATGGAGACCGTCGCCAGCAGCCAGCTGAGCTGGGCCTGGACCAAGCTTGCGGTGATGGGAGGCCTGCTCGTCGGGCTGCTGATCCTTTGTGTCATGAGCTGGCGCGGCGTGCAGCGGCGCATCGCCAGGCCGCTGGTGTCGCTGAATGCGGCGCTGGTCGGGATGCAGGCCGGCGACTTCTCGCAGCCGGTTCCGTCGGCTCCCTATGCCGACGAGATCGGTGCCCTGAGCGGTGGGCTCGAAAGCTACCGCAGGAGCGCGCTCGAACTCGAATCCAGCCGGCAGAACCGGGAAACGGGTCTGCGCGCCGACGCCGAGCAGGCAGCCAATACGCAGGCGCTGGTCCGCGACGTCGCCACGATCGTGGCCGCCGCGCGCGCCGGCGACTTTTCACAGTCGGCCGATGCCGGCGCGGTCGAAGGCCCGCTCAAGGAACTTGTCGAAGGCATCAACGAGATCAACGCGGTGGTCGACAGTGCGACGAGCGAGTTCGCATTGGCCTTGCAGGCTGTGGCCGGCGGCGATCTGACGAGCCGGATCGAGACAGGCTACCTCGGCAAGTTCGCCGAGCTTAAGGGCGCGATCAACGAGACGGTGGATCGGCTGTCCTCGACGGTTCGGACGATCCAGACGACCTCCTCGGATGTCGGTCTGGCGGCACGCGAGATCAACATGGGCGCCGACGACCTGTCGAAGCGCACCGAGGAGCAGGCCTCGAGCCTGGAGGAGACCGCCGCCACGACCGAGGAACTCGCGGCCTCGGTGAAGGCCTCGGCGCAGGGTGCGCGCCAGGCGGCGACGATCGCCGACGAGGCGATGCAGGCGGCCCAAAGCGGCGGCGCGATCGCGACTGAAGCCGTGGCGGCGATGGCGCGCATCGAGACGGCCTCGCAGAAGATCTCCGACATCATCCGGGTGATCGACGACATCGCCTTCCAGACCAATCTGCTCGCCCTGAACGCGGCGGTGGAAGCCGCGCGCGCCGGCGACGCCGGCAAGGGCTTTGCGGTCGTGGCCAGCGAGGTGCGCACGCTGGCGCAGCGCTCGTCCTCGGCGGCCAAGGACATCTCCGGCCTGATCTCGTCCTCGAACGAGGAGGTCACCGGCGGCGTCAAGCTCGTGCGCCAGGCCGGCGAGCAACTGGCCCGCATCCTCGAGGCCTCGCGCAAGGTCGCCTCGACCATCGCCGAGATCTCGACGGCCTCGGCCGAGCAGGCCAACGGCATCGACGAGATGAGCCAGGCGGTGGCCCATCTCGACGAGATGACGCAGCAGAACGCGGCACTCGCGGAACAGAGCGCGGCCTCGGCGGGCTCGCTCACCGGCAAGATCGGCCAGCTCAACGACCTCGTCGCGGCGTTCAGGACCGGCCAGGACGCGCCCGGCCGAAGCACCAGCCCAGCCGGCGAGCCCGAACGCCTGCGCAAGCTCGCAGAGGCCGCCTTTGCCCAACCCAGGCCGGCTCCGCCGGCAAGGGCGGCAGCCCCCGCCCGGCCCGCCCCCGCAGCATCGCCCGCCCGCAAGGCCGCAGCAGGCGGACGCGCAAGCGATGCGGGATGGGAAGAGTTCTGAGCGGCGGGCGTGGGAGATTGCTTGGCAGCGATGTCATGCACGGCATCGAGCCGGGAATTCCGGTTCGGCCGCACTGACGGCGGTCAGCGCTTTGGCAGGAGAAGCAAGCCTCGGGTCATGAAAGCCCAGCGCCCGCATTTGGACTGCGCTGCTGGTCCGGCCGTTTGACTGCACTAAAATGGCTGGCTTGAAGAGCGGGCGGTCAGCGGCCGTGCAAATCTTGCCAAAATCTTTGGGGCTGCCTACCCTCGGAGCATGAACTGCGGCTCACGCATGGCTTCGGCTGGACAGAACAAAATATACCTATTTCTATTGGCTACGCAGACCGCCGCTGCGACGTTTCTGTTCTGGGTGATATTCCCGCTGTTTCACCAGATGATCACGCAAATCGGCAAGCCTCAGGATGTGAGTCATCTCATCGAGGTGGAAATCTGCCTGGGTACGGTGGTCCTCCACGGGGCCTATTGGGCGCGATACCGCTGGGTCACGCTCCAAGCGCCTTTCCACAGCCCGTTCATCGGCCATCTCGTCCAGTTTGCCAGTCGCGTCAGTTTCTTCTTCGGCGGCGCCGTGTTTTCGGCGCTGTTTTTCCGGCACCTGCCCGAGCTGGACACATTGCCCTCGATCGACCAGACGCTGGTCAAAGGCCTGGTCGTTTTGGGGGTCCTGTTCGCCCTGTTCTGCTATTCGCTGGAGCTGGACCGGCTGGGGAAGGCTATCGAGGACACGCCGGATCGCGAAATTCTACCGCCTGGACAGCATGTAGATCGGGACAGAGAGCATGAGCTGGACTGACACGTTCGTTTTTTCGTTGACGCTCCGCGAAAGCGCGCCTGCCAACCCGAGACCGAAAATCTTGTTGTCGGCTGCGTCGTATTTTTCGACTTCCAGTGTCGCGAATATTTGCCTGACCGGCCTGGCGCGGATGATCGTCCCCAGACTGCCGCCGCCGAAGATCGCATAGCCGCTCTTGCCCGTCAGCTTCCAGCCCCCTTCCCACTGCCTGTAGGCGCCGAGGTAACCGCCATAGACCGGCTCGACCCGGCCCGGCCCCGAATTGACCGCGACATAGGTCAGGGCAACGCCACCGATCAGACCCCTCGTGCCGTCCTCGTCGAACGCGTAGTCCGCATCGATCCCCCCCGACCAGGTCGTCGTCATGGCGGTGCCGACGGGGATGTGAACAGGCCGGGATACGGAGCCCGAGACCGACAGTTCGGGCAGCAGGCGGGTCTGCTCGGCGAAGGTGTAGTCGAACCCGGTGGTGAAGCTGCCGGCGGCCAATTGAGACCAGGGCGAGGACGCGGTCGCCGTACTGCTGAAATTGCTGCCGGCATAGATGGTCAGGGCGTCCGTCACGTCGATGGTCAAGGGTACGTCCAGCGAGAGGCTTTTGCTGGCGCTGTCCGTGAGCGAGAAGAAACCGCGACGGCCGATGACGAAGCTGTTTCCCGGCGATCTCGACAGGGTCGCGGACACGTCGAGGTAAATGGCGGGGAGCGCGTTTGACGGAGGCGTCTCGGGTGCATCGGGCAGTGGCGTCTCGGCAGCAAAACCGATCCGGGGTGCAAGTAGGATTGCAACGACCACGAGCGTTCCGCGCCGCCGACATCCGGACGATTTCGCTAACCTGCCTGCTGCCATGACGGTCCGCCTCGTGATCGGTGGCCCCTGGCCCGCAACGAGCCGCTGGCGGAAAGCCAGAGGAAACCCTCCCTTTGCCCGAAACCCCAACTTGTCGACGCGGGGCCTTTAAACTAGCTTCGGCTCGACAAGGTTATCGGCCGTCCAACTCGAATTCAAATCGAAGAAACTCAAGCCGTCTCTGAGTGATGGAATCAAGGCAAATAATTTCACTTGACTGTCTAATTCGGATTTGGCGCCGTTATGCATCGATACGCAGGCATTTTCTATGGGTTGTGGCAATGAATGTAAATCAGTCATTGCTCGATGTTATGGATAAGATGGCTTTGAAGCTTGTCGACTTGATAAGTCGTTGCTTATTGCCGATCTCTCCGAGATATTATTTTAATAATCTGTCATATTTTCCGACAATATCAAAAAAGATACTCTTGCCTTTATTTTGTCTCTTTTTGTTCCTGCCCGCCCTGACAGGGCTGGCGCTCTCCCAAACTGCGGCTCCTCCTGCCGGCATCAGCAAGGAACAGTTCGATGCGCTCGTCGACGCGATCGGCCAGTCTGTCGTCGAGAAACTGAAGACAGCCCCGCCAGTCCCCGAGAAGATATCGCCTGCGGAGCCGACCTCGATCCAGACGCCCGATCCGCTTGAAGAGCGGGTCGCGCAATTCGTCGGCAGTGCCGCCGCCGCTCTGGCGGCTTTCCCCGAACTTGGCCGGCGATTGGCGGATTTTCCACGGCTTATCGTCAATGCCGGCGACGGTCGCGGATTGGCGGCCTTTCTTGTGCTCCTGATCATGTCCGTAGCCCTGGCACTGGCGATGGAGAAGGTCGTGGCCGCGCTATCCGCGGGGCTGCGGGTACGGCTCGGGCAGAGGGCCGCCTATACGCCAGGGCCGCGCGCGATCCTGCCGATCATCGGCATTCTCGCCCTGGATGTGATCGCCGTCGCGGCTGTCTGGCTCGCCAGCTACGGGGCGATCGGCATCTGGTTTTCCCGCGGCGTCGGGCAGGACAAGCTGGCCGCCGCCATTCTTGCAGGCGTCTTTGCCTGGCGGCTCTACATGCTGGCCTTCCGGTTCGTCCTGCGTCCGGGACTGGCCAGCGCGCGGCTGGCGGCAATGGACGATGCCGAGGCGATCGCCGTCTACAGACGTATCGCGCTCGTCGTGCTGCTGATCATGAGCTTGCGGATCGTGATCCGGCTGCTGATTGCGACGGGTACCCCGCCCGAGGCGGTCGCGGCCGGCCAGATCGTCGTGACCGCCACGGTGCTGAGCTTCGTCTTCTGGATGGCCCTGCGCTCGCGCGGCGCCATCGGCCGGTGGCTTGCCGATCTGTCGGGCGCACAGACCAGCTGGGGAAGCCGGCTCGGCACACATTGGCTCGGGGTGGCTGTCCCGCTGTTTCTGGCTTTGGGCCTGACGCAGATCTATGGAGCGATCGTCGCCCGATACACCGTTCCGAACGCCGTGCTGTTGACGCTCAATGCGCTGATCGCGCTGATCCTGTTTCAGACGCTGACACGCTACCTGACGCGGGCACGCCCGGCAGCCGGCTCCATCGTGGCAGAAGCGGACGCGCTTCCGGACGTAGGACCCCAGCCCGCCCGTCGCGGCCTGACCCATGTCATCGTGCGCTGCTGCAGAACGGCCATCTTCCTCGCGCTTGCGGTCATGGTCGCGCAAAGCTGGATCGTGGATGTCTTCGCTCTGGTCGACGAACAGGGTTGGCGGGCTCTGGCACGCTCGTCCCTGGCGACGGCCGTCACGCTCTTCCTCGCCTTCGTCGCCTGGGAGTTGGTGGACGTCTTCACGCGCCCGCCGTCCGCGTCGGCCATCGATATCTCGGCGGCAGAGGGGGGAGGAGGCGCCGGTTCCCGCCTCGCGACCATGCTGCCGCTGCTGAGGGTGGTGCTCGCCATCGTGATCAGCGTGCTGGCGCTGCTCGTCGTCCTCTCGGAGATCGGCATCAACATCGCCCCGCTTCTGGCCGGGGCCTCGGTGTTCGGCCTTGCACTGTCTTTCGGCAGTCAGGCACTCGTGCGCGACATCGTCTCGGGTATTTTCTATCTGAGCGACGACGCCTTCCGGATCGGCGAATACATCGATTGCGGCAAGGCGAAGGGCTCGGTCGAGGGCTTCACGCTGAGATCGATACGCCTGCGCCACCAGAACGGCCAGGTGCATACGATCCCGTTCGGGCAATTGGGGCAGATCACCAATTTCAGCCGCGACTGGGCGACGGTAAAGTTCAACCTGCGCTTCAAGCGCGATACCGATCTGGAAAAGCTTCGCAAGACGGTCAAGAAGATCGGCGACGAGATGCAGGCGGACCCCGAATTTGCCAACGACTTCATCAACCCGCTTCGGATGCAGGGCGTTGCCGACATCCTCGACAACGCGATCCTGGTGCGCTTCAAATTCACCGTCAAACCGATCCAACCGAGCTATGTTCAGCGTGTGGCGGTCAAGACCATGGTCATGACCTTCCCGACCGTCGGCATCGAGTTCGCGGATTCGATGGTTGCCGTGCAGACGCTCGGTGCGGGAGCGGATCACGCCGCCGCAGCAGCCGCCAGTTCGGCACAAAATCGATCGAGAGCGGAAATGGCGCTTTCGGCGGGGGGGGACGCCCAATGAAACCGCGTGCAACCATGTCTTTCCGACGCGCACTGGGCTGCGGCCGAGCCGCCCTGTTCTCAGTGTTGCTCGCCACTCTCGTCGCGGCCTGTGCTTCCCGGCCGGAAACCGGCTTCCTCGCCCCCGTGACAGTGGCGACATCTGGAACCGAGCACACGCTGCTCGTTGCGACGACGCGCAAGCGGGACGATCGGCCAGGCACATTGTTCGGCGGCGAGCGCGGCCGATCGCTGGACTTCGCCAAAATCGGAATTTCCGTCCCGCAGGCGCACAAGCCGGGCGAGATCGAGTGGGCATCGGCACCCCCCGGAAATGCGAACACCGATTTTGTCGTGCGGCAGGCCACCTATCTCGACGGTGAGAAGGAGTTCGTGCGCTCCCTCAATGCGCAGTTGGCGACACGTCCCCGCGGCAAACGCAAGGTCTTGTTGTTCATCCACGGCTACAACACGATGTTCGCCGAAAGCGTCTATCGGTTCGGACAAGTCGTGCATGATTCCAAGGCGCCCGCCGTCCCCGTTCTGTTCACCTGGGCCTCGCGGGGCGCGCTCACGCAATATGTCTACGATACCAACAGCGCGACGACCGCGCGGGACGACCTCGAACGCACGATCCGGCTTATCTTCGCCAGCGATGCCGAGCAGGTGAACATCCTCGCGCATTCGATGGGCAACTGGGTGACAGTCGAGGCGCTGCGGCAGATCAAGATTGCTGGCCCGCTCCCGCAGATCGGCAAGCTCGGACTGGTCTTTCTGGCGGCGCCCGATATCGACGTCGATGTCTTCAAATCGCAGATGCGGCGCTTCGGAAAGCCGCGCAAGCCTTTCTACATCGTCCTGTCCAAAGACGATCAGGCTTTGCGAGCGTCGAGCTTCATAGCTGGCGGCGGCAACCGGCTTGGAGCCGACGGGAATTATGACGAGCTTGCCGCGCTCGGCGCGGTCGTCATCGATCTGACCGACGTGAAGGCGCTCGATTCGTCGAACCACGGCAAATTCGCGCAGCTGGCCGAGTTCGCGCCCCAGCTCTCGGCGGTACTCGAGAATGGTATCGGCGGCGGTTCCGAAGACCCGGCTCTTTCGCCCGGTGCCGTGGAAGGCACGGTCGGCAAGCTGGTTTCCCTGCCGATCACCCTCATCGGCGCACCGATCAAGATCCTGACGAGCGCCAGCCGTTGATGCTTGTCCCAAAAGAACGACCACGGGAGGAAGACACCATGCTCAAGGCCATATTGTCGATCGCCATCACCGCCCTTGTCTGGAGCGGCCCTGCCGTTGCCCAGCAACGCAATCTCGGCCCCAAGAGCGGCTCCGTCAGCATCCGCCAGTTGCAGGTTGCTTTCATCGGCTCGGGCGCGATCGGCGGCGGCACCCTCAAATTCGCCGGGCGCTCCTATGACATCACCGTTGCCGGCCTGGGCGTGGGCGGCATCGGCGCGTCACGCCTGGTGGCCACGGGCCCGGTCTATGGTCTCAAGCAGGTCGACGACTTCGTCGGCCCCTATGTCCAGCTCCGCGAAGGATGGGCGATCGGCGATCAGGGGCGCGGCCGGCTCTGGCTGCGCAACGCAAAGGGCGTCACGCTGCGGCTGAACACGCAGCGGCGTGGTCTCCAGGTCTCCCTGGGCGCCGACGGTGTGGTCATCGGTTTCAAGCAGTAGCTCGCTGCCGGCCGCTCGACGAGGCGGCCCGGCTCAATCTGGTGGCAATTCGATGGGAGTTCTTTGACATGGCCAATGTGACGACCGAGACAGCTGCCTCTGACGGTGGCGGGTGGCGCTTCAAGCTTGGCATCTGCATTTTTGTCACGGCCTTCGCGCTGTGGCTGCTTCTGCCGCTCGCCGCTTCGATGAATGTGCCGGGCCCGCGCATCGCCGCGATGACGGGCGCGATCTTCATCGCGAACAAGGTCCTTCTGCTCACCTGCATCGCCGTCATGGGCAAAGCCGGGTTCCAGCAGTTGAAGGGGATGATCTTCGGCTACGCCAAGAGCCTTACGCCCTCGGGGCCGATCAGCCGGACGCGCCATGTGATCGGCCTGGTGATGTTCTGCCTGCCGCTCTTGTCGGCGACTCTGGAACCTTATGTCGACCAGTTCTGGCCGGGACTGAGGCCCAATCTCTGGCAGCTTCAGCTGCTCGGCGACGTGATGCTGATCGCAAGCTTCTTCGTTCTAGGCGGTGATTTCTGGAACAAGATCCGGGCACTTTTCGTCCGGACGGCCGTCGTCGTCGACACCCGGCAACCGGTGGAAGCGCCCCATGTCCACTGACAGCCGGACCACGTTGGCGGAGCCGGGGGCGGCCGGAAAGGCTGCGCCGGCGAACCCCCTGCGCGGGGTCGCACGGGTCGTCTTCGGGATGATCGCGGTTCTGTTTGGGCTTTCCATCGCGATGGAGAGGCTGACCCCATCGTCGTCACAAGCCGTCGTCCAGGCTTATGTCGTGCGAATGGCGCCTGACATATCGGGCCGCGTGGTCGAGGTGAACGTGGTCGACAATGCCCGCGTCGAGGCTGGGCAGCTTCTGTTCAGGATCGATGCGCGGCCTTTTGAAATCGCGGTCACCGAGGCGCAGGCTCAGGTCGAGCGCATCGGCCAGACGCTCGGCGCATCCACGGCCGCCGTCGAGGCGGCGCAGGCGCGCCTGGTCAAGGCCGGCGCGGATTTCGAGAATGTCCAGTCCCAGACGCAGCGCACGCTCGAACTCGTTCAACGCGGAATCACGGCCAAGGCGAAGGGCGACGAGGCACGCGCAGCCCTCGAGGGCGCCCGGGCGGCGGTCAACGGCGCGGAAGCCGATCTGGCAAAGGCGCGGCAGGAACTCGGACCGGCCGGCAACGACAATCCGCAGTTGCGCGGTGCGCTGGCGCAGCTCGAACGGGCTCGTCTCAACCTGCTCCACACATCGGTCGTGGCGCCGGCTTCAGGCGTCGTCACCAACCTCCAGCTTGCCACGGGTCAGTTCATCGGCGCGGGGCAGGCCGCATTGAGCTTCATCGACGCGGGCTCGATCTGGATATCGGCGAACTTCAAGGAAAACAGCCTGGAGCATATGTCGAGCGACGATCGCGCCGAGATCGTGATCGATGCGCTTCCCGGCAGCGTGTTTCAGGCGAAAGTCGAGAGCGTCGGCTGGGGTGTCTCGCAGAACAATGTTGATCCCAGCACGGGGCTCCCGACGATCCGCAACAGCAGCGGCTGGATCCGCGACCCGCAACGCTTCCCGGTCCGATTGATCTTCGACGGCGATCTGCCGGGCCGGGTCAGGTTCGGGTCGCAGGTCAATGTGGTCGTCTATACCGGCAAGAACCCTGCCGCCAACGCGCTCGGGGCAGCCTGGATCAGGATCATCTCGGCCTTGACCTATGCCAGCTGACACCGTCAGCCGGACCGCCGTCGTCGCTCGGCAGCGCCGGGTCGGCCTGAGAGTTGCCCTCGCAGTCGCTGTCGGAATGACCGTCGGCGTCGGCAGTGGAGCGGTGATCCCGTTCCTGGGCCCGCTATTCGCAGCGCAGTTCCTCCTCGGCGGTGCCCGGCCTCTGCCAGTCGCCAAGGCGATTGGCACGGTCGGGCTGATCCTGCTGCTGGGTCAGTTTTTCATCGTCATGACCGGCGTGTTCGGCAGCCGGCCGGTTCAGCTGCTCATCCTGCTGGGAATGTTCTTCTTCCTGTGCTTCTTTCTTCAGGCCTCGGGGAAGGGCGGGCCGGCGGTGTTTGTGTCGCTCGTCATCTCGGTCATGGTGCCGCTTCTCGATCTCCTGCACGGCGACCTCGATCAAAGCATGATCATGATCCTGTTTCAGGGCAGCGCGGGCGGGGTCGCCCTATCGTGGCTCGCTCATGCCGTGCTGCCGGAGCCTGCCGGCGAACCGGACCGGCCCGCCCAACAACCTGCGCCTGTCGCCGACCCGATCGCACGCGCGCTCGCCAATACGCTCATCCTGCTCGGGGCGGTCACCCTGTGCCTCACCAACAGTGCGTTCTCGTCCGCGATCGTGATCCCGATCACGGTCGCCTCCCTGTTGCTCCAGCTCGATCTTGCGGCCAGCGCGCGCGCCTCTGTCGGGCTCGTCGCGGTCAACCTGCTCGGCGGCGTGCTTGCATCGCTGGCCTTCACATTCGTCGATATCCGCCCCTCGCTGCTTCTGCTTTTTCTGACCACGTTCCTGATCGGGCTATTGCTGGGAGGACGCGCCGCGACGCCCCTGCCGATCGGCAAGGTCTATGGCGGGGCGCTGACCACGTTCCTGATCCTGTTCGGGACGGGCCTGTCGCCGCTCCCGACATCCACGCCGGAATCATTCTCGACGCGGATCGTCTTCGTGTCGCTCGCGGTCGCCTATGCCGTCCTCGCTACCGCTTTGCTGTGGTTACGCGAGCCGGTTCAGCGCAGCCTCAGCAGTGAGGGATAGCGGCGAAGGTACTTGTCGCAGACGCGGCTCTCGAGGCCCTTGGCATGGGCGGCCGTGAACTCCTTGTTGAAGTCGTCGATGCCCATCACCATGGCCCGCGATGAGATGCTTTTCGCTTTGGCGTCGCGATAGGATTCAGCCTGCGAGCCCTTGTCCGCGATCTGAAGACCCGGACATCGCAGCACGGCCTCGCTCGCCGCTCCCATCTGATAAAGCGCCTTCGGAGAGACAGTCTCAGGTGCTTGCGCCGAGGCGGGGCAGGCGGCCATCACGACGGGCAGCGCGATTGCGAGAGTCCATTTCAACGACGCCTCCTGTGGTCAACATTGTCGTCAGCGCCCGGGCGAACAAGCCCAGGACGGGCCCGAGAAGGATTCGAACCCTTAAGGCCGCCAGCCGACATCCTCGGCGGGAGCCTGCTCGCGCGCCTCTTCGCTGCGCGCCTCCTCGACATAGGAGAACAGTGCCCGCAGCGCCGCCTCGACACCCTCGCCAGACGCCGACGACAGCACGATCGGCATACGCTTGGCCGCCCGCTTTAGCCTTGCGACCTGCTCCTTGAGCAGTTTCGGAGACAGCGCATCGACCTTCGACAGAGCCACGATTTCGGGCTTCTCGTCGAGCCCCTCGCCATAAAGAGCGAGCTCGTTCCGCACGGTCTTGTAGGCCTTGCCGGCATGGTCGCAGGTGCCCTCGACCAGATGCAGCAGCACGCGGCAGCGCTCGACATGGCCGAGGAACCGGTCGCCCAGCCCGTGGCCCTCATGGGCGCCCTCGATCAGGCCGGGAATATCCGCCAGCACCATCTCGCGCCCGTCGACCCGCACGACGCCGAGCCCCGGATGCAGCGTCGTAAACGGGTAATCCGCGATCTTGGGCTTGGCCGCCGTCACCGTGGCCAGGAAGGTCGACTTGCCGGCATTAGGCAAGCCGACCAGCCCGGCATCGGCGATCAGCTTCAGCCGCAGCCAGACCCAGCGCTCCTCGCCGATCAGGCCGGGATTGGCATGGCGCGGCGCCTGGTTGGTGGCGCTCTTGAAATAGGCGTTGCCGAAGCCGCCATTTCCGCCCTTGCACAGCACGAAGCGCTGGCCGGCTTCTGTCAGGTCGGCGACCAGCGTCTCGCCGTCCTCGTCGAAGATCTGCGTGCCCGGCGGCACCTTCAGAACCTTGGTCTCGCCATTGGCGCCGTGCCTGTCGGCGCCCATGCCGTGCCCGCCGATCTTGGCCTTGAAATGCTGCTGGAAGCGGAAGTCGATCAGGGTGTTGAGACCCTGCACGCATTCGATCACGACATCGCCGCCGCGCCCGCCATCGCCGCCATTGGGCCCGCCGAACTCGATGAACTTTTCACGGCGGAAGGAGACGCAGCCCGCGCCGCCGTCGCCCGCCTTCACATAGATTTTTGCCTGGTCGAGGAATTTCATGGCCTCTCAGTAGTGGGATGGAGCCGGAAGGGCAATGCGGCAGCGCAACCGCCTTCCCCATCGCTCCTGCCGCTAAGCTCGCCGGCCATGGCTGGCCGGCCTGGTGATCCCGATGGAATTGCTTTGGTAAGCAGCCCCGGCGCCAGCCGGACTTATCCCCGCGGTCTCCACCGGCAGCACAATGACGCGCTCCAACCCGGGAGCGCGCAATGCCAGACCACCAAGGCCACCACCTGTTCGGCGCAAGCCGGCACGGCGACATCATCCACCTGCGCCGCCGCCTGATCCGCCTGCAAGATCAAGCGGGACTGCTGCGCCGCGACCTGTCGCAGCGCAAATTCAACCCCGATCAGCCCCGCATGCCCGGCGGCAATGCCACCGGCGGACAGTGGACCAGCGGCGGCGGAGGAGGGGGCGGCTCCCGGCCGGGATTTGGTTTCGACGGAGGCGGCGGCCTCGCCGAGTTCGCCCCGGACGGCGGCACGGTCCTCGATGAGAGCGGCGACGAGGCCTGGTCTTCCTACGACGAAGGCTGGAGCGATGACGGTTCGATCTTCGAACGCGACATCGTCAACCGCGACGGCAGCACCATCCAGTCCGAATACGCCGCCTCGCGCATAGCAGGCTTCGACGAGCGCCACACCGTCACGCTCGACAGCGGCGAGAAGGTCAATTTCGAGACCACGGACCGGACGCAGACGATCCGGTATGGCGGGGCAGACGGCGAAATCGTCAGCCGGACGCTCTGGACGCCCGACGGGCCCGAAGCCGATGCGACGATCCAACCTGCCTTCGCCCCGATGGTCGTCGCCCCCGCCATCATCATCGGCGGCGCGATCCTGTTCAACTGGCAATCGCCCTCCAACGGGATCGACGGCCAGCAGGCCGTCATGGGCTTCAACGCGCGGGAGTACCAGCCGAGTGCGCCGGGAGCGCTCGACCTCAGCTTGAGCGGGCGGGTGACGGATGAGGAAGCGACGGCCGCCTGCAAATACTTGCCGGATATGCAAACGTTGCTGGACGAGGAAGTCGGGAAGGCAGGTTCGATCAAGGACTACCCCTCGGAGGCCGCCTATGGCACCTATATTCACAAGCAGCTGGAGCAGCGGATCAAGGAAAACAGATTTCATGACCTTTATCCCGAGAGATCCTTTCTCAAGCAAGTTGAGGAAGGGCGCCTTTCCGGTGCCGAGTATGGTCAATCGGGAACGGTCCGGATCGACGCGATCGAGTATCGGCTGGACGGAACGGTCTGCGTATACGACTTCAAGACGGGCGCTGCCGGTCTGGGGACGTCCCGCTCCTACATTCTCGGGCGGGCCGCCTATTTCAGCAGGTTTAGCCGTAGCCGAGCGATCGTAATGGAAGTGCGCCCGACCAAGCGATGACGACGAAGCGCCAGATCAAGCGATTGCTGCGCCCGCTCCTGGAACGGCATCCGGAGCTTTTTGCCATCGAGTCGAAGTTCGAGGGGGTCGATCTCATCCTGACCCCCATCACCCATATGGTTCGGGGCGTTGCGATCCGTCGATCCGGCATCGGCGATATTCCGGATTACCAGTGGTTCTTTTCCTATAGCTTCAGGGCGAGGGCCCCCCTGACGCAGTTCGGCGGAGTACCTTTCCTAACATCTGTGTTCGATGAGATGAGATGGTCCCATCCTCGCCAGCAGGATGCTTTCGTCGAGGTCATCGAGGAGACGATTCTTCCGCTGCTCCACTCGATCGACACCGTCGAGCGGATGTTGGCGCTCAAGCACCCGGCCTCCGTGCTCTGGGACCGCGGTCTTCAGGAGGTCATGAACCGGATTTACATCAACGCCGCGCTCGGACGCTTCGATCTGGTCGATGAGGCGGCACGCGAGCTTTTGGCGCTGGGCTATCGCGAGACCTATTTCTGGAGCGAAACGACCTACCAGGAGGCGATGGAGGAACTCTGGCCCCTGACGCAGGCCGGCGACAAGGCCGGCGTCGCTGCGCTGCTCCACGATTGGGAACGACAATTCGTCGAACTGCACGGCCTGCAGACGATCTACGAGAAGACGCCCTTTCCCTTCGAGCAGCGGCCCAGGACCTGATCCTGCTTCGACGTCTGGCGCTCCGGATCATGACGTTATCCCCGGTACCCGCGACACCGCCTAACATCCCCCCGTTCCGCCCGACCGAGGGGGCTGTCGCGAGGTGTCGTGCGGCCGGGTGGAATGCGGTGTTCATGGCATGGGCCGTCGCGGATTCGTGCCATGGAGGGGCTGCTCGTCGCCGGGGCCTTCAGCAATCCTGGTCATGCCCGACCTTAATGGGCGGCGAGCGCAATCATAGAGAACCGCGCGCGGAGTCCGGTGGCGGCCGTTTCAGGCCGCATCGACCTCGACATCGACACTCGACATCGGCACGCGGTCAGGCCCGCGCCGCCACCGGCTCCGCGCATCCCCTTCGGGTTGCAGACGATGCGAAACCCCGCGGTGCGAGCCGGTCGGGGGTTTGGGTGTGGGTGCTGCGCGAGGCCTCTCTTCGCCACCAGATAGGGAGGGTTCGCCCGAAACCAGACGCCCGTCACTGCCCTAGACTCTTTGAGCATGTGGATCAGGCGGCCAGGCCAACATGGCTGCCCGGGCCACGCCGGAAAGCTTGTCCCGTGAGGCTCCGTCCCGAGCCAGCGTCGACAGTCCCTGGATGACGGCCATAACAAGTCCAGCCAAGGCGTCTGGATCCGTCTGACGCGACATCTCACCGCTTTCAACCGCCCGCACGATCTTTCCGCGCAAGCTGTCTTCGATAGCCCCCCGCATCCGAGCCAATTCCAACTGGACATCTTGCGCGCCGGCCGAACACGTGATCGCGCCCGTCGCGAGCAGGCAGCCGGGCGGCGTCGTGTCGCCCGTAAACGCGATCGCTGACTGTTCCAGCAGAGTCCAGGCGGCGCCACGAGCCGTGTCGGCTGAATCGATCATCTCTTGTGCCGTCACAGGGCCGGCAAGGTATCGGCGGACCGATTCCAGAAAAAGCTGCTTCTTGTCGCCGAACGCCGCGTAGATGCTGGGAGGCGTCACGCCCATGGCCGCCGTCAAATCGGCGAGCGAGGTCGATTCATACCCATGCCGCCAGAAAAGCAGCATCGCCTGTTCGAGGGCTGCCTCCCGATCGAAGGACAGCGGACGCCCAGTCTTGCGGCGCGTTGATGGCGACAGGTCTTTCATAGCGACCAATATGAAACAATTGACACCGATCGGCAATCAGGCTATCAATTTCATAGTGATCCATACGAAAGAGCCTCATGCCCTTGACCGATTACCGCACCCTCGGCCGCTCAGGCCTTGCCGTCAGTCCTCTGACATTGGGAACCATGACATTTGGAACCGCTCGCTGGGGGCTTGACGAAGCCGGAAGCAGAGCCGTCTTCGACGCGTATGTCGAGGCTGGCGGCAATGCGGTCGACACCGCCGACGTCTATGCAAGCGGTCGCAGCGAGGAGATGCTCGGCGGCTTCATCAGGGAGCGTGGCCTGCGTGACCAAATCGTACTTGCGACGAAGTCGGGCTTTGCCGCCGGCCAGGGCCCCCACGCGGGAGGCAACGGGGCCAAGCATGTTCTTGCGGCGCTCGATCGCTCCTTGGCGCGGCTGCGCACCGACTATGTCGATCTTTACTGGCTCCATGTCTGGGACAGCGTGACGCCGGCCGAGGAGCTCCTGGAAACGATGGCGGGCCTCGTCCGGACCGGCAAGATCCGCTACTGGGGCATCTCGAATTCGCCTGCATGGTTCGTCTCGAAAATCGCGACGCTGGCTGCGCTGCGCGGGCTGCCGGGACCAATCGCGCTGCAGTATTTCTATTCGCTCGTGAACCGCGACATCGAGGACGAGCATGTTCCGCTCGCGGCTGAATTCGGTCTGGGCGTCGTGCCTTGGAGCCCGCTCGCCTATGGCCTGCTCACAGGCAAGTATCGGCGTGACGCGGTGGAGGCGTCGGGCCCTCGGGCAGCGGGACTGCCGAAGTATGCCGGGTCGCATGACGCCGAGCGCCCGGCCGACGACAAGCGTCTCGATGGAGCCAATCCGTTCGGCGACAGCCTCTTCACAGAACGCAACTGGGCGATCGTCGACGCCGTGCGCCTCGTGGCGAAGGACATCGGGCAATCCCCGGCCCGCGTCGCGCTCGCGTGGGTGATCGGACGACCGGGCGTGTCTTCGACACTGATGGGCGTCAGTCGACCTGATCAGATCGCAGATAATGCCGCAGCTCTCGATGTCGACTTGTCGCCGGAACACCGCGCGACGCTGGATGCCGCCAGCGCGTCAGCCGAGCCAAGGATGCTCTACAGCCTTTTCACGCCTGCGCTACGCCGGCAGGTCGTCTTCGGCGGCAGCTCGGTCCAGCGAACTGGCTGATGCCCGGCACTGGCTTTTGCAGTGCCGGCTAGGTCGCAGAAGCGATCCCCTCTCACTCCGCCGCCAACCGCGGCGGCGGCAGGGGCAGCTTCATCTGCATCGCCCCCGCCCCGGCCGGCCCGTGCCCATGCTCGTCGATCGGCTCCCACAGGCTCTCATCCTCCGGCTTGCTGAGGAAGCGCCCGAAGGCCCAGGCGACCAGCTTCTGGAGGTCGTCCATCACCGCGTAGAAGCTCGGCACGAAGACCAGCGAGAGCACGGTCGAGACGATCAGCCCGCCGATCACCGCGATCGCCATCGGCGCACGGAACTCGCCGCCGTCGCCGACGCCATAGGCAGACGGCATCATGCCCGCCGCCATCGCGATCGTGGTCATCACGATCGGGCGGGCGCGCTTGCGACCGGCTTCGAGCAGCGCGGTCAGGCGGTCCTTGCCGCGCGCGACCTCCTCGACCGCGAAATCGACCAGCATGATCGCGTTCTTGGTGACGATGCCCATCAGCATGAGCAGGCCGATATAGACCGGCATCGAGACGGGGTTTCCGGTCGCCAGCAAGGCGATCACGACGCCGCCGAAGGAGAGCGGCAGCGAGAGCAGGATCGTGATCGGCTGGAAGACCGAGCCGAACAGCAGGATCAGTACCGCCAGCACCAGCATCAGCCCGGTCGCCATGGCGGTGATGAAGCCCTGCACGACCTCGCCCTGGATCTCGGCGTCGCCGGTGGCGGCGATGGAAACGCCGTCGGGCAGCCCGACCTCCTTGACGATCTGGTTGAACGTGTCCTGCGCCGTGCCGAGTTCGAAGCCGCGCTTCAGGTCGGCGCCGATGGTGGCGCGGCGGACGCGGTCGTAGCGGTCGATCGAGCTCGGGCCCTCGCCGAAGCCGATATCGGCCACCGCCGTCAGCGGCACCGAGACGCCGCTCGTATTGGTGACGCGCAGCGCCGCGATGTTGCGGATGTCGGTGCGGGCCGCCTCGTCGAGCTGGACGCGGATCGGCACCAGCCGGTCGCCGGCATTGAACTTGGCGAGATTGGCGCCGACATCGCCGATGGTCGCGACGCGCACGGCCTCGGAGATCGCCTCGGGCGTGACGCCGAGATTGGCGGCCTGTTCGAGCTTCGGCGTGACGCGCAATTCCGGCCGCGACAGCGAGCCCGAGGACGCGACGTTGAGATAGCCTTCGACCTTGCGCATCCGGCTCTCGATCCGCGCCACCGCATCGTCGAGCGCAGCGCCGTCCTTCGACAGGATCGAGAACGCCATCTCGCGCTCGCCGCGCTCGTTGACATACCAGGCCCGGGTGTCTGGAACGCTGGCGAGCTTTTCCGCGATGACGACCTTGAGGTCCTTCTGGCGCGCGGTGCGCTCGGCCTTGGGCTTGAGCAGGATCGTCACGGCGGCGCGCCGGATCTCACGCTGGCCGGTCGGAGAGGCGCCGCCGAGCACGAAGACGTTGGTGACTTCCGGGATCTCGCGCAGGCGGTCGACGATCAGGTCGGTTGCGACGCGGGTGTCCTCCAGCGTCGAGCCCGGCGGCAATTCGACCGAGGCCACCACGCGCGAGGTGTCCTCGTCGGGGATGAAGCCGGTCGGCAGCAGCGCCGTCGCCTGGATCGAGCCCCAGAGGAAGGCGAAGCCGATGATCAGCGTGAGATAGCGCACCTTGAGCGTGCCGCGCAGGAGCCCGACATAGCCCCGCATGACGAGGCCGTCCTTGGCGTCGGCATGTTTGACCGGTCGCATCAGATAGGCCGCCATCATCGGCGTGATCAGCCGCGCGACGAGCAGCGAGAACAGCACCGCCACCGCGACCGTCAGGCCGAACTGGCGGAAATACTGGCCGGCGACACCGCCCATGAACGAGACCGGCGCGAAGATCGCCACGATCGTCAGCGTAATCGCGATGACCGCCAGACCGATCTCGTCGGCGGCCTCCATCGCGGCGCGATAGGGCGACTTGCCCATCTTCATGTGCCGGACGATGTTCTCGATCTCGACGATGGCGTCGTCGACCAGGATACCCGTGACGAGCGTGATGCCGAGCAGGCTGACGAGGTTGAGCGAGAAGCCCATCAGCTCCATCGCCCAGAAGGTCGGGATCGCCGAGAGCGGCAGCGCGATCGCGGTGATCAGCGTGGCCCGCCAGTTGCGCAGGAACAGGAAGACGACGAGCACGGCGAGCGCCGCGCCCTCCAGCAGCGTCTCCATCGCGGCCTTGTAGTTGCCGTGGGTATAGGCGACCGCGTCGTCGATCGGCTTGAGCGCAATGTCGGGGAAGCGTTTGTTGAGCTCGTCGATCCGGGCGGCGACGACATCCTTGACCGATAACTCGCTCGATCCCTTCGAGCGGAACACCGCGAAGGAGACGACCGGCAGCTTGTCGAGCCGGCCGAAGGCGCGCGGCTCGGAATTTGAATCCTCGACGCGGCCGAGTTCCTTCAGCCGGACCTCGCGCCCGCCGGTCAGGGTGATCTTGGTCTCGGCCAGTTCGGCGACGGTGCGGGCGCCGGCCAGCGTCCGGATCGCCTGTTCCTGTCCGCCGACCTCGCCACGCCCGCCGGCGAGATCGACATTGGTGGCGCGGATCTGGCGGTTGACTTCGCCCGCCGTGGTGCCGAGCGCAAGCAGGCGGTCGGGATCGAGCGAGATCCGGATCTCGCGATCGACGCCGCCATAGCGCTCGACCCGCCCGACGCCCTTCAGCCCCTGCAATTCGCGCGCGACGACATCGTCGACATGCCAGGAGAGCTGCTCCAGCGTCATCCCCTTGGAGGTCGCGCCATAGGACAGGATCGACTGGCCCTCGACATCGATGCGCTGGATGATCGGCTCGTCGATGGTGCGCGGCAGGTCGGCCCTGACCTTGGCGATCGCGTCCTTGACGTCGTTGACGGCGCGGTCGGTGTTGGTTTCGAGCCGGAATTCGATCACCGTCGCCGAGGAGCCGTCGGTCAGCGTCGACATCACATGCTTGACGCCGGTGATGTTGGCGACCGAATCCTCGACGCGCTTGGAGACCTGGCTTTCGAGTTCGGCCGGAGCCGCGCCCGACTGCGTGATCGTGACCGAGACCAGCGGCACGTCGATATTGGGGAAGCGTGTCACCGGCAGCTTCGAGAAAGACAGCAGGCCGAGCACGCACAGCACGACGAAGAGCAGGATCGCGGGAACCGGCTTCCTGATAGACCAGGCGGAGAAGTTGATGTTCATCGGATCGGATTCCGTCAGTTCGTCGCGACCGGCGTGATGACGTCGCCATCGCGCACGAAGGTGCCGGCCCGCGCCACCACGGTCTCGCCGTCGGCGATGCCCGAGGCGATCTCGGCGCGGCCGTCGCCGGCCAGTCCGATCTCGACCTTCTTGGAGGTGACCTTGCCGTCGCTGACGCTCTGCACCACCGGCCCGCTGCGCGCATAGGTGATCGCCGACAGCGGCAGGGTCACCGCCGTCTTGCGGCCGGTCTCGATGATGCCGCGCGCAAACGAGCCGATCGCGACCGGCGGATTGCCCTTCAGCGCCACCCGCACCTTGCCGAGCCGCGAGGCCTTGTCGACCTCCGGCGCGATCAGGCGGATAGTGCCGGCGAGCGGCACGGTCGCGCCGGCCGACAGCACGGCGACGGGCTGGCCGAGCTTCAGGCCCGGCAGCTCGACCTCGGCGACTTCGGCCTCGAGCTCGATCGCCCCGTCCTCGATCAACCGGAATAGCGGCTCGGTGCCGGCCATCGCCACGGTGGCGCCGATGCGCGCATTGCGGCGGTTGATGATGCCGGCGGTCGGCGCCTTGATCTCGGTGCGGCCGAGCCGGACCTCGATCTCGCGCCCCTGCGCTTTTGCGAGCGCGAGATCGGCGCTGGCGATCGCCAAGGCCTGCCGCGAGGAATTCAGCCTGGCATCGGCGGAGCGCGCCGCCGCATCGCGCTGGTCGAATGTCTCGATGCTGGCATTGCCGTTGTTGCGCAGCGCCTTGGTCCGGTCGAAGGCGTTGGTCGCCTGGACGAGATTGGCCTGCGCCTCGACGATCTGTGCGTTGGCCTGGGCGATCGCCGCCTCGGCGCGGCCGATCTGCGCATCGTTCTGGGCCTTCTGCACATCGAGCGTGATGCGCGACAGCCGCGCCAGCACTTGCCCGGCAGCGACCTTGTCGCCCTGCTCCGCCAGGATCTCGACGATGGCGAGACCGTCGATCTCAGGCGAGACCAGAACCTCGTCCCGCGCGATCATCGAGCCGGAGACGACGACGCTCTGGACGATCTCGCTGACCTTGGCGGTGGTGACGGTGACGGAGGGGCCGGCGACGGGCGCGGCCTGCGCCGACGCGGCGGCCGGCGTCTGCGCCTGGAGCGGCGAGACCAAGGCGCCGGCCAGTGCCAGCAGGGAAACGCCGGCGAGGCGCGAAACGGCCGGGAGACGGGACATCGAACGGACCTTCGTGACGGAAACGGGAAAGGCGGAGTCGAGGGGGAGGGTCATGGCGTGGCGGTCTCCGCGGCCGGCAGCCGCAGCACCTGCGCCAGGCCGCGCATGGCCATGAACAGCGTTTCCGCCGCCATGGCGGCGTCGAAGTCAGGATCGGTGGCGCGGCGGCAGAAGAAGCCGTCCGCCATCATGAAGACCGCCTGCAGGAAGCGCGCATCGTCGAGATCGGGCGGCAGTTCGCCGCTCGCCTTGGCGCCGGCGATGGCGAGCGCCAGTCCGCCGATCACGGTGCCGTCGATCTCGGCGCACATCTGCGCCATCTTTGGATTACGTGACGCCTCGGCCCATATCTGCATGCAAATGACGGCTTTCTCGCGCGGTTCCTCGACCAGATGTTTACGTCCGAGCGTTTCGAGCTGATCGAGCACGCTGCCCCGGCTGGGATCGAGCCCAGCGAAATCGGCCGCGATCATAGTCCGGTCGCGCTCGGTCATACCGGCGATGATCGCGTCCTTGGAGGCGAAGTAGCGGTAGAGGTTGCCCGGGCTCATGCCCGCTTCGGTGGCGACATCCTGCATCGTCGCCGCATGGAAGCCGGCGCGCGCGAAGACGCGCTCGGCAGCGTCGAGGATGCGCGTCTGGCGCTGCGAAGGCGCGCTGTCCTGCATGATGGCGACTTGATGTGGCGGCACGAGACGATCCAAAGATGAGAATGAACGTTCATTCTCATGGCGGAACCGCGCGGCCGAGTCAATTGAATCAACGTTTCCGGTTGTCTCCGCTCGCGCGGCCGTTGCGGGAACATGTAGCGCCACCATTGCGCCATCGGCATGGCCTACGACTTGCTTGCGCCGTTCCTGATGGAACTGCATTGTCGTATCGTGAGCCGGCAGCGTGTCCTCATGACGCGCCGCCGCTCCGGAGATCGGTCCTGACGTCTGCGATGAACGACCAGTCATTCCGCTTCCCTGCCGGCCGCCGGCCTTCGGCTGACATCAAGCCCCGCACCCCCCTTGCAAGCCGATGCCGGCAGCCGCCGCCCAAACCTGTCCTCATCGTCCTGCATCAGGAGCATTCGACGCCGGGACGCGTCGGCCGCCTGCTTCAGGCGCGCGGCCATGTCCTCGATATCCGCAAGCCCCGCTTCGGCGACCCGCTTCCCGCGACGATGCGCGATCATGCGGGCGCCGTGATCTTCGGCGGCCCGATGGGTGCCAATGATCCCGACGATTTCATCAAGGTCGAGACCGACTGGATCGGCACCTGCCTGAAGGAGGATGTGCCTTTCCTCGGCATCTGCCTCGGGGCGCAGATGATGGCGAAACATCTCGGCGCGCGGGTCTACACCCATGGCGAGGGGCGGGCGGAGGTCGGCTATTACCGGCTCGACCAGACCGAGGCGGGGCGCAGCCATGCCGCCGAGGCCGGCTTTATCTGGCCCTCGACCGTCTATCAATGGCATCGCGACGGCTTTGATTGCCCCAGCGGCGCGGAATGCCTGGCGACGGGCGGCGATTTCCCGGTCCAGGCCATCCGCGCCGGATCGCGTGTCTACGGCATCCAGTTCCATCCCGAAGTCACACCCGCGATGATGTGCCGCTGGTCGATCCGGGGCCATGAGCGCACGCTGATGCCGGGCGCGCAGCTGCGCCACATGCATCTCGATGGCTGGTATCAATACGACCCCGCGATCAGGCTCTGGCTCGATGGTTTTCTCGACCATTGGCTGAAAGTGCCGGCCGACAGCGAAATGGCTCAGGCGTGAGCCGCAGCGTCATCGTCCTCGGCGCCGGCATGGTCGGTGTCTGCTGCGCACTCGCGTTGCAGAAGCGCGGCTTCTCCGTCACGCTGATCGACCGCCGCGAGCCGGGTTCCGAAACCTCCTACGGCAATGCCGGAGTATTGGCGCGCTCGTCGATCGTGCCGCTCAACAATCCCGGCCTGTTCTCCAAGCTTGCAGGCTATCTCGGCAACCACCACCCGGCGCTAAACCTGAACTGGAAGCGCGCGCTGACCCGCCCGGGCTGGCTGCTGCGCTTCCTCTGGGAGGCGCGCCCATCGCAGGCCGCCGCGCGCACCGCCGCGCTCGACTCCCTGACGGCGAGCACGCTCGATCGCCACCGCGCCCTGATGGTGGAGGCGGGCGTGTCGCATCGCCTGCGCGAGAACGGGACGCTCAAGGTCTGGCGGACGGAGGCTGGACACGCAGCAGCGAAAGCAGAACGCGACTTCCTCGCGGCGCATGGCATCGCCTCCGAAATCCTCGACCGGCAGGGCATCTCGGCGGCGGAGCCCTCGCTTAAGCCGATCTTTCCTGCGGGACTTCTGACGCCGGCTAACGGTTCGGTCGATTCGCCGGGCGCCGTCACGGCCGCCTATGCGGCGCTGTTCGCCTCGCGGGGTGGGCAAATCGAACAGGCGGACATCGTAGCACTGTCGCCGACCGAATCCGGATGGCGGGCGCGATCGGCCAGCCGAACGTTCGAGGCCGATCTCGCCATCGTGGCGCTCGGACCGTGGAGCGGCGATCTCCTGAAGCCGCTCGGACTCGATCCCAAACTCGATGTCGAACGCGGCTATCATCGCCATCTCAGGCCGGAGCCCGGCGCCAGCCTGTCGCGCCCCGTTTACGACGTCGATGCGGCTTATTTCATGGCGCCGATGGAGCAGGGCTACCGCATCACCAGCGGCGTCGATCTGAGCCTGCGCGACGCGCCCGACGAGCATCGCCAGATCGATCAGGCGACGGCGAGCGCGCGCGAGGCCTTTCCGCTTTTGGAAACGGTCGGCGAGACCTGGCGCGGCGCACGTCCGACGCTGCCGGACTCCCTTCCGATGATCGGCGAAGCCCCGCAGAATCCCGGCCTCTGGCTCGCCTTCGGCAACCAGCATATCGGCTTCTCGACCGGGCCGATCACGGGCGAGATCCTCGCTGCGCTGATCTGTGGCGAGACGCCGCCCGCCGATCCCCAGCCCTTCGCACCAGAGCGGTATCTTTAACGCGCCCTGTTCTGCAACAATGCGGGGCGTTCAGGACCCGACCGGCCTAACCTTCACCCCGGCCAGCAGCGCCCCGCCGATCAGGAAGAACGCCACCAGCACGGCAAGACCGGCCCGCTGGCTGGCGAAGACAGTCGTCGCCAGCGCCACGAGCGTCGGCCCCAGAAATGAGGTCACCTTCCCCGACAGAGCGAACAAGCCGAAGAACTCGCCGACGCGGCCTTCGGGCGCAAGCCGCGCCATCAGGCTGCGCGACGAGGCCTGCAGCGGGCCGGCGACGAGGCCGATCAGCAGGCCGAGCCCCAGATAGACCCGCTCGGGCAACGAAGCGAAAAGCCCGTCGCCCGGCGTCGCGGGCGCGGCCTGGATGACGAAGAAGACGGTCTCGCGGCCGAGCGAGAGGATGCCGATACAGGCCAGAAGCAGGCAGGCGATCGCGCCGAGCACCACCCGCTTGCCGCCGATCGCATCGTCGAGCTTGCCGCCGAGCCAGGCGCCGAGCGTGCCGGTGATCGTCAGCATGATGCCGAAGATGCCGAGTTCGATCGTCTGCCAGCCGAAGACGCCGGCGGCATAGATGCCCCCGAATGCAAACAGCGCCACGAGCGCGTCCTGATAGATCATGTTGGCGAGAAGGAAACGCCCGAGCGAGGGCAGGCGGGGCAGCTCCGCTATCGTCGCCTTCAGGCGCCCGACGCCGCCCTTGGCCGCCTCGCCGAGCTTCATGCCGGTCTTCGCCGAGTCGGACGTCAGCAGGAACATCGGCGTGACGAAGATGACGAACCAGAGCGCGGTCAGCGGTCCCGAGAAGCGGTCGCCCTCGCGTGCGGCGGCTTCCAGTCCGAGGATGGGCACGAGGCCCGCCAGCGTCCGGCCGGTCTGCGGATCGGCGGCGAGCAGGGCAAGCGTGATGGCGAGCGACAGCAGGCCGCCGAGATAGCCGATCGCCCAGCCGGTGCCCGAGAGCCAGCCGAGCCGCTCGGGCGGCACCAGCCGCGTCATCATGGCATTGTTGAAGGTGGTGGCGAATTCCGCGCCGATAGTGGCGATGACGAAGCCGGCGAGCGCGATCGGCACGGCCCAGGGCGAACCCGGCACCGCGAACCAGAGCAGGCCGGAGCCCGCGACCAGCAAGGCGCCGAACACGGCGATCCACGGCTTTCGCGGCCCCGTGCGGTCGGCGATGCCGCCGAGCAGCGGCGACAGCAGAGCGATGCAGAGGCCCGCGAAGCCGGTGGCATAGCCCCAGAGCGCCTGGCCCGATGCCGGGTCGGAGGCCAGCGCCGAGGCGAAGAAGGGCGCGAAGACGAAGGTGGTGATCAGCGTGAAGAAGGGCTGCGCCGCCCAGTCGAAGAACAGCCAGGCGGTGACCGCGCGGCGCGGCGGATAGACGATCGACGGACTCCCTACGAAACCGCTCATCGAAATCGCCGGGACGTTGGTGATCCGAGTATCAGAATAAAACACGTTGTCATCCCGGGCGACCGGAGGGAGACCCGGGATCCATGCCTGAGCCTCTTCGAAGCTGCGTTCCGGCATGGATCCCGGATCTCCGCTTCGCTGCGTCCGGGATGACGGCGCGGATGCGAGCTATGAAAAGCGGACTGAACGACGCTCACTGCAGCGTCGTCTCGGGATCGCCGCCGCCGCGCGCCAGTTCGATCTCGGTGATCGCGACCAGGACCTCGGATCGGCTCCTGAGATCTGGAGCCTCCAGCAGCGCCTGTTTTTCGCGCGGACCGAAGGGGCACATCATCGAGAGCGCATTGACCAGCGCCTCGTTGGGGGCCTCGTTGACGCCCTTCCAGTCGATCTTGAGCTCGTTGGCCTTGGCGAAGGAGCGCAGCGCCTTGAGCAAGCCGGTGCGGTCGACCTCGTCCTCGCCGGCGCGGGCGGTGAAGTCGATGGCGAAATCGTCATAGGAGATCCGGGCCTGCCGGTAGGGGGTGGTGACTGAAAGCTCGTCAATGAGGCGGAAGCGGCTGATGCCGGTCAGCGTCAGTACGTAGCGGTCGTCGCCGGTCTCGGCGAACTGGGTGATCCGGCCGAGGCAGCCGACCTGCAGCAGGGCCGGCTCGCTCGCCTGCCGGCTGCTTTCGGCTTCGGGCTGGATCATGCCGATGACGCGGTGGGTCCGGATCGCGTCGTCGATCATGGCGAGATAGCGGGGCTCGAAGATGTTGAGCGGCATCTGCCCGCGCGGCAGGAGCAGCGCGCCGGCCAGCGGGAAGACCGGGACGACCAGCGGGCAGTCCTCGGCTCCGTTGTAGACGGCGTTCATGCCCATGGGAGCCTCGTCCTTCGCATCAGGAAAACAGCAGGGTGGAGAGCTTGCGGCGGCCCGCCATGCTGTGTTCGTCCATCGGTCCCCAGGCCTCGAAGAATTGGAGCAGCTGCTTCCGCGCGCCGTCGTCGTTCCATTTGCGGTCGGCCCTGATGATGGCGACGAGGTGATCGACCGCCTCCTCGCGCCGGTCCCGGCCATTCAGGGCGAGCGCTAGGTCGAAGCGCGCCTGATGGTCCTTGGGGTCGGCTGCGACTTTCGCCTCCAGCTCGGCGGTGTCGCCGAGCGCCGCAGCCTGCTCGGCCAGTTCGATCGCGGCGCGCATGGCCGCGATCGCCGGATCGGCGGCCTTGGCCTCGGGCGCCATCGTCAGGATGCCCTTGGCGCCGTCGAGATCGCCCATGTCGAGATGCAGGCGGGCCAGGCCCGCGATGGCGGCGAGGTTCTCCGGTTCCAGCTCAAGCACGCCGGCATAGAGTTCGCTCGCACCAGCCGCGTCGCCCGCCTCGGCGGCGGCCTGGGCTGCGGCGACGAGCTCCTCGGTCTCGCCGGGACCCATCGGGCCGACGAGCTTTTCGATGAAGGCCTTGATCTGGCTCTCGGGCTGCGCGCCCATGAAGCCGTCGATCGGCTGGCCCTGCTTGAAGGCGATGACGGCGGGAATCGACTGGATGCCGAGCTGCCCGGAAATCTGCGGGTGCTCGTCGATGTTCATCTTGACGAGCCGGACCTTGCCCTTGGCCTCCTTGACGACCTTCTCGATGATCGGGGTCAGCTGCTTGCACGGGCCGCACCAGGGCGCCCAGAAATCGACGAGCACGGGCTGGTTCATCGATTCCGCAATGACATCCTCCCGGAAGCTTTGCGTCGTCGTATCTTTGATCAAAGCGGGCTGTTCGGCCACCGGGTCGTTGAGCAGCATGGGTCGTCCTTCGTCGCGCTATCGTCGTTGGTCAATGTCGGTCGGTCGGGCTGCCCCCGCGACCCCGCCATAGATGGGGAGGCTCAGGCGTTCTGTCCATCGCGGGGCGCAGGCAAATCGACGACGAGCGGCTCATGGCCGGTGCTGCGCAGAAAGGCCAGCATGTCGTCGCGGCCGATCGCGAGGGTCGCGGTGTTGATCAGCGGGTGAAAATGCAGGGTCTCGCCGGTCATCAGGCCGGAATCGAGCACCAGCGTCACCTCGCCGGCGGGGTCGTTGATCACGGCAAAGGCGGTGACGGAGCCCGGCGTGACGCCGAGCTTCTCCAGCAGCAGCTCGGCCGAACCGAAGGAGAGCCGGCCGCTCGCGCCGACGACCTCGTGCAGGCGCTTGAGGTCGATGGCCGCGGTCTGGCGGGCGCTGACCAGGAAGAGCCGGCCCTTCTTGTCCTTCAGGAACAGGTTCCTGGAATGAAGGCCTGGCATCGTGGCGCGCAGGTCCTGCGATTCCGCCACGGTGAAGACGGCCTCGTGCTCGATCCGGCGGATGTTCAGTCCCATCTCCTCGATATGGCGACAGAGCTGATCGGGCGTGAACGGGCGGGACATGGCGGCTCTAGCGGCAGGACGAGACGAGGTGGCGGCGATGCCTAGCTGCGGCGCAGCCGGGCGACAAGCCTGCCGCGCTTCGGGCGCACGCCGATCGTGGCGAAACGCGCGCAACAAGGCGCTTGCACTGCGCGTCGGATTAAGGCAATAAGCCGGCCTCGTGCCCGCAACGGCGCGGCCATGTCCTGATGCGGGAGTAGCTCAGGGGTAGAGCACAACCTTGCCAAGGTTGGGGTCGAGGGTTCGAATCCCTTCTCCCGCTCCAGGACATCATAAGCAATATCAATGACTTGGCACCAAGCGCCGCCGCCCCTCTCCGGGCGGCGTTTTGCTTTGGGGTCCACATGGGGTCCACCGCAGCTTAAATTAGCATGCCCGCTATAGTGCGGCTGCTCTTGAAGCGCATAGCATGGTCCGACGCCCGAGGCAGTTACAACTACCGGCTCTTGTGAGAAGCGCGGCTTCATGTTTTGTTAACCGGACGTCAAGAGCGCACAAACGCGCCGGGCGTTTGGGGGGCTGCCATGTTGAGTAGAGTTGTTGTGGGCGCGCTTGCGCTCGCCCTGTCGGGCTGCATGGCAGCGGACCGCGTCCGTTTCACTGCGAGGACAGGACAGACGGCCTTGAACCGTGACGGCCGTCCGGCGGTATCGTCGATAGGCAAAGATTCCATCGTTTTGCTGAGCGCCGGTCGCGAAATCCGATCCGGTCAGCGGGTTGGCTTCGTGGTCGCTATCCAGAGCCGGTCCAAAGCGCCTGTGAACTTTAACGTCTCTGAGATTGAAGTCATGCAGTCCTTCGGCGAAGGCACGAACAGCCAGCCGCTCGAAGTCCTGACATACGAAAAGCTGCAGCAGGAAGAACGGACTCGCCAAGTTGTCAGCGCGCTGCTTGTCGGCGTCGCGGCTGGGGCGAACGCCGCCGCTGCATCACGGGCTGGGTACTATCAAAGCTCGACAACGATCCATACGCCGCGCGGCACCCTCCAGGCGACGACCTCGGGATATAGCCCAGGCCTAGCCGCCATCGCATCATCGAACGCTGCGGCTCAGAACGCACAGATGATTGATAGTGCAGTCGCCCAGGGTCAGGCCAACATGGCGCGTTTGGAAGCCGAGTATGTGAAGGACCACACCCTGCTGCCGAGCGAATGGTACGGCGGGTCAGTGGCAATCGCTCCGCCTGCAGGCGACGCCGCCGCAAAGCCGAAAAGCTATCAGATCCTGATCAAGGTCGGCACTGATGTTCACACGTTTGATGCGGTGCAAGAGCAAACGAAGACTTAGCACGTAAGCCAATCAGATGAGGCTAGCTTGCCTCGGGCGTACGCGCCTCTGTCTCGCTCTTTTCTCACATTGAGCTGCATGAGGTGCTTCGGAGGCAAGGCGAGAGCAAATATAGTTACTTGTGATGGAGACAGATTAGCAATGAACCTATGGGTAGCGCAGACAAATACAGGCGATGTAAGAACAGGCGGACGATTTTATGTTCACGAGAGGACACACGTGGCAGGATACCCGCGTCCCTCATATACGACCGGCGACGAAATTACAGTCATGGCGCGCCCGGCGCTTTCCGGGAAGATTGTTGGAGTGACCGAAACCACTTTTGATGTCGTTTTGGCGGGCGATATTAAACTTCGGTTTCGACCTACACCTTCTAGCGCTCCTCCCCCGTCTGTGACGATGGGTATGCCTTTCGATGATCGAACGGCCGAACCTATCGAATAGCAGATTGCTCAGAATCGCTCAGCGAACGCACTTGTGCGCCTCTACCGCAGGCGCATACGGCGCTCCAGCGGAATGACGCGCCGGCCGATGACCAACTCGCCATCGGCATAGACGACGGGCAGATGGCCGTAGAAGCCGAAGGTGGGGAGCGTCACCGGCTTGACGCGGTAGGTCGTGCGGGCTGGCCGACCCTTGCCCTGGCGAGCCGTGATGCGAACCGGGCTCATGACGTTGCACCGAGGACGCGTTCGGCGGAGGCGGCAAGCTTGGGGCCGAAGACGTGCGGAACCCAATTGCGGCCGTTCTCCATCGTGGCTGCGGTTGTGAATGCGCGGGCCTGAATCAGCAGCCCGGCCGGCGATGACGCCTCGATCGCGAAGATGGCTTTCGCGGCATCCTCGACCTCGCGCATGATCCAATGTCGGACCGTGCAAGCGTCGGTGTAGCCGCTGGCCTGCCTCGCGGCGTC
The DNA here is from genome assembly GCF_001562255.1 of Bosea sp. PAMC 26642. Lineage (NCBI taxonomy): Bacteria > Pseudomonadati > Pseudomonadota > Alphaproteobacteria > Hyphomicrobiales > Alloboseaceae > Allobosea > Allobosea sp. PAMC 26642. Next base: position 3,797,393 of record NZ_CP014301.1, on the reverse strand, counting down.
CATCCCGGCAACGTAGGCCGCGCGGTCTGCCAGCAGCTTGCGCGTCGCCTCCTCGTTACGACGCGCGACCTTACCGACCAGGCCGGCATAGATCTCGGCTTCGTCCATCAGGTGGCGCTCGGTGAGAAGCCAACGGCAGTCCTGCATGACCTCGTGGTCAATGCCGCGCTCGCGTTCGGTGTGCCCCTGATACTGATAGCGGCTATCGACGATCAGGCCTTTGGGAACCTCGGGCGCCATCTGCTGGGCACGGGCCAGCGCGGATCGGTAGGCATCATCGGCTTCTACAAAGCTAGCCTCGGCACGCTCCATCTTTTTGCCAAGCGCGACGAGTTGAGCGTCATCGGGAATGACGGTGCAAGCAGCCGGCGGAAGGGTGACGGCAGCGGCGGCGGCCGTGGTCGCGCCGATGCGGTTGAGAAACAGACGGCGTGTCAGCGACATGAAAGAGCACTCCTCTATGAAGGGATGGGTCGGAGGGTCAGGGGTCGGGATCAGGCGGCGGCGCCGGCAATCCTCAAGAGGGAAGCCGCAAGGATCTGGCCCCAGTTCATGCCGTCCATATGCTGGCGCGCTGCCTGACTGAGCATCTCAAGATGGGCGGCGGCTTTGAGCGCCTCGGCCTGAACGAAGATGCCCGCCATCGTGATGGGCTCCTCCCCCATGATCAGAGCAATCTGATCGAGCAGGGCATCGCGAGCCGCATTCAAACGAGCGTCAGCGTGAGGGAAGCCAGACAGGTCGCGGATGCGCTCACACTCGGCCTCGTACGGCTCGGCTAGCGCGAGAGGGATGGCGTATTCATCCAGCCGCTCCTGGGCGTAGGCGCGGCTCTTCGGAGAGCGGTAGCGTCGTAGGGTCTTGCTCCACAATTCGGCGCCGGAACGGAGGGTGCTTGCCTTGCGGATGCAGCGGAAGTTGTCACCAGCACGGCCGCCAGGAGGCTTGACGTAGTTGAAGCCCGCGCCCGTGAGCGACCGCTCACAGTCTCCCGAGAAGGGGCCAGCCCAATAGACGATGCCCTCGGGCGCCCGGGGCCATTTTGGACCCCATGCGTCGATGATGGCGGCGCGGCACGCCTCGGCCTCCAGATACTCGCCCACGACGGCGGGCAGAGCGTCGCCGAGGCCCAACAGGGCCTCATTCTCGCCCCGGCTGGCGACCGCCGCTGACACAGGTGCGGCGGCGGCGGAGGAAGCAGCGGCTAGGCCAAGTAGCATTCGGCGGCGGTTGAGAGCGGGCAAGCCTTCGGCGGCTGCCGCAACGTGAACGTTGAGCATGATGGTCTCCACTGATGAGGGTTTGGTTTTGGAGGGGCTAAGCCGCGAGCGCGCGCAGCTCGTGGTCGTCGCGGACCTTCACATCGGCCAGCACCTTGGCCAGCACGCGAGCTTCGAACTTCGCTCGGCTGAAGGTGTGGCGGCTGTAGAGCTTGTTGTCGCTGAGCAGCCAGATATCGCCTTGGCCATTGCACTGACAGCGGTAGACTTGGCAGTCGCCCTCGGCGTGCTGGATCAGGTAGAGGCCTTCACCGGCATAGGTATGGACCGGAGCGACCAGCACATAATCCCAGCGGCTGCGCAGCGTCGGCTCCATGTTGTCGCTCTCGACGCGATGCAGTCGAACGCGGGCGGATTGGAAGGCGTCGGGGCGAAGCGGGGTCGGAAACAGATCCATGATAACGGCTCCTGTCAGGCTGCGAGGGCAATGGGGTTGCATCGGATCAGATCGGCGCGAAGCCAGTTCAGGATGCGCAGGCAGAGCGCCTTGCGGTCAGCGCAGGCCATGGCGTTGGCGGCGCGAAGCGCGAGCCGAACGAAGGACTGCGTCATCCTGAGGAAATCGGCCCGAACGACTGGCGCGCTGTAGAGCGCGGCGCGGGCGAGCTGATCGCGAGCGGCCTCGATCCAGTAGTTGAAGGTGAGCAGGCGGAGGTCCATCGGTCAGGCTCCCATGCTGGACAGGGCGGCTCGCAGGGCATCAGCGCGGGCCGGATTGAAATGCTGACGATAGTTCTCCCGCTCGATCTCCCAGCGGATGGCGTCAGGGTCGTTTCCGAACGACGCGGCGAGCGAGACGGCCTCGGCGGCTCGGGCAGCGAGATGGGCCCGAACGGCGATGTCCTGCTCGGCGCAGCGGCGCAGTTCTAAGGCCCCGCGCTTGGCCTCGGTCCATGCCTTCTTCAGGAAGTGGGACATGATGGCGTGGCGGGCGCTGGCAGGCTCGCGGCGGACGCGGCTCAGTTGGAGCGCGAAGCGGGCCTCGTTATGGGCGCGGCGCATGATGGCGGCGAAGTCGAAGGTGATGCGGCCGGTGATGGCAAGAGCTAGCGTCATATGATTGCTGCGCCTCATTTCGTTATGTGCTAGGCATAACTGATGATGCGGGGCGCGTCAAGCTTCAAACATAATGGATTATGTTTTAGACATGAAAACGGCTACGATGGTAAAAGCAGGACGCGAGCTTGCGGGATGGTCGCAGGCGGAACTGGCGAGCCGATCCGGGCTGTCGCTGCCTACGATCCAACGGATGGAAAACCCGCAATTTGGCCCACTCCGCAGTTCTGGGGCGAACCTCGAAAAGCTTAGGAGCGCCTTTGCATTAGGCGGGGTTTCGTTCGTTTCGTCAGACGGGAAGGACTGCGTCTGTATCGACCGCCCTTAATGGCGAGGTAGTCCGCGTGCAGCACGCAGCAATCGGAGATTTGTTCGACATGCGCCTCGCCGTCGTCGCGTTCGCACTTCTCGCCACCCCCATCGCGGCGGCGACCGCCGCAGTGCCAAACATGACCTGTAGAGCAGAGAGGGAGGTAGCAAGCCCCCAGGGAAGGCCGCAGCAGGCGACCGATATCTTCCGGGTGTCCGATGGCCGGCTTTTTCACCGGTGGGGCGACCGATCCGAGTATTTCTACAATCATATCGTAGAAGTCGATTTCAGGCGTTACGCGTCGGGCCATATGGTGTTCGTGATGGCCTATGACACGAGCCGTGGCTATGTCGTGATTGCCGCACCGACTGATTGGCGGGTCGTCTACATCGACTGCAAGCCTGCCTAGGCCCAGCGGCTTTCGTCCTCCGGTCCCGCATCGGTGTGATTTGCAACGCTCATCGAACAGACTTGAACAGATCCGAGATGCATCCAAACATCTCCTCGATCGGCTTATCCGACCTGACGCGATTTCCGCTATCCTGCGTTTCGACAACCCGCAAGTCGATCCGCAGAGGGGCATCGATACCGGACGCCGACTTGCCATATCGGATTGAAAGGGTGCCGGAGCCGAGTGCGTCGGCGTACATCTTTACCGTGGGCTCAAGCTGAAAAACTGAGAATAGCGCGCCAGGGGTATCCGAATTGTAGCTGGAGACCAGCTTGTCGAAATTGCTCCGATTTCCGGAAATCACATATGCTTTCTTGGGCGGGACGGGCTTCAGGGAGAAGTCGCCGCGGTCCAGTTCATGGACAACGACTTTTAGGACGGGCGCAATATTCTGGTTGGCAGTCATGATTCCGAAGGAGCCTGACACCTTGTCGTATTCACCTTTCCGGAAGGCCCAGTCCCTGACAACCGCATTGAATTCGATCCCGCACCCGATGATTTTGCCGTTCGAGAATGTCGGTGAATAGCTGACCGAGGTTGTTCCCTCCATTCGCGCTAGAGCGATATCGATGGGGTTGGGCTGCTGGGCTAGCGTCGCGCCTGACAATACGGCGCACGCGAGCGTAGTCGTCGTTGCAATCCCAATTTTCATCTCTGCCCCCGCTGCCCATTTGCTGGATCTAGCTGCGCCATCTTGCCGCATCAATTGTAGCCTGTCGATGGCCGGCGGTTGTCACTGATTGCACACGGTTGTCTACGGTTATCTACCTGATTTTGTTGCACATTTAGTATTTGCTGCCATACTGGCCTCATGAAATGGGAGCCAGCCATGAAGCAGCAAAAAACGGTCAAGGCCGCACGTGTTGCCGCCCGCGTCGAGCCTGATTTGCGCTCGGCGATCGAGGCCATTGCCTGCCGCCAGAAGAAGAGCACCGGTCATATCATCCGCGAACTTCTGCGTAGGCAGATCGCGGGCTCTTTCGTCACAGCGGAAGCGCGTTGATGGAAACCAGCCTGGATCACTACGCTGACGGCGGACCCGATATCGCCACCGTCAATGCCGGCCGCGTCATTCTCTCGCGGCAAGACCTGGTCAAACAGCGGCCCGACCTTCCGGCCTTCCTGCGGGAGATGACCGGGCTCCCCATCGCCTCAGCCGCATCCTGTCAGATCCTCGGCCTCGCCAACTGCAAGCGCATGGCCTGCTTTGCGCTTCACAACGTCACCCCGACCGGTGAAGCCGAGCTGGTCGCTGCGGTCGATCGCGGGCTGCTTCAGCGCTCGTCACTGCGCTTTCTGGCGCACTGGATCTTCGGCGAGTTCGGCGTGCGCCGTCTGGTCTGCCGCATCCCCGCCGACAACCAGCCGGCGCAGGACTACGCCCGTCGGCTGGGGTTCAAGTTTGAAGGCAAGGCGAAGAGCTATTTCGCCGACGATACCGACGCGAGCGTGTGGGTGATGTTCGCCCATACCTGCCCGTGGCTGAGGGGATGAACTGATGGCCGATGTGAGCGAACCCTTCGTCTGGGGCCGGGGCGGCCAGCGCCTGACGCCGCAGCAGATCGACCGCCAGCGCAAGGTCGCGGAAGCGATGATGGCGAAGGGTAGTGATTACAGCCCGATCGGCCATTGGACGCAGGGCCTGGCGCGGGTTTCCAGCTCGATCGTCGGCGCGCTTCAGCAGCGGGACCTCGATGCCCAAGAAAGGGCCGGGCTTTCGGAGCAGGCGGGTCGGAATGCCATTCTTGCCGGCGCCGAGCCTACCAGCTTCGGAGACGCTCCGGCCGCGATGGTCCCCTCAGCACCTTCCATGGCGGGCGATGGCGCTGCGCGCACCATGGCGATGCCCAACGTATCGCCTGAGATCAAGGACGGCTTGGCCGCGAGCGCAGACGCCTTAGGTGTAACTCCGGTCGATCTGGCGACCGCTGTGAGCTACGAGACGGCCGGCACGTTCGATCCGACGAAGGCCGGTCCCACGACCAAATGGGGGCAACATCGCGGTCTTATCCAGTTCGGCGAGCCCCAAGCCAAGCAGCACGGTGTAGACTGGAGCAACCCGGTCGGCTCGCAGCTTGGCGCGAACGGCGCAATCGTGTCCTATCTCAAAACTGCTGGCGTCAAGCCTGGGATGGGCTTGCTCGACATCTACAGCGCCATCAATGCCGGCGCTCCCGGTCTTTATGACCGTTCGGACGCCAAGGCCGGTGGCGCACCTGGCACCGTTCGCGACAAGGTCGAACAGCAGATGCAGGGTCACCGCGCCAAAGCGCAGGCGCTGTTCCGCGCGGCTGAGGCCGACATGCCGGCGCCAGGCGCCGTGCCGGCCGAACTTCCTGGAGACGCCGCCGGCTTTGCCCTCCCGCAGGGCGGCGGCGACACGCCAATGCCCATCATGCAAGAAGGTGGCGCGCTCCCGAACTTCGATCCGGCGTCAGGTCGCTGGCTCGGGCCTACGTCACAGGCGCCAACGTTCGCAGAACAAGGCGCGCCTCAGGGCGGGCCGGCGACGCCGTCTTATGTCGAGCAGGGTGGCCCCGGAGCCGCGCTTGCTGCTCAGGTCCAGCCGCCCGCCTTCGCAACGCAAGGCACTTCCCAGCCCTGGATGGGCAGCGCCATCGATCCGACTTCGCAGGCTTCGCCTCAGGTCGTCAGGATAGCAAAGGCGCTCGTGCCGCCATCGCGCCCCTATGACCTCGCGGCCGATCTTCCTGCATCAGGCGCCTCGCAGGCCATCGGCCAGTTGCCCGCTTCGCAGCCGCAGCCCGCGATGCTCCCCGACCTGTCGAATGCCAACGATGCCGGCGCACGTCAGCTTCAAGTTGTGAGCGAAGAGCAGCGGCGCGGTCAGGCTGCAGCACCGCAGGATGTTGCGTCGCCACTTGCCGGCGTCGTGCAGGCGCTCATGGGTCATCAGCAGCCACAGGCCGCCTACTCGTCGGCAAGCCCTGCCGTGAGCAAGGTCGCGCAGGCTATCGACCAACGCCCAATGTCTGCGTCCCCATCCTCGGCGGCGGCCCCGTCCTCGCCAACCGAACGTGTCGCCAGCGCCATGGTCAGCCCGGCCGGCCAGCAATCGACCCGCGTGCGCGCCGCCATCGCTACGTTGAATTCGCCCTACGCCCAGCCCGGCGACAAGGCCATTGCCCAGAGCGTTCTCCAGCAGTCGTTCAAGTCGGCGGAGTTCGAAACCATCACCCGTCCCGATGGCTCGGTCTTCCGCGTGCCCAAGGTCGGCGGCCAGCCCGTCCAGGTCTTCGGCCCTCAGTCGAAGCCGGAAGGTCCGACCGGCGACATGCGCGAATACGATTTGCATGTCGCGCAGGAGAAGGCAGCGGGCCGCCAGCCCGAGAGCTTCACGGATTGGGCTCGCGGCAACAAGGCTTCTGGTCGTACGGCGATCAACATCGACACGAAGGGTGCCGGAAAATTCGCGGAGAAGGCCAACGAGCTTCAGGCCAAGAGATATTCGGACATGGTGGATGGCTCGGATTCGGCCCGCCAGATGCAGGGCGACCTCGACATGCTGGAGGGCATGTCCAAGGGTCTCGCCACCGGGCGCGGTGCAGAAACCCGGCTTGCCATGGCGCAGTTCGCCAAGGCTTGGGGCTTCGACGATATCGCGAGCGGCCTGACCGGCGGCAAGCTTCCCGAGATGGAAGCGTTCACCTCGCTGATCGACAAGCTCACCCCGCAGATGCGTCAGGGCATGCCGGGCGCTGCGTCCGATCGTGATGTCTCGATCTTCCGCAATGCTCTGCCCTCGATGCTGAAGACGCCGGAGGGCAACCAGATCGTGATGCAGACCTTGCGGGCGATGAACGCCTACAAGATGCAGGCTGGCGACTTTGCCGGCCAGGCCCTTCGCGGGGAGATCAGCCAGGCCGATGCCGACAAGGGCATGAAGGGGCTGGAGAGACCGTTCGCCAAGTTCAAGGAGTATCGGACGGCGCAAGACAAGGCCGAGGCCCAGACGGGCGCCAAGGCGCCCCCATCAGCCTCGCCGCCACCAGCGCCGGAGGCCCGCAAATCGCTCGGCGGCAAGAGCTACGTCAAGCGTGGCGCCGAATGGTTTGAGGAGTGACGGGCATGGCTGGCAAGGTCACGGACCCCGCGCTCCTGCGGCTTCTGGAATCCAGCGATACGCCGCCGGCAGCGTCGGGCGGGCGAAAGGTCATGGACCCGGCTCTGCTCGCCCAGCTCGAAGCGCCGGAGCAGCCCGTTGCGATGACCATGGAATACGACGCCATGGGCAATCCGACCGGCAGCATGGTCGCGGCACCCCAGCAGCCGACGATGGGCTATGGCGAGCAAATGTCCAATGTCGGCCGCGTGGTCGATAACAGCGTGAGGGTACTAGCCAACGGCGCGACATTCGGCATCGCGGATCGCATTGCAGGCGGCATGGATGCTGTCACCGGGCAGGCGCCTGGCTATGGCGCCGGCGTGGACGCGCAGCACGCGCGGACGCAAGGCATCAAGGATGCGAACCCCATTCTGGCCGGCGTCGGCGAAGCTGCGGGCGGTCTTCTGACAGGCGCCGGGTTGATCAAGAATGGTGTCACGCTCGCCGGCCGCGTCGGCCCAGGCCTCTTGCCCCGAGTGCTGGGATACGGCGCGGAGGGTGCGGCCTATGGTGCTGCCCAGGGCGCCGGAAACACCTACACGGGCCAAGCCTCCGACTATTTGTCGGGCGCATTCGAAGGCGGTAAATTTGGCTTGGGCATAGGAGCAGGGATGCCCGTCATCGGCTCGCTTGCCGGGGGTGCATACCGCATAGCCGCCGCCATGGCTGCCCCCAAGGTAGAGGGCGTGAACCGCGCCGGCTCGGCGGCTCTCCGCGCTGCTGCGCAGGCTGACGAGGCCGGTCTTAGGGCGCTCCCCACCATGGGGCCGGAGGCAATGCTTCCTGACGCCGGGCCTTCCATGCTGGGCTTGGCTCAGGGAGCCGCGACAGGCAACGGAGCCGGCAAGACCGCGTTGGTCAACGCGCTGCGCGAGCGCGATGCAGGAACCGGCCAGCGCCTTGGCAATGTCGTGGACGACGCAATCGGCCCGGCGCCAATCCCCTCACAGGTGGAAGCCGGCCTCGCGACCAATCGAAAGGCCCTCGGGCCGGAATATGAATCGGCTCTTGATGGTGCCCGCAGCGTCGCGCCGACTCCCCCGAGCAACACGCCATATTGGGGCTTTGCATCGGAGACGCCGCGTGCGCCGGGACCAGCAGCGCAGGCCAGCACGGCGACCGTAGCCGACGCGATAGACACACGCATCGTTGATGCTCGCGGCCCGGTTCGCACGGCGCTGGAAAAAGCCCGCGAGATGCTGAACGTCTACGGGACACGGCAGCTCGACCCGTCGCCGCGTGCCCTTCTGGAAACCCGCCATGCCCTGGACGGCATGATCGGTGAGGCCGAGCGCGGCGGGAATTCCACCGTCGTCAGGGCGCTCTCCGATGTGCGCAAGCAGGTCGATGGCGTGCTGAAAGACGCGGTCCCCGGCATCAAAGCGACCGATGCAAAATATGCCGAACTCGCCAGGCAGTCCGAGGGACTGGAGCGCGGCCAGACCATCTTCGACACAAGCCGTGCATCGGTCATTCGCCCTGCCGAGCTTGCGGACGAGATTTCGGCTGGCGCCATTCCTCGCGGCGAGGCAGTCGGTCCATCGGCTGTCCCGGTTCGCATTCGCCAAGGCGCCCGCGCCGAGATCGACCGCGTCGTCGGCACGCAGGTCAATGATCTGAACGCTATGGAGCGCACCCTCGGCACCCCGCAGGACTGGAACCAGCAGAAGGCTGCCATCGTCTTCGGTCAGGACAAGATCGATCGCATCGTTGAGGCTCTGCGCACCAACCGCACCTTTCGCGACACCTTTCAGAAGGTTGCCCAGGGCTCACAGACCGCACCACGGGCCGAGGCTGCCAGGGCGCTCGATGCGGCAGACGGGCCAAAGGGCGACACCACCCTGACCGGGCTCGGCGTGACGGCGGTTCGATCGGTCGCGAAAGCACTGATGGGCGCCAACTCGCAGGCGACGAAGGATCAGGTCGCAACGCTCATGGCGAGCCCGAACATGGCGCGGATCGCGGCGGCTCTGCTGGAGACGGCAGGTAGGACACGTGAGACGGCGCGGTCGATCAGTCAGGCTGTGACGAATCCGGCCTATCTCGCCGGAGCCTCACCTGCCGCCGGTCGTAAATGAATGCGTATGCCAGACAAAGAGCGACCCAGAACGCAATCGCGGTGGTCGAACTATCGAAAATGCTCATCCAGTGGCGGAGCAGCCAGGCCGTGAATAGCCCCAGCGCCGTGACAGCGACGAATTGCAGAAAGGTGGTCATGCCCCCGTACGATGGGGCTGCATCCGTTCGCCGTCAATTCTCAACAGCGCTCATGCTGGCAAGCTTTGGTGTGCTTGCGTCGGTCGTACTCGGCAGAGTGGGACGATGACGGCTCCGCGTAAATACGCGGGCAATACGCGGGGGAAGCCCTTTGCACCGGGCAACACCGGCAAGCCGAAAGGCGCTCGGCACAAGACGACGCTCGCCATCGAGAAGCTGCTCGACGACGAGGCGGAGACCCTGACGCGCAAGGCGATCGAGTTGGCGAAGGCAGGCGACATGCAAGCGCTGCGGCTTTGCATGGACCGTCTGGCGCCTGCTCGGAAGGACCGGCCGGTGTCGTTCGAGCTGCCGCCCATCGATAGTGTCGACGACCTTCCGAAGGCCACGCAGGCGCTCATGACGGCTGTTGCGTGCGGCGACCTCACCCCATCGGAAGCGGCCGAACTCGGCAAGCTCGTGGATGCCCATGTGAAGGCGATCGAGGTGACGGACCTGTCCCGCCGGCTCGATGCCCTGGAAGGAGCTAAGGCATGACCAGTCAGATCCATCAGCGCATCGTGAGGTTGGAAACCCGCCGCCGGCCAGTCGTCGCCTATGTCGCCAAGCTGGCGCGCGATGCAGCGTACTGGGAGGCCAGCGCCACAGGCTGGGGCAACGCGCCTCTACCGACCGAGCCCAACCGTCTCGCTGCCGTCCTGGCCGGCATGAGGGCGGACACATGACCGCTGCCTTTCAGAAGCGGGTTGCGGCTCTCGAACGCACCTCATCACGGGGGAAGCGACCGATGACGGCCTTTATGATTTGGGAGCGGACGAAGTGCGACGCGGAAGCAGCTCTCGATCGTGCGCTTGCTACAGGGACGGTGAAGAGAGGCGACCCGGTCATTCTCGGCGTCGTGACCGGCCATGCGCCATTGCCCGCAGCGCGATGGACGGACGCGCTGAGCATGGCAGATGACGAGTTGGAAGCCCTCGCCGATCTACCGCCGACGACGACGGTGGTCATTGGCGACGTTCGCAGGATGAAGGATGCCGACCTGTCGTCTGCGCTCATAGCCAGCGTCGCGAGGCCAGTGGCATGAACCGGCTTTCCGACCGCGTCGCCAAGCTGGAGCAGCGCCGCTCAATCGGTCGCAGTCATGTCCTGTTCGGCAAAAGCCATGACGACGTTGAAATTCAGCGGCTCGCCATGATCCGCGCGGGGCAAGCGGGTGAGCACGACCACTTCATCAAGTTCGTCACGATCTACGAGGAGCGCCCGCAATGAGCATCGTCGGCATCAGGCAGCGCGTCTCCAAGCTCGAAACGTCTCAGGACAGCAAGGGTAGGCGCCAGCACGTCCTGGAGGCTTTCACTGAAGAGGAGGCCGACCGGAAACAGGCCGAGCTGATTGCCAGCGGCGTCGCACGACCGAACGACCTGTTCGTCATCATCAGGCGGTTTGCGCTGAAGGATCTAGCGGCATGAGCGCCGCCGTCTCCCTTGCCAAGCGCGTGTCGAAGCTGGAGGCATCCCGCCGCCCGACAAGGTGCGGTATCGTGCGCGTCCACACTCTCGATTGCGCTCCTGAAGAGAGGGAGGCGCGCTTGGCCGCGATCGATGAAGCAGAGCCCGACGCCGTCCATATCGTTCACGTCATCGTGGAGGCTGGGCGACTGCCCATGGCCCCTAAGCGTGGTTGAGCGCACCTAGTCGAGAGCTAGGTTGGCGTTGGCGCTGTTGACCGACAGGAGGGTAAAGCTCTTCTTGGAATCGAGCCCATGCTTCTGAATTTCGCGTGCACGTAGCCTTACAGTTCGGATAACGCCGAGAATGCCAGGCAGTATCTCACTGCCGCCCGCCGTCAGCGTATTTAGGCAGTCGGGCGCGATTGGCCCCTTTATCGCGTCGCCACCGCCGATCGGGTGAAGCTCGAACCTTCGACTCTGAGGCAAAACGTAGATAGTGCCGGTTTGCTCAATCTCTTTTTCATCGAGCGTGACACCTTCGGTTCTTTCCCGAGCAAGTTCGATTTCGCTGCGCTGAAGCGTGAATTCTCTCCGGTCCTCCACCAAGCGCATCGTTGCCCCGGCGTCGTCCAGCAGCCGAAAAAACGAGCTGAGCGACGCAAACACTCTAGCGTCAACGCTTTCAGCGACGTTCTCAAATGCTTCTTGGTCGGGTGACGCGATGCGGACGATCAGGTCGGACGCCCTGCTAAGAACGTCCTTCATCGGGCTGTCTACCAGCTGCGTTTCCTCTGCCTGCTGGAGGATGAAACCAAATGATCCACGAGCTACGTCGGTTAGCATGAGCTGGGTGCGGTCCCGTTGAGGCACCGGGCCACGCGCACCGAGCGTGCCCTCTGCCGCCGCAAACGTGCTCGACACCAGTGTCTGAAACTCGGCTATGACCTTCGCGCCGAATTCAGCCTGAATGCCATACGAACCGGCCACGGGCCGTCCGCCGAAGAACAAGCCCACCTCGCCAGAAGTCGCGGGCGAGCCCTCAAGTTCTTGTAGGCGCCTGTTTAGGTCTTCTGCCCGGCGTGCAAATTGAAGATGGCCTACAGGGTCCTCGTCGTGAGTGCGAGCATCGAGAAGCGCTTCGACCGCAGCCAAATCCGCTTTTGTCGCGTCGCGCTCCAGCCGGCGTAGCATCACTTCGTTCCCGCTATCATCTGGGCCGCCACAGCATCATCCGACTGCAGCTTGACGACCAGCATTCCCTTCCACTGAGCAGTGTCCCGCTGGTGTGAAAACAAGCTATTAAAATAGGCTGTATCCAGGACCGTAAGATGCGGGGCCTTGTTCAAGTCGATGTAGTAAGCATCACAACTTAGATCGGCCTTCGTCTTTACCGGGTTAAAAAGGTCATCGTTTGCTGCGACGAAAGTGGCCCAGTCCTGTGGCGCCGATACGGCGATAGGACGGTAGGCAAAGGTCACAATGTCGATATCTTTGGGGCCTCTTCCTCGGTGCGTCTCGCAATCCTCGATGAAGCTCCCGTCCAGCCACTGAAACCCCTGGACGATACCGGCATTGGCAAGCGCGGCTCGATACGCAACCAGCCCTCGCAATATCTGCAAGCGCTCCTTCGATGTCCCGAACCGGCTGACCAGCTCGGTCAATGTGACTTCGTAGGGCGATACCTTCGCACGATCGACCGGGCTAGGACCTATGAAAGGAGGCAGTATCCCTGATGGCCCGAACGCCGGTATCAACGCCTTTATCCCCCTGGCCGCCAGCGCAACCCTATTTGAACGCGGGCGCCTATCACAAGCATGAAATCTGAGGCCACCAGGCTCGCCGCCGGGAGTGAGGCAAGCCGCCTGCCATGACACATGACGCTTCATGACGGATATTGCGGTATACCCCTTACATGTACGCGCACGCGCACACGTGAACGGTATGGGGGAAAAGGCGTCATGAAGTGTCATGTGTCATATCTCGCGGTCACGCTGCCTCGCCATAAGCGCGCTTCGGTTTGATCTGGATCCCCCGGAAGCCCCGGCCGTTCATGTTGCGGAACGCCTCGATATCGCGCCGCAGAAGCATGTCGCGGAAGCTGCGCATGCCGCCGGCAGTTTCGCCCGCTGCCTTCGCGTAGTCGGCCCACGAAACGAACAGCTCGGTTGTCGTCGCCCACTTGTGCGGGTTGCCGGGCTCCAGGTCGCATTCCTCCTCCAGCCACTGCCCGAACATATCCTGGTCGGAGAAGTAGCTGTCGGTCGCTGCTCTTACGCTCTCGGGCCGGACGAGACCGTTCGCCTGCCAGTCGAGGCAACCTTCGATCAGCCAGCGGAAGATGCCCGGCCATTCAGCGCGAAGCTTCCCTTCCAGCTGCCGATCGGGCGTAGCCGGCCGGCGCGTGAAGGGTACGATGTTGAACCGGCGCCGGGCAGCTTCGTCTACATTGTGAAGCACCGGCTTGTGGTTGCCGACGATGAGCAGCTTAAAGGTCGGCATGAAGGTGAAAAAGTCCTGCCGCATAAAGCGGGCTGAGACGGCGTCGCCGCCCGTGATGGACTTGATCCTAGCCTCGGCCCACGACTTGCCCTCCTCGGTCTCGCTGGCGGTCGCAAGGCGGGCTCCACGCAGCATGGCAAGCTCGGTCGGGTGCTTGTCGCCGCGCGAGGCCGTGAACGTGTCCATCGCCGCCGTGACGGCGTAGTCCGCGAGGATGCCCGTGAAGACGTTCACGAGGACGCTCTTGCCGTTGCCGCCCGGCCCGTAGCCGAAGAACAGGGCGTGCTCCCTCGTATCGCCAGTGAGGCAATATCCGCCCCATTGCTGGAGGAAGCGGATCAGGCCCTGGTCCTTGCCGGTGGCCTCGTCGAGGAACTGGAGCCAGCGCGGGCAGTCAGCTTGGTCGGCCGGCGCCACGCTGGTGAGCTTCGTGATGCCGTCGCGCGGATCTGCCTGGCGCAGCTTTCCGGTGCGAAGATCAACCGTCCCGCCAGGCGTGCCGAGCAGGAAGGTGTCGCGGTCCCAATCGCCCATTGAGACAGCGAAGGCCTGATCGCCTTGGGCGAAACGCTCCACGCCTGCCGCGAACGTCACCTTGCGAACCTCGCGGATCTCACGCGGTGTGCTTCCTTCCGTCATCTCACGGCCGAGGCAGCGAACGAAGTTGAAGGCGCGGGCCTTGGTGTCTTGCTCCCAATGCGAGCCCGACCATTCGAACCATGAGCCACTTGAGTGGCAATATCGCAGACGATCGACATATCGGTTGGCGAAGATGCGAGCGAGCGCGTCCTGGGAGATGGTGCCCGTCTCGATCGTCTCGGCCTCGGCGATGACCTCCGCGATGGACGACCCCCCTTTTGGCTCGGTCTCGTACTCGACCACGTCGAGTACGTCCTCGCCATTGCTGCGCTTTTGCAGGGCATCGTTCACATCTTTGCCGAAGCCCGCTTTAGGCGTCGCGACCAAGACCTCGCGGCCCCCTTCCGACCATGCCATGCCAACCTGTCCGATAGCCTTTGCACTGGCGCCACCGTCGATCTCGCCGAGGATGGTGAGGCTGTCCACACCACGCAGAACCGGAAGCTTTGCGATGGCGTCGGCCGAACCCATCGCCCATGCCGGCGCGAAGCCCATAGCGAGGCCGGACAGGGCGCTCTCGATGCCCTCCCCAACTGTGAGGCATCCACGCTCTGCATCCAGCTCACCGAGCATGATGGCGGCGCCTGCGACCGGCCCCAGCATCTTACGGTCGAGCTTGCGCCCGTCCGCAGTCAGAGCGGTGCGATGGATCGCCACCACGGCGCCAGTCTCGATGGAACGGAAGGCCGCGACCATGCAGGGGTGGCGCATGCCAGGTCCGAATGGGCAGGATGGATGAAACCGGATCACAGACATTGCGACGCCGTCCGGCAGATCGAGCCGGCGGGACCGGAGGTAGGTTTCAACCAGTGTCCCGCGAGGGTCGATCGCTTCCGACCAGAGGCGGATTGCGAAAGCCTGCCGGTCGTCAACGGGCTGAGAGCCCGGCGCGTTGCCATTGGCATGACCGTTGACGCGGATGGCTCGCTTTTCCATCCGGTCGATGGCTTTGGCTGCGCCGTTCGCTTCCGCGGCGTCCGGCTGCCAGACGACGCCGAGCTTCTGCTCGACATAGGTCAGGCAGCGCATCGGATCGTCTCCCGCGAAGCTGCTGACGAGCAACTTGCCGGATTCGCCAACCTTGACCGCCATCGAGCGGTCGTGCGGCTTGTGCCCAGGTCCGGGACACAGAACCTGGCCCGAGCTGACGTTGCCGCCGAGCACGCGGGCGATGTGTTGGAGAGAGTGCGTCAAAGCGGCGCCCTCTCGATCTGGCCGCGAAGGCACAGCCCCTGTCGTGAAGCCATGTCCTTCATCAGTTCGACGGCAGCCTCGAACGCGTTCGGGCGCGCTGGGAACCGTTTGAGCAGCTGCGTCCCGGCGTAGGTCGCTGCGCTCCATCTTCCCCGGTAGTGGACGACGCAAACGCCGTCTGCCTTGGCGGTGCGAGCAGATGTTTTTGGGAATTGCAGAACGTCACCCATCAGCGCGCTCCTGCTCGACGATATCCCCGCGCTCGGTCGCCACGCCGAGAGCGCCATTGATTGCAGCCGCCAGCGCCGGAAGGTGCTGGACGGACATCGCGATACCGCTCTTGCCGGGGCGCAGATCGTCGCCGCCCTCGGGCCGATACCAGGTCCGGATGTTGACGATCGGCTTGCCGTTGAATTCCTCCAGCGCGACGCGGACGACCTCGCGCTGGTTTTTGGCCCACTGGCTCAGGATCAGGACGGGGGCGCTCATGCTTCGCCTCCCTCATGCCTGAGCACCCGATCGCCATGGACGAAACCGAGCAGCCAAGGGCCGAGCACCAGCTCCATGTTCGCCGAGTAGCGGATTTCTCCCGCCTCGCGGACAAAGCCGTTGGAAAGAAGGGTGTTCGCGAAAATCAGGCACGACGTGGCGTCCTTGATCTCCTCGCCAATCTCTTCCTCGGGCAGCTTGGTTGCGGCGAGCGCGCGCCGGAACACTGCATCATAGCTGACGGTCGCGGGCGTCTCAGCGACATGCTGCAAGATGCCGGCGATGATTTGAGCACGCAGCTCGGGAGTGGCGTTCGTCATGCCGCCTCTCCCGTTTTTGCGCCGTGATCGACCGCGATGATCTGGACCTCGGTGGTGAGGTGATATCGGCCATGGCTGCCAATTCCGTGGCTCTCGGATTCAGTCCGGATGCCGACGCCCATGCCGCGCAGATCGAAAATATATGCGCCCAGGCGATAGGCAGGACCGCCAGGGAAATCGAGCCCCGACACGCCCTTGCTGCCGCGCTCGACGAGCGTCAGGAGCGTCAGCGCCTCGCGGCCGGTGCAGTTGATGACCGTCTCGCCAGCGACGCGAGCGAGCACCTTGGGGAAGGAACGTTTAGCCATGGTGGCGGCCCTCCGGGAGAAAGCCGGCATGGGCGGCGATGACGAGCGCGACGCTCTGGGAGACGGTGACGCGGGCGAGAATGCGCTTGAGCGCGAGGACCGTCGTGATATTGTCCGAGTTGATCGCTGGTGAGCTGATCGATACCCCGGACCCCTTGGCCGCCCTGCACGGCGCCTTGGGGTTCAGCTTTTTGTGGGTCATGACTTCACGCGGCCTCTTTCGCAGAGGCGACGTCAGATGTGCTTGAGCGCTTTTTGCCCGCGCACCATGCGTCCAGATCGCGGGGGTCGTAGACTACCCGAGTTCCGATCGAGATGAACTTCGGGCCTCCGCCGAAGATTCGCAGCTTGTTCAGCGTCGAAGCGCCGATGCCAAGATAGGTTGCCGCCTCGCGGGTCGGAAGCTTCCGGGCATGCTGTGCCTGGTCAGAGAGATCCATTGTGTAACCTTGTGTTGGCCGCTCAGGAAGGCGGCGACAACACAAGGTAAACACGGGGAAGCATGGGGTTGCAGAAGCAGACCCTAAGAAAATTTAGAAGGGGGTCTACTACCCTTTAGGGTTAGTCGCGCGGTATGCGTCGGCGCCAAGCAAAAATCGGACGTTGAACCAACTCGGTGCCAACGGGTTCCCAGAGCCATCGTGTCGGACAACCCGACGCTTCCGCCTAATAAGCGTCGCTGTGGCGGAACTGAAATCTGGAACGTTGTCGCCGCCCTTCCAGTCTCGCCATGCTTCGCCAACGAAGCGCAGGAAAGGGTTCGAGTCTGGATCGTTGCTCTTCCCCGGCGCATGACCGGTCGCGAACCACCAAGCGTCGATCATGATCGAAACAAAGGCCTGCTTATCCTGGTCGCCCCAATTTTGAGGTTGCACGAATGTGTCCCGCCGCCGCCGACAGTCGGCCTCGATCTCGGCTATCAAAGTTGTGCAAGCGACCAGAGCTGCCCAGTCTCTCTCAGCGCCAGCGTGGTCCGCTGCTCTGATCATTCCGTCATCTCTGGGGCGCCCATAGCGAAACCAAACGAGCGCTTCAGAAGCCGGTCGAATTTTCTCCATCGCAGACACCAATTGCGCCAGCGCATTTTGCGCCAATCGCGCCTTGTCTCGAACATTCTCCATCAGCGTCAGATCTTCCGCAGGCATATCGCACGAAGCCGATTTGATCGCTGTTTCTAAGGTCCTTCCCGCCAACAATGGCAGGAACGTCTCCAATTCGGGCCTGACGCTCGGACGACGCGAGCCCAAGCGTGATTTCAGAAATTGGTAGCAAAGCGTCTCAGTGGGGTTGTCGATGATGCGTTCGATGAAATCCGGGTCGATCATGGCCGCGCCTTTCGTGAGGGCCTAGTCGATTTCCCAAGGAGTGCGTCGCCGATTGTGCGGCCAACACGATTAGCGACCCGAAGCGATGGGTCCGCCTGCAAATGCGCGTAGACCTGGGTCGAACGCATATTTGCGTGTCCTAGAAGCGCACCCGTCATTTCTAGGGTTTCGCCGGAAGACACGGATGTCGAGCCGAGGGTATGTCGCAACGTGTGGGGCGTAACCCCAGGGAGCGCTGCAAGTTTGATTGCCTCTGGCCAGACCCGCTTGGTCCCTTGGTAGAAGCCTTCGCCTCGCTCGGCCGGAAATACGTACGGGCAGCCGTCGTCGCGAGGCAGGGCGGCCAGCAAGGCCATAGCGGCCGAATTCAAAGGGCGCATTGAGAAGCCCGTCTTGCTATCGCCGAATATCAACGCAGCTCGCTCAAAGTCGATCTCTGACCATCGCAGGCCCGCTATCTCGTTTCGGCGACAGCCCGTGAGCGCCCAGAGCCTCGCAATGTTGGTGGCCTTCACGTTGACGCCTATCGTCTCAAGTTTTGCTAAGGCGGCGCCCAGCATTTTCACCTGATCGAGCGTCAGGAAGCCTTTCCGCTGGTTGTCCGTCTTGTTGACGGCGGCATGTTCGCAAGGATTGTCGCTGACGATTTCCGAACGCTGTGCGAATGTGAAAACCGCCGACAAGTCGCGGACAACCTTGCGCGCAGCGCCTTCTCCACCCCGGACGATGACGCGCGTACCATTCTCGTTCTTCCCGTCGCTTGCGGTCTTGCCGGCTGCCACGTCGGCAACGAAACGGACGATGTCGCTGGACCGCACATCGGAGATGCGGCGCTTGCCCAGCAGCGGAAGGACGTGATGGTTGAGCCGAGCCATCGTGTAGGCTTTCGTCAGCGGCTTCATGGCAATGCCCTGCCGCTTGCCGCGCTGGACGACGCAGCCGCGCTTGTCATAGTCCAACAGCAGTTCGGCGATGGTCATTTCCCGACGCTTCGCGGTTCGCCCTGCAGCGGGGTCATCGCCGTTCGCGACGCTGCCGAGCAATTGCCTGGCCTTCTTTCGGGCTTCTTCCGGCGTGAACTTGCCGTACTGCCCAACGACCATGCTGCGCCGCGTCGCCTTACGTCCTCCGCCGTCAGTCCGGTATCGGATCAGAAACGTCTTGCGCCCGCTCGTTTCAATCCTGAGACCAAAGCCCGATAGATCAGCATCCCACAATTCGTAGCGCGCGGCTCGCGGCTCGGCGGCGTCGATCGTTCGTTTGCTGAGTTTCGTCTTGGTGTCTATCGAAGCCATACTGCGCCCGTGAGGTCCACATGGGGTCCACCATCCGGCACGCTCAGGACAACCGGAGGAAAGCGCCGGATACGAAAGGTGCGCTAACGCAATGAGTTATGACACGGTAGGAAACGGCAGGAAAGCCGAGAATACGTTGTCCACAACCTTGCCAAGGTTGGGGTCGAGGGTTCGAATCCCTTCTCCCGCTCCAGGACATCACAAGGCCAGAGAGGCACGCAAGCGTCGGGTTTCCCGGCGCTTTTTGCGTTTTTGACTTGGCGCTTTTGGCGGCATTTCTAAGAAGCCCTGAAATGCCTCGGTTACCTGGTGGTTACAAGTTCGTTTCAGCGAGGCGGCCTTCTCTTGGCTCGCTCCCGTCATGCTCGACCTGTATTGCGGCTGAAGCTGCGCAGTAGGGCAGGGCGGCACATCGTGCTTTCGCGTCGCACAGATGCGGCGAAGGCCGAGCGGGTGACGCGCTCGATCGCGTCAAACAGCCAAGTATGACAGGCGCTGTCCTCAAGCAGGAAGAGCCTGCGTCAGGGCCAGACCTGCAAGGCGGGCAGTGGCGAGGAGCTGATCCAGGCCGTGCCCGTTCCGAGCCTTGGCGGAGAGCCCGGACATAGTCGTGCTGACGAAATCTGTCAGCCGATGCGCTTCCTCGGGATAGCGAGCAGCGATGTAATCGCGGATCACCCCTTCAGCGGCGAGGTTGAAAGCTCGGGCGGCTCCTCGCGCCTCCAGATCGTTGGAACGGGTGCCTTCCAGCACAAGACAGCCGGCAGCGTCAGGATCGGCGGCGTAGTATCGGGCGGCCTCCTCTAGCAAGACAGCGAGACAAGCGGCCACGGGCCGATCAGGGTTTAGCAGGCTGGCGAGAGGGATGGCATCGGCGCAGTTATAGCGGGCAAGGATGCGGGCGTAGAGACCGGCCTTGCTGCCGAAGGCAGCGTAAAAGCTCGGCGGGTTGATCCCGAGCGCCTGGGTAAGGTCGGCGACGCTGACAGCGTCGTAGCCACGGGCATGGAAGAGATGTTGGGCCGTGGCGACCGCCTCATCGGGGTCGAAGCGCCGGGGACGACCACGCGGGCGACCAATATTTGTAGTCACTGATACAAAACCCCTTGACGGTGATCTCCGGAGCTTTATGTAGCGCTTCCTACATTAAACCTCAAGGAGGGCCTGATGGCCGCGTTTCAAGGAAAATCCGTTTTGGTTCTCGGTGGCAGCCGGGGAATCGGGGCAGCGATCGTGCGGCGCTTCGCGGGCGACGGTGCGAAGGTCACCTTCACCTATGCCGGTTCGCGCGAGGCAGCGGAGCGGCTGGCGGCCGAGACCGGAAGCACGGCGGTTTTGACCGATAGTGCCGACCGCGACGCAGTGATTGCGCGGGTGCGCGACAGCGGACCGCTCGACGTACTGGTGGTCAATTCCGGCTTCGCCATCTTCGGCGATGCGCTGGAGCAGGACCCCGACGAAATCGACCGGCTGTTGCGGGTCAACGTCCATGCTCCCTATCACGCGTCGGTGGAAGCGGCGCGACATATGCCGGAAGGCGGGCGGATCATCGTGATCGGTTCCGTGAACGGAGATCGGATGCCCGTACCTGGCATGGCATCCTACGCGCTGAGCAAGTCAGCGCTGCAGGGAATGGCGCGCGGGCTCGCGCGGGACTTTGGGCCGCGGGGAATAACCATCAACATCGTGCAGCCTGGGCCGATCGATACCGATGCAAATCCGGAGGATGGGCCGATGAAAGATCTGATGCACAGCTTCATGGCCATCAAGCGCCACGGACGGCCCGAGGAGGTTGCGGGAATGGTGGCGTGGCTTGCGGGTTCGGAGGCGAGCTTCGTGACCGGAGCAATGCACACGATCGACGGCGCCTTCGGCGCGTGAGCCTCGTATAAAGATCACTGGGTCGGCATCATTGGCGCGGGCGAGATTGGCTACCAAATTGCCCGCGCCGCGACCGCGAGCGGCTAAACGGTCAGATCAACTCGTGCGTCCCAGATGTTATCGGGGCTCATAGGTTTCTTTAAATTGGGTAGCAAGGACGAAGCAGCATTTCGTCCGACATTGGTTTTGATTGCCGAAGGCATTGGTAGCAGCCAGTCGATATGTGAGTAAAACGCGAGGAAGCTTCGCTACCTCCGGCTTGGCGAAGAGGTAGCCTTGGAAAAGGTCAATGCCGGCTCCGCGCAATGCGAGTAGCTCATCGTCGGTTTCGACTCCCTCCGCGATCACCATCACCCCAAGCTGACGAGCCATCATCGCAACGCAGGCGATGATGGTCTGGCGTGCGGGTGAGTTTCCGATGCCCCGAATCAAGTTCATATCGAGCTTGATCAGATCCGGCTGAAAACTCGCGAGCAGGTTCAAGCCGGCATATCCGGCACCGAAATCGTCAAGTGCGGTTATGAAACCTTGTTTTCGATACTCGGCAATTATTTTCTGGAGGTGAGCAACGTCTTCTATTCGCTCGTTCTCAGTGAACTCGAACATGAGCTGGTTCTGAGCGAAGCCGACGCGACGGGCTGCCTCTAGTGTCGCACGGATGCAGGCGGAAGGCTCATAGACAGCGTTCGGCATAAAATTGATCGAGAGCTTCAATCCGCTTTCGGGAAAAAGCCGGCCGGCAAGTTCGATGGCCTTGACGCGGCAGGACTGGTCAAACTTGTAGCGGTTGGCCTCGTTGACCTGCGCTAAAATATGACCTGCTCCTTGGCCTTCTATGCCTCGAACCAACGCCTCGTATCCCCAGACGCGTTTGCGCTCGACATCCACAATTGGCTGGAACGCCATCGTGAAGTCGAATGGGAGCGGTTCTCCGTCTCGGCAGCCTTGGCACGCAATCTTGTTCATCAAGCTCTCATCCGATCTTTGACGATCGTTGGCTGGGAGAGCTGAATCAACCGTGAAGAGATCGGCGCGGCCCGATGTCATCGCACCTATAGGCGATATTCGCTGCCGGGATCCCTTGTTTCGTTCAGGGGACCTGGATCGGTTCGGCGCTCCGGAAACACGTTGATCGTGCCGCCATCGTGGCGGTCTCCTCCGTTGCGGACCCCCGAACCCCACCGGCCGTCACCGCTTTGTTGCATATCCGCGTCCTTCGTAATCTTCCGTTCTGTCTGTTGCCCATTCTCCATTGTCGCGACGCGACGAATCCCCGATTGTTGCAACCTGGAATGGCCTACTTCTCTCAAGGGGAATCTTTATGCGCGCGGCTATGGCGGGGATGTTGCGGGCATGAGATATACTGGAAAGGCAAGATTTCTGGCGGGCACCTCCTGCGCCGCGCTCGCCATCGCCTGCTGGCTGGCAGCGCCAGTCTCGGCTGCGACCTATCTCGTCAGCAACGAGACCGATTTACGCAACGCGATCGCCGCGGCGAATGCGAGCCCGGACGCCAGCTCGACGATTGTGCTGACGCAGAGTTTCACGGTCACCACCGCGCCCAACCTGACGACGCCAACCAAGACGCTGACGATCGACACGCAAGGGTTCACTCTTTCGGGAGCCGGAGCCAGCAGCATCACCGTCAACGGCAATTTTCCGAGCGGCTCGCTGACCCTTTCCGGGACCCTCGTCGGCGGGACCGGGGGGGTCGGCCTGGTCGTCAACAGCGGCATCACGACGGTCGGCGCCAGCACCGGACAAGTCGTCAACAATGGCTCGATCACAGGTGGTGCAGCCGCTTCCGGAGGTCTCGGCGTCTCGCTCATCAATGTCGTGACCTTCCTCAACAACGGCGCGATCAGTGGCGGAACCGGGACGGGCGCGGGCGTCGGCAACAACGGCGCCGGCGTCAATATCCTCAACAGCGGTGCGACGCTGATCAACAATGCCAGCGGCACCATCCAGGGCAGCAACAGCCAGGCGGCCGGACATGTCGGCGCGGGCGTTTATGTGTCCACGCTCGCAAAGGCCGCGACGATCACCAATTACGGCACGATCCGTGGCGGCCGGGATATCAGCGGCGTCGGCGCCGGCGAGGCCGCGATCCTTGGCCGCGGCAGCCAGCTTACGACGATCGTCAATGCCGGCACCCTGGAAGGCGGAAACGGCGCGGCGGCGATTGCCGCCGACGCTACCACGTGGAATGTCGCCGTCATCAACAGCGGCACGATCCGGGCCGGAATCGGCCAGAATGAAGCGATACGATTCGGCCAGACGACTGCGAGCAGATCCGCGCTGGAACTCCAGGCCGGCTCTGTGATCCAAGGCAACGTCATTGCGAACGCCTCGGTGGGCCTCTTCGACACGCTCCGTCTCGGCGGCACGGCCAACGCCAGCTTCGATGTCTCGGCCATCGGCCCGGCCGCGCAATACCAGAACTTCGATGTCTTCGAGAAGACTGGCACCAGCGCCTGGACGCTGACCGGCATCGGCGATTTCGCGGGCCCGACAAACATCGCCGGCGGCACGCTTCTCGTGAACGGCTCGCTCGCCGGCTCGGCGGTGACGGTCCAGTCCGGCGCGACGCTGGGCGGCAGCGGTACGGTGGGGGCGACCACGCTCCTGAGCGGAAGCCGGATTACGCCCGGCAACTCGAGCGGCACGCTGACCGTCAACGGCGCCTATGCGCAGGCAGCGGGATCCACCTATCAGGTCGAGCTGGACCCTGCGACGACGACCTCCGACCTCATCCGGGTGAACGGCACGGCCACATTGGCGAGCGGCGCCGGGCTCTCCGTCGTCAACTACACCGGCGTGCCCTACGTCGTCGGCCAGCGTTTCACCATCCTGACCTCGACCGGGCTGACCGGGACTTATGGCTTCGGCGACCAGGTTCTGACGCCCTTCCTCAGCCTGAGCGATGTCTACGACGCCAACAATGCCTACCTGACCGTGGTCCAGACCCGGACGGTAGGAGACATCGGCACCACGCCCAACGAAACAGAGGTGGCCCAGTGGGTCGATAGCCTGCCCACCAACAATCCCGTCCAGAGCGACGTGCTCAATCAGGAGAGCATCGATGCAGCGCGGCGAGCACTGAACCAGATCTCCGGTGAAATCCATGCTTCGGCCAAGACGGCCCTGATCGACGAGAGCTGGGTTCTGCGTGCCGCCGTCAACGACCGCCTTCGTACGGCGCTGGGCGGGGTCGGCGCCCAGCCGATGGCGACGCTGAACTACGGCTTCACCGCCGACCTCGCCCCGGCCGTCAGGGGGGCGATGCCGGCGCTGAAGTCGGATAGCTTCGCGGTCTGGGGCCAGGGCTATGGCTCCTGGGGTCGCACCGACAGTGACGGCAACGCCGCCAGGCTGACGCGCTCCACCGGCGGCTTCCTGTTGGGGGCTGACGCGGCCGTGTTCGACAATCTGCGTTTCGGCATCATCGCCGGCTACAGCCGCAGCGAATTCGACGTGAACAACCGGCTCTCCTCGGGCGAGAGCGACAACTACCATCTCGGCCTCTATGGCGGCGGGCAATGGGGCGCGCTGAGCCTGCGCGCCGGCGCGAGCTACACTTGGCACGACGTCGAGACCACCCGCTCCGTCACCTTCTCGGCTCTTGGCAGCAATCTGCGCTCCGATTACGACGCCGGCACGGCTCAGGTCTTCGGCGAACTCGGCTACCGGATCGACCTCGGCCGCGTCGCGCTCGAATCCTTCGCCGGCTTGGCCTATGTCAACCTGCGCACCGACGGGTTCAGCGAGACCGGCGGAGCAGCAGCACTGACCTCTCGCAGCGACGACACCAGCCTCGGCTACTCGACGCTGGGCCTGCGCGCCTCGACCTCCTTCGCGCTGCAGAGCGTGGATCTGACGCTGCGCGGCGGGCTGGCCTGGCGCCACGCCTTCGGCGATATCGATCCGACCGCGACGCTCGCCTTCTCCGGTTCCAGTGCCACGATCGCCGGCCTGCCGATCGCCCGCGATGCAGCCATGGTCGAAGCCGGGCTGGATGTCGCGGTCGGCCGGAGCACCACGCTGGGCGTGGCCTACACCGGACAGCTCGCCAAGGACACACAGGACCACGCCTTCAAGGGCGTGCTGGCGGTGAGGTTCTGAGGCGGGCTCAACGTGGCTGCCGGGCTGCCGCCGGGGCAGCGATGATCATATCGGGCAGGCCTGAGCCGGGCGTGGGCCATTTCCTCTGCGACTGCTCAATTTGCTCTTTCGACCGTCGCGCGCTGATGCTGCGACCTGCATGTTTTGCCGAAGCCAGCGCAAGTGGGATGGGAGACAGCGTGGACGTTGCCGGCTTTGGTGCACGGCCACCACCGCGCAGCGAAAGCCCGCGCTTGCCAGTCGAGCCGTGGGCCGGCTATCTCAGCTGAGCCAAGATGCTCAGCGGGTGTATGCCGGAGTCATATCTCGTCGGGCAGCAGGATATGGGAAGTGCAAAATCATGATCGTGGACGGTAGGAATGCCGATGCCGGCAAGATGGATGTGATGGCTCTACCCGGGCGTCGGGCGGAGCTTCTCAGCCGCCGGTCGTTTCTGGTCGGCTCGACTATGGGTCTCGGCGCGCTCGGGCTCGGCGGTTGCGCGACATCCGACGGCATGAGCCTCGCCGAGGCACAGAAGCTCTATGGGCCGGTGCCCGAGGAGAAATTCCCGATCCCGGCAGCCGATGTCAGCAAGGTCGATCCGAAATATTTCCGTCGGACCGTGCGATACGATACCAAGGAAGCGCCCGGTACGATCATCGTCGATCCCAGCAATTACTACGTCTACCGCATCGAGGGCGACGGGTCCGCCACCCGCTACGGTGCCAATGTCGGCCGAGACGGGTTCCGGTGGAACGGAGATGCCTATGTCGGGCGCAAGTCCGAATGGGCGACCTGGACACCGCCCAAGGAGATGATCAAGCGCCAGCCCGAGGCAGCCAAATACGCCCGCGGCATGCCTGGCGGTCTCGACAACCCGCTCGGCGCCCGCACGCTCCATCTCTATCAGAACGGCGCCTATACGCTCTACACGATCTACGCCTCTAGCGATCCCGAGACGATCGGCTCCGGCATCACCAGCGGCTGCGTCGGCCTGCTCAGCCAGGACATGATCCACCTGTACTCACAAACCCCGGTCAAGACGAAGGTGGTCGTCCTGCCGGCATAGCAATGGTCAGCACCCGATCCAAAGCGACCGGGGCGGCAGCCCAAGGCAGGGGCGGATGGCCGGGATCGCCCGAAAGACGAAGCGCCATCCGTCGGATCTGACGGATGGGGAATGGGAGCGGATCGCGGCTGGCGGATGCTGCCGTTTCCTTTTGGGGGCTGCGCACGGTCCATGGCTGGTTCCGCGCGTTGGCACGCCGCTTCCTGTTCCAGCCCGTTCACAGATCGGGAACTGACAGTATCTTCCAGACGCCTTGGGCGGAACCTACGATCCTGTCACCGATAAAGAACTCGCCATCAACGAATATAAGGGATTTGGTTCGCCTCAAGACCCTGCATCTAGCGGTCACGAACTCACCGATGCGTACACCATCGATAAATTGATAGCTGAGTTGGACCGTGGCTTGCGGCAGTTGATTTGTTGCAGAACGAGCCGTCGCGCCCATGGCTCGATCAGCAAACGTCATCAACATACCGCCTTGGGTCATCCCGCGACGGTTCTTATGCTTTGCCTGGCTCAGGAACGCGAAGTGAGCCTCGCCTTCGATGCTTTTCTCCCAAACGGGGCCGACTAAACCGATAAATCCGTTATCTTCCGTAGCGGTCCAACCGTCACCCCAGGATCGAAAGTTTCCGGCGTCATGCTATGCGAGGACATGGTATATGGATCCGTTCATGCGCCGCCCGGTGTCACCCGGCCGGCTTGCTTCCGAAGAGAATGGCGTGCGCCTTAGGATCCTTGAACGCACTGTCCTTACGGTTCTCGCGGGCCAAAGCCAGGCCGCGCTGCACCGCCGGCCGCGACAATAACTTATCGAGCCAACGCTTGACGTTCGGAAAATGCGTAATGTCCTGCTTCTGTCGCTCGTAGAGACTTGCCCAGCCCACACAAGCGATGTCTGCGACCGAGTAATCTCCAGCCAAATACTCCGATTGCGCCAAACGCTTGTCCATTACACCGTACAGGCGTGCAGCTTCTCTCGTAAATCTATCAATGGCATAGGGGACGCTCTCCTTGGCATAGACGAGGAAATGGTGCGTCTGGCCCAGCATGGGTCCAAATCCGCCAACCTGCCAGTACAACCACTCTTCCACGACGCCCCGGACAACAGGATCCTCCGGATAAAGCTTGCCCGTTTTTCGGCCGAGGTATTGGAGAATTGCACCTGACTCGAAAACCGACACCGTTCGACCTCCAGGGCCGTCCCTGTCGACGATCGCCGGAATTTTGTTGTTGGGCGAGATTTTCAAGAAGTCGTCCGAAAATTGCTCGCCTGCACCGATGTCGATCAGTTTGAGGTTGTAGGGCAGGCCGCATTCCTCAAGCATGATGGAAATCTTCCAGCCATTCGGAGTCGGCCAGTAATACAAATCCAGCGAGGCATCGGTATCCGACGGCATTACTCACTCCGCGCTTCTGTTGTCAGAAAAATGCGCCGATGCGCGGTTTAAAAACGATATGCAATCAGGGGTCGCGCCCAGTTGGAGGGACAGCTTCCTCACCATCGCGACAAGCTTGGCGGAGTATTCGTTGGCCGATTCATCATTGAATCTGTTGACGGGCCCCGAGACCGTCAATACGCCGACAAGCTTGTCCTCGAGGCCGAAAACGGGAGCCGCCACGGCTGCCAGGTCCGGATCGCGTTCGCCGTGAGAGCGTGACACAAGCGCTGCGACGGCCGCCGTTCGCCATCCCGCTTCAAAAGCAAGAAATGCCCGGCTGGCCGCGCCCCCCTGCTCGAGTGGCAGGAGCTGACCGATTTCCACCTGATGACGCACCTGGCGGTGAGAATTCGAGAATGCGATCCCCAAGCGGGCCGAGCCGGTGCGAACGAAGAAGCCTGAGCTCTCGCCTGTCGTTTCAGACATCTCAGCTACGGCAGTCTGGACTACCTCTCCGAAACCGAAGGCTTTACGAGCAACCGTGCCCAGGTAAATCGAGCTCGTCCCAAGCCTGTAACGCCCATCAGGTCTCCGCTCCAACATTTCGTTTCGTTCGAGTGACGAAATAATTCTAAGCAGAGTACTCTTGTACAAGCCCGTGATATCCGACAACTGCGCGAGCGACAGCACATTATTGTCCACGGTAAAAGCAAGCAAAATGGCCATCGCTCGCTCTACCGATGCGACGCCGTCTTTCGTTTCACTTTCATCCGTCACGTCCCGGCTTACTTTAAGATTGCTTTTCATCATAACCTCGCTGGCATGGCGCGTGCGTAAGCGCGCTATGCGTCGTTGTCGAGCCCGTCAGCGGCCGAGGAAGAATTTGCTCCTGACTATCAGGCCAACAGCCAGCTGTTGAATCTCTGTTGAGCTTTATCCTGGTTCACAGCCCAAAATTCGTCGGAAATTTTGGCCATTTTTTTGAAGTTCGGCTCATAAGTCGTCAAATTGACCCGGCGCGATTCTTCGATCAGGCCGACGGTTTCCGGGTTTGCAGGGCCGCTGCCCGAGGCTGCGCACGCTTCAGCCTGCCGCTTCGGTTCGAGAGCGAACTCGATAAACTTTCGAACGAGCTCGACTTTCGCGCTGCCTTTCGGAATGACCCAGCCATTGACGAGGTAGAAGCCCTCTTCCCAGGCGATCCTCACAGGGAGCTTGGCGTCGATCAGCTCCTGGGCACGGTTGGAGTACGTCGGCAGGATGTCTACCTCCCCAGTCTGCAGCAAGCGCGCGCTTTCGGCAGCTGCCGACCACCACGTGCGGATCCTAGGCTTGATCTGATCGAGCTTCGCAAAAGCCCGGTCCCAGCCGGCAGGTGAATTGAGGATTTTGTAGATATCGTCGCCGCCCTTGACGCCGTCGGCTCGCAGCGCGACCTCGATGGTATCGCGGGCGGTACGGCGCAGTGACCGGACTCCCTTGATCGAAGGGTCCCAGATATCCGCCATAGAGCTCAGCGGCTTCTTGATGGTGTCCGTGCGATAGCAGTTAACGAAGGCCGGGATGATCTCCGGCACATAGAATTTATTTTTCAGGTCCGCTGGAATGGCCGAGTAGTTCGCACCGGTTACCCCGTGCTCTTCGAGATAACCGTCGTCCATCAGCGCCACAACGACATCGCCCGAGATGCTTCCGCAGAAATCCCAGAGATTATTCTTCGTCTCGACCTGAAGTTTAATGTCGGACGCGGGGCTACCGCGGCGCGTAACGGGAACGACTTCAATTCCAGTCGCTTTCTGGAAGGGGTCGTAATAGAATTGCTTGTTTCGCTCGGTCACGGCACCGCCGGCATCGGCGATCGTAATCTTCTGACTGGCCCGAGCGGATGTCCATACCGCCGGCGCCACGATCAGCGCTGATGTCGTTCCAACGAGCAAATTACGCCGGTTCATTCGAATTGACATTGTAACCCCTCTTTGTTGATTTCATTATCCCTTCGCTTTTCCAAGCCATTTGGAAAGCAGAAGTGCGGCGCTGACAGCAACCAGAAGCAAGCTGGAGACAGCAGCAAGAGCTGGAGTCACCAGATACAGAGACTCGGCCCAGATTTGCTTGGGAAGCGTCGCGTAGGTACCACCAGTAATAAAGAGTGCAATGGTGAGCTCATCAAACGACTTCACAAAGGCGAACAGGAATGCCGTAACGATCCCCGGTAGGATCATCGGCGCTGTGACCAATCTGAATGTCGTGAAGCGACCGGCCCCCAGCGTCCACGCAGCCTGATCCAGCCTCGTGTCGTAGCTCTTGAAGACGGCCATGGTGGAGATCACGGCATATGGCAACGTGATGACCACGTGCCCGAGGATCACGCCCAGGGACGTGCCGACCAGCCCGATTTTCGCGTAGGCGTAGAACAGCGCCAGCGCGACGATGATGTTGGGGATCACCAGGGGCATGGTCAGGCAGAGCATGTAGAGCGGCTTCAGACGGCTTTCCGTCTTGACCAGGTAGATCGCCGCGGGAACGCCGAGCAGCACGGCCAGCGTCGCGCTGGCGAGGCCGATATACAGGGACCGCAAAGTCGCGGACTGCCAGAGCCCTGAATTCAGGACGGACTGGTACCAGCGCAGCGAGAACCCGCGGGGCGGCCATTCCAGGAAATTGCTTTCCGTGAACGAGATCGGGATCAGGAACAGGGTGGGGACGAAGAGGAAGGCAAGCAGCGCCACGACGACGAGCATCCTGCCGCTTCCGCCGAGCTTCGGCACGACGGCGCTGCCAAAGATCCGTTCCAGGGCGGCGGCCACCATCGCCAAGGCGGAACTCAGGACTTCGACGAGATACATGCCGAGCTTTCTGAGCGCCATCGCCTTTTTGCCGATGGGCTGGCCACCGCCGTGGCGCTGACCTGTCAGGGCCTGCATACCGATCAGCTGGTCGAACACCCAAAACAGCAGCCCGGTCACCAGGAGAAGCAGGACCGCCACCGCGGCTGCAAACGACCAGTTCAGCATCTCCTCCACCTCGAGGATGATCAGCTGCGCAATCATCATCTCGCTGCGACCGCCCATCAGCTGCGGCGTGATGAAGAAGCCGAGCGACGAGACGAAGACGAGCAGGCTGGCCGCCGCGACCCCCGGGAACGACAACGGGAAATAGATGCGCCAGAAGGAATGCACGCCCCTCGCGCCAAGCGTCGAGGCCGCGCGCGGGAGGTTCTCATTGATCCCGCGCATTGTCGCGTACATCGTGAGGACGGCCAGCGGCAATTTCGCGTGGAGAAGGCCGACGAGAACCGCGTTGAAATTGTACAGGAGCTCCAGGGGCTCCTCGGCCAATCCGGCATCGACGAGCACCCTGTTGATGAGGCCCCGACGCCCAAGCAGGACGAGCCATGCGAGCGTGCGGACAAGGAAGCTCGTCCAGAACGGCACGACGACGGCCAGGATCATCAGGTTGCGAACGTTATTGCCTGCGCGAGCGAGGGTGTAGGCAATGGGGTAGCCCAGGACCAGAGAGAGCAACGTCGTCCAGCCGGCGGTCGAGACGGTGTTCAGCAACACCCGGGAATACGTGCCGCCGGCGAATAGACGGTCGTAATGTTCGGTCGTCAGTCCGCCGGCTTTGTTGAAGATGCTGAGGCCCAACAGGCTGAAGACGGGCGTGAAGAACAGGATCAACAGCACGACGGCGGCGGGTAGGAAGAGCAGGCCCGCGTTATTGTGCCAGTTCCGAAGTGTGAAGCTCGACATGTCGGCCTCACTCGCTCTCGGCGGAAGCGGGCAGCAGCTGGGCGGTCGAGGGGTTCCACGACAGCCAGACGGATTGCCCTTGCTCCACCGAAGAGGCAATCGCCCCGTTGAGCGCCGCCGACACGAACGTGGTGCCGTTGGCAAGCTTGAAGAACTTCTTCTGGACCGCGCCCGTGCTGATTCCGCCCTCGACCACCGCCTGGACCTGGGGGCGGCCGTCTTGGCACTGAGGCGACACCGTGATGTGTTCGGGCCGCACCGACAACGCCGCCTCGTCCCCGACCGCGAACCTCTGGCCCGGGCGCGCCGTCGCCGCGACGGTCACTCCATGGCCGACAACCAACGAGATGTCCTCGCCGGCGGCCGCCGAGATCCTGCCGCGCAGGATGTTGGACGTCCCGATGAAGTCGGCTGCGAAGACGGTGCTCGGCCGATCGTAGATCTCGTCGGGCGTGCCGAGCTGTTCGATGGAGCCATTGTTCATGAGGCAGATACGATCGGACATGACCATGGCTTCCTCCTGGTCATGGGTCACGTAGACGATGGTGGTCTCGAGCTGCTTGTGAATACGAACGATTTCGATCTGCATCTGCTCGCGCAGCTTCTTGTCCAGCGCACCCAAGGGTTCATCCATCAGCACAACGGAGGGCCTGAAAACGGTCGCCCGCGAAAACGCAATCCGCTGCTGCTGGCCGCCAGACAGTTCGTGCGGAAATCGATCTGCCACCTGCGGCAAACTGACGACGCTCAGAATCTCTTCGACCCGCCGCGATATCTCGGCAGCAGGGACTTTTCGCATTTTAAGCGGGAACGCGATGTTGTCGGCCACCGTAAGATGGGGGAAGAGGGCGTAGTTCTGGAAAACCATGCCGATATCGCGCTGGTAGGGGGGCGCCGACGTAACGTCCCTGCCATCCACGAGAATCTGGCCCGCCGCGGGCGTAGTGAGGCCGGCCAGAATTTGCAGCAAGGTCGTCTTGCCCGACCCCGACGGCCCGAGCAGCGTGAGGAACTCGCCTTTGCGCACGCTGAGGGACGTGGGGTGAAGCGCGATGACGGGACCGTAAGCTTTACTAATCCCAACCAAATCCAGCTTGATCTCTTGCATGTATATCCCCTCGCCAAGCCTGACGGCCTGATCGTTATTTTGTCATTCCGACTGTTTATCCGCAGGCGACCTTGGTCTTCAGCAGGCCTCCATGCATGATGCCGCCAGGCAATGGGTGCCCGACAATCTCCTCAGCGAGCAACGCGGCTTCGATCAGCGCATCCAAATTCACGCCGGTCTCGTATCCGAGATCGCCGCACATGAACGCCAAATCTTCGGTGCAAACATTGCCGGCGGCACCCTGGTGCCCAGCGAACGGACAGCCCCCCAATCCAGCCACGCTGGAGTCGAACTTTCTGACTCCCATCTGAAGTCCGGCGAGAGCATTGGCGATGCCCATCCCGCGCGTATCGTGCAGATGCAGGGCGACCGGAATGTCCGGCCAACGATCCTGGACTGCGCCCACATATGTCTTGATCGTCGCAGGCGTGGCCCAAGCCATGGTGTCGTAAAGCATGATTTCGGAGTAGCGGACGCCTTCCTGCTCAGCGATGGCCATCAGGCGCTGCACGGAGGCGATCAGGTCATCAACCGTGATGGGTCCAGCGAAATTGCAGCCGAATGCAGCCATGACGCCCGCATGAAATTCGGTCACGCCGCATTGCCGATACAAGGCGATCTTGGTGACGAGATCCGCCTTGTTCTTTTCGAAATCCTGATTCTGATTGCGGATCAGGAACGGCTCGGAGGCTGAGGTCGTTACCCCGCCGTCGATGGTAATCCGGCCCGTGTCGAGAGCGCGTTGAACGCCGCGGGCGTTGAGGCAGGTCGCCGTGAACTCGACCCCGTCACGCTCTGCGATGCCCGCCACGACCGCTTCGGCATCCGCCCAGCCGGGAACGCGCTGCGGGTTCACGAACGCTGCGACTTGAATCCGCTTCAGACCGGAAGCGGAAAGCGCGTCGATAAGAGCGATCTTCCGGGACGTCTCGATGGCCCGCTTTTCGAACTGGAAGCCCTCGCGCGGCCCCTTCTCGTGAATTTCAACGTGGCCCATGTCGTCAATCCATTTTTTGAATTCAGAACGTCGTTCTCTTACTATCAAGGTGGCACATGCCGTTTTGGATGGGAAGCACAATTTTCGCCTTGCAATTATGGCGTTCAGTGAACAGAATATCGTTCTGTTTTATCCGGAGATCGATATGTCATTGCTCGCAGCTTCTGTCTCTCAAGCCCCGGCTCTACCGCTTGCGGGCATCAGAGTGATTGAGTTCACCCACACCATCATGGGGCCATATTGCGGGATGGTTCTGGCGGACCTGGGCGCCGACGTGATCAAGATCGAAGCCGTGGAAGGGGACCGCACGCGCAAGCTCGAAGGCTTTGCCCAGGGGTTCTTCCCGACATTCAACCGGAACAAGCGCGCGTTTGCCGTGAACCTGAAGTCTGAGCGCGGCCAGTCGATCGTAAAGGAACTCATTGCGACGGCCGACGTCGTCATCGAGAATTTCGCCCCCGGCACGATGGAGCGACTAGGCCTCGGCTTCGAGCAGCTTGCGGCGGATAATCCGGCGTTGATCTACTGCGCACTCAAGGGCTTCTTGACAGGCCCCTACGAGCATCGGCTGGCGCTGGATGAAGTCGTTCAGCATATGTCGGGTCTTGCGTACATGACCGGGTTGCCGGGCAAGCCCATGCGCACGGGGGCCTCAGTAGTCGATATATTCGGCGGCTTGCTCGGAGCCTTCGGCATCCTGACCGCATTGCGCGAGCGCGATAAGACTGGACAAGGTCAATTCGTTCGCAGCGCGCTGTTTGAGGCAGCCTGCTGTTTCATGGCTCAGCATCTGGCTGGCGAGGCAATCACCGGCATCAAGCGGGAACCGCTGGGCGCGAAGCGCGGCACCTGGGCCGTGTACCGGACATTTCAGACCAGCGACGACAAATCGATCTTTCTGGCGATCACAAGCGACCAGCATTGGCGCCGATTCTGCGCGGAGTTCCGCCTAGATGACTTGCTGACCGACCCATCGATCCAGACTAACGAGGATCGGGTCAACGAAAATGCGCGGCTTATGCCGATTATCGAAAAATTGTTTGCTTCCTACGACCTGGACACGATCTGCAAGCGCTTGGATGCCGCGACACTTCCATTTTCCGAAAGCTCTCGGCCTGGGGATCTTTTCGACAATCCGCAGCTCAATCATGAAGACCGCATGTTGTCCGTGCGGATGCCGAACGGAAAAATGGCTAAACTTCCGCGGATGCCGCTCGAAATCGGCAACCACGATTTCTCGCTCCGGAACCATCCGCCGGAGCTCGGCGAGCACACCGAGGAGATCATGCGAGAGCTCGGGCTGGGCGAGGAATTGTCCGAATTATCCGCTCTGAATGTGGTTCGCGCACCGTCGAAGGCGGCCGCAGCCTGAAGATCCGTCACTCGGGCACAATTGGAAGGACAACTACAATGCCGAATTTCGACCTGACTTCGCTCTTCGCAGAGGCGACTCCTCCAGCAGCGATCAAATTTGCCGGACTCCCGAAATACAATTTTATCGGGGGCCACAATGCTCCGGAAGCCATCCCCGTTGAAGCATTGATCGAAGCCGCCACGACCGCGTTGAAGAGGGATGGTTCCCTTCTCTCCATGTACAATATGTCTCATGGCCCCCAGGGATACAGGCCGCTCCGAAAGCTCGTCTGTGACAAGCTGGCACGTCACCGGGGCGTGAACTGTTCGGAGGACGACGTTCTTATCACGTCGGGATCGACGCAGGGCCTTGAGCTGATCTTCTCGCTATTCCTCAACCCCGGTGACGGCGTGATCGTTGAGGAGTTCACATATGCGAGCGTCCTGACCAAGCTGCGCAAGCTCGAGGCCGATATCGTCGGTGCCAAGCTCAATGACGATGGTCTCGACATCCGTGCCCTGCGAGAGCTTCTTGCGGAACGCAAGAAAGCCGGCAAGCCCATCCGCATGATCTATACGATCCCGACCATTCAAAATCCGACCGGGAGCATCATGCCGCTCGAGAAGCGCAAGCAGCTGATCGCTGTCGCCCGAGAGTTCGGATGCGTCATCTTCGAGGACGAATGCTACGCGGACCTGATCTGGCACGAGGGCACGGCGCCCGTTGCGATTTATGCGCTGGCTCCGGATATCACCGTTCATATCGGGTCGTTTTCAAAGACATTGGCGCCGGCGGTCCGTGTTGCTTACGCGGTCGCGGAATGGCCTGTGTTGAGCCGCCTCGTCGCGATGAAAGCCGATGGCGGAACGGGCGCGATCGACCAGATGGTGGTCTGCGAATATTTCACGAGCCATTTCGACCAGCACGTAAAGGGCCTGAATCAGTCGCTGAACCGACGGCTCCAGATCCTGACCGAAGCCGTCGATGCCGCCTTTGGAACCGGAGTAACCTATCATGCTCCTCCGGGAGGTATTTTCTTGTGGGTGAAGTTCCCGGATCATGTCGATGTGAGGAAGCTCGTGGCTCCGGCCGCCGAGCTTGGAATCTCCTTCAATCCGGGCCCCGAATGGGCGGCTGACGGCGACGCCGCATCGTCCTGGATGCGCCTGTGCTTTGCCCTGCCGTCGGAAGAGATCATGCGTACGGGCGTTGCAAAGCTGGCGGATGTTTGTTTTGCGGAAACCGGCTTCCCCACCCGATCGGCGAACACCGCCCGCGTCGCCTCCGCTTAACGAGAACCTACCGGGGGCCCGCGGACCGCGCGCCCCCGGTCGGGTCCGACATAATTTAGCTCGACAGTGCCCTTCGAATTCATCTGCAAATGCTGCAGATCAGAACCTGAACGATTCAGATTCGGCTTAATCCACCAATGCCAGGGCTGATACCTGGATCGCTGCATCCGGCCCGCGGCACCTCGTGCCAATGCCAGCTTCTGACCGGGTGCCATCCTCACAGCCTGGCCCTGGAACTGCGCGGCGTCGCAAGCAGGAGGTTGGTCTCCGATGCGGTGATGCCCGGCACCATCCTCAAGCGCCGCAGGATGGCGTCGAGGTCGGTCAAGCTCTGGGCCGCGACTTCAAGGATCAGGTCCCATTTGCCGTTCGTCGTGTGAACCGCTCCGATCTCCGGAAAGCCGACGAGCGCATCGACAACGCGGTCGAGCAGGCGTCCTTCCACCTCGATCATGGTCAGGCCACGTACCGGCATCGCGACGGCGTCGGCCCTGAGCACCACCGTGTAGCCGATGATGTCGCCGCGCGCTTCGAGCCGCTCGATGCGGGCGCGCACGGTCGCCCGCGAAAGACCCATCTCGCCCGCGATGTCCGAAATGGCGCGCCTGCCATCATGCCTCAGAATGGACAGCAGCTGCTGGTCGAGATGGTCCATATCTGCCGTTTTGCTCAGCCAAGCTGATCATAACGATAAGCCAGTATCACCAATCTGCCAATATGGTTCGTTCACTTCGCCGCAAGTGGCCGCTAGATTGCGGCATTGGAACAAACGGAGCTGGCATGACGACGGAACGCTGCATCCTGATCGGAGCGCCAACGCAAGAGGGCGCCGGGCGCCTGGGCTGCGACATGGGGCCGAGCGCCTATCGCACCGCGGGCATCCGGGAGGCGCTGGCCGATCTCGGCTTCGTCGTCGAAGATCGCGGCAATGTCGCGCCGGCTCCGTTGCGAGACCTCGCGCATACGAATGCGGCGATCCGCAACCTGGCGGCTTATGATGCATGGATCCGGACTCTGACGGAGGCGGCCGAGCAGGCGAGCCGCGAGGGTCTGCCGATCTTCCTGGGCGGAGATCACTCGCTGTCGGCCGGCACCATTGCGGGCGTGGCCCGCAATGCAAAAAGCAACGGTCGCGAACTCTTCGTCCTGTGGCTCGACGCTCATGCCGATTTCCACACCCTGGTGACGACTACAAGCGGCAACCTGCACGGCACGCCGCTGGCCTATGTCACGGGTCGCGCAGGCTTCGATGCGCTCTCGCCCGTCGAAGCCGCGGTCAAGCCGGGGAATGTCTGCCTGATCGGCCTGCGCAGCGTCGATCCCGCCGAACGTGCCGCGATGAGCGATGCTGGCGTCGTCGCCCACGACATGCGGGCCGTCGACGAGCATGGCCTCGCGCCACTCCTGCGGCGGTTCCTGGATCGGGTCGAGGCGGCCGACGGAATTCTCCACGTCTCGCTCGACGTCGACTTCCTCGACCCCGAGATCGCGCCCGCCGTCGGCACGACGGTGCCGGGCGGGGCGACCTTCCGCGAGGCGCATCTCGCCATGGAGATGCTGCATGACTGCGGCCGGGTCTGCTCGCTGGACCTCGTCGAGCTGAACCCCTTCCTCGACGAGCGCGGCCGCACCGCGCTTCTCATGGTCGATCTTGCCGCAAGCCTGATGGGCCGCACGATCCTCGACCGCCCGACACGGAGCTTCTGACCATGCCCCCCAGACTGAACATCGTGCCCTTCGTCAGCGTCGACAACATGATGAAGCTGGTCCTCTCGATCGGCGTCGAGCGGTTCCTGTCGGAGCTGGCGGGCTATATCGAGGATGATTTCCGCCGCTGGCACCTCTTCGACAAGACGCCGCGCATCGCGTCCCACTCGGCTGACGGCGTGATCGAGCTGATGCCGACCTCGGACGGCGCGATCTACGGCTTCAAATATGTCAACGGCCACCCCAAGAACACCCGGGACGGCCGCCAGACTGTCACCGCCTTCGGCGTGCTTGCCGATGTCGGCAACGGCTACCCGATGCTCCTGACGGAGATGACGATCCTGACCGCGCTGCGCACAGCCGCGACATCCGCGCTGGCTGCGAAGTATCTGGCGCCGGCCGGCGCGCGGACCATGGCGATCATCGGCAATGGGGCGCAAGCCGAGTTCCAGGCCCTCGCTTTCAAGGCGCTCCTCGGGATCGACCGGCTGCGGCTCTACGACATCGACGACGCAGCGACGCGGAAATGCCTGCGCAACCTCGCCCATCTCGGCTTCGAGATCGTGGAGTGCCCGAGCATCGAAAGGGCGGTCGAGGGGGCCGATATCATTACGACGGTCACGGCCGACAAGCAGAACGCGACGATCCTCACCGACAACCTCGTCGGCGGCGGCATCCATATCAACGGCGTCGGCGGCGACTGCCCCGGCAAGACCGAGCTCCATGTCGACATCCTGCGTCGGGCCGACATCTTCGTCGAATACGCGCCTCAAACCCGGATCGAGGGCGAGATCCAGCAGCTGCCGCACGATCACGCGGTGACGGAACTGTCCGAGGTGATTGCCGGGCGCGCCGCGGGACGCGTGAGCCCGACGCAAATCACCCTGTTCGACTCGGTCGGCTTCGCCGTGGAGGATTTTTCCGCTCTCCGCTATGTGCGCGCAAAGCTCGCAG
Source organism: Bosea sp. PAMC 26642 (assembly GCF_001562255.1). Lineage (NCBI taxonomy): Bacteria > Pseudomonadati > Pseudomonadota > Alphaproteobacteria > Hyphomicrobiales > Alloboseaceae > Allobosea > Allobosea sp. PAMC 26642. The sequence goes on along the minus strand of NZ_CP014301.1, from coordinate 3,758,834 downwards.
ACACGGCGTTCTTCGAAGAGCTCGATCTTCTCGCCGATCCCGACGAGCCGCGAGATCTCTTCGGGATGCTGCTCAGGGCCGCATGACGCTCAACCGACCGGATGACGCGCCTGCGCCGGATCGTGAACGAAGCGATCTCCTCCTCGCCGGGAACGGTGGCGGCATCCGAAGCGGAATCTGCCTGTTGGATCCATTTCGCCACGCGCCCATAGGCTAATTTCACTCCGTATGCCGCTTGCCGGCAAGTCGACGTTCGACACGGGCCGCCCCGCCGCTTGCGGCAATTTACTATCCGCGACGAAGGTCTCCATCTGGGCGTTGCGCTGGCAGCGGTAATCGCTAGCTTCGTGAACTAGACATTTCGAGGCGCGACCTGCAATGCGGATAGCCTTTTTTCTGCAGACCCATAAATGCCTCGACCAGATCGAGCGTCTCGTCCGAATTCTCCAGAGCACATCCAACGATCATATCATTGTCATTGCCCATGATGGCCCAGCGGCCGCGATCGAGAGATTATCGAAGATCGAAGGGGTTACTCGGGTTACCGCCGCCATTGGCGGGCGAGGACGGTTCGGATTGATCGATGACCTACTGGCCAATCTGGGCTGGATCCGCGGCAATGGGCTTGATTACGACTGGCTCGTCATGATGAGCGGCCAGGATTATCTCGTGCGGCCCCTGGCCGAACTCGAGCAAAAACTGGCGACGTCCAAATTCGACGGGTATTACCATCATTTCAGGGCCGACATTCCAGATGAAGCGACCTCTGGTGCAATGCAGTGGCCAGTCAGAGAAAGCCAAGACCGATACTACTACGCATACAAGGTCATCAGCTCCAATATCAGTCGTCTTGGACAAATTCTGCTTAAACTGCCCAAAGACGTGATCAATCTCTCCAGGACGTTCAGGCTGAGCAGCAGCTACGGGCTCATGCTCGGACGACGTGTCGCGCACGCCCCATTCAGCGAGCAGTTCAAGCTTGTCGGAGGCAGCAACTGGCTAACGATCAGGCGTTCATGTGCGGAATACCTGGTAGATTTTGCGTCGAAAAATCCCGATATCGAGCGTCATTATCGGCGCACGCTTGTCCCTGAAGAATCCTTCATGCAGTCGATATTATATAATAGCGGACAGTTTAACATCACTGGCGAAGAGCTGCGATACTACGATTTTTCCCATAGCAAGCACGGCCGACCTAAAATTATTCAGCCTGACGATATCCCCGATCTATTACGCTCGAAATATTTCATTGCCCGTAAGTTCGACATGGATCTGTGCCCTGACATTCTCGATCGGGTGGATCAGGCCATGGAGAACGGCCTGGCGCCTGATCCACCCGCCGGGGCGCGGGATTTCTCTCGCGTATGAGCCAACAAGCTAGTCGTTGCGTGCGACTATTGGCACACGCTCATCGAGGTCAAGCCATCTGCAAGCCTGGATCAAGATCTACCGAGTAGCGCACGTCCAAACATCGAGGAGTCCATTGAATTGTCGGCAAAAAAGGAAAGGCTGTTTGGTCGGCGCATTCTCGTGACCGGCGGGGCCGGTTTCGTTGGCTCACATCTTTGCGAAAGGCTTTTGAGCCACGGCGAGGAAATCCTTTGCGTCGACAATTTCTTCACAGGCCGTCGAGGCAATATCAATCATCTCTTTGGCAATGAAAATTTCGAGCTCGTCCGCCACGACGTAACCTTTCCCTTATATGTAGAAGTGGACCAGATCTACAATCTGGCCTGTCCGGCCTCTCCGGTTCACTACCAATTCGATCCTGTTCAGACGACAAAGACGAGCGTTGTCGGCGCGATCAACATGCTTGGTCTGGCCAAGCGTCTCAAAATTCCTATTCTTCAAGCCTCCACATCCGAGGTTTATGGTGACCCAAGCGTTCACCCTCAGCCGGAGAGCTATTGGGGCAACGTGAATCCTATCGGAATTCGCTCTTGTTATGACGAGGGCAAGCGATGTGCCGAAACGCTCTTTTTCGACTATCACAGGCAGCACAAGCTCAACATAAAAGTTGCCAGAATATTCAATACATACGGTCCTCGAATGCATCCGGCAGATGGCCGGGTTGTCTCGAATTTTATCATGCAGGCGCTGCGGGACGAGGACATCACCTTGTATGGCGATGGCGAGCAGACCCGGTCGTTCTGTTACGTCGACGACCTGGTCGATGGCTTGATCGCAATGATGGGTACCCCCAGTCGTATCGTGGGCCCGATAAATCTCGGAAACCCGGGTGAATTCACCATGCGCCAGTTGGCAGAAGTTATCAGGGAGCTGGCTGGCTCAAAGTCGCGACTTGTGCATCGCTCTTTGCCAGAGGATGATCCTAAACAGAGGCGCCCCGATATCGAACAGGCAAAGAGCACTCTGAATTGGGAGCCTAAGATAGACTTGAAAGAAGGGTTGACGCGAACGATTGCGTATTTCGATCAGCTTCTGAAAGCTGGAGCAGTTGATCACGGGTAATATCATGCGGCTGTGCAGTTCGCCTGGACGACCATCGAGCGGCGGCGGACCAGATACGCTCTCGATCGATGCTCGAGGCGTATCGGACAGACCTAACTTGCAACGCGAACGATCTTTCGATCCTGCTGGGGTAGTCGCTGGGAAAACCGCCTCAGCAGGCCCGTCGCGACATCGCGTGGTACGGCGGGCGAGAACAAATAACCCTGACCGAGCACGCAGCCGATATCCGTCAAAAGGGCGGCCTGATCTTCGTTCTCGATGCCCTCGGCAATGACGCGGATGTCGAGCTTGCGCGCGATATCGACGAGACCTTGGACGATCGCCAGGCTGGGATCGCCCTCGTCGAGACGATCGATAAAGGATTTGTCGATCTTGATGATGTCGATCGGTACCGTGAGCAGATGGGTGAGCGAAGCGAATCCAGTGCCGAAATCGTCGAGCGCGACGCGCAGTCCATGCGCGCGCAACGCCTTGATCTCGCGAGCTACGATCGGGTCGCGCTGACCGAGATAGACGGACTCCGTCACCTCCAGAATGATGTGCTTCAACGGCACGTTTTGTCGGCCGAAGGCAGCTTCGAGGCGAGAAAAAAGCGTTCCGCTATGAAAATCGGCGGAGGCGATGTTGATGCCCACATGCTGAAGTGGAATGCCCTGATCCAGCCAGAAGCGAATGTCTGCTGCAACGGCAGCCATCATGCGTTCGGTCAGATGCGAGGCGACGCTGACATCCAAAGTTGCCTGATGAAATGCGGCAGCCGAGACGATCTCGCCACTCGGCTTGCGAAGTCGGCAGAGAGCCTCCAGCCCGACGATCGCGCGCGTGTCGAGCCGCAAGATGGGCTGATAGAACGCGTCGATCCTGCCTTCGCGCAAGGCCGCATCAACGTCGCGGATCACCTCAATGCGGGTCGTGATCGCGTTGCCCATGCCCGGCCAATACAGCACAAACCCGCCGCGGCCCGTTTCCTTGGCATGGTATAATGCGAGGTCTGCGTGCTCGCGTACTGTTGTCGCATCGTCATCATCGGCCGACAGCAACGCGCCGCCGATGGTTGCGCGTGGCTGAATGACATGCCCGCCACACTGGGCGGACGGTGCTAGCGCCTGGAAAATTCGCCGCGTCGTGCCCTTGATGTCCGCAAGCGCATCTTCGCCCTGGAGGATCACGGCGAACTCGTCGCCGCCCATGCGGAACACCCGATCCGGCAAGACGCTCTCGCCGATCCTGCTCGCCACGGTCTGCAAGAGGGCATCGCCGGCAGCGTGCCCGAACGTATCGTTGATGGTCTTCAAGTTATCGAGATCGATGAGCAGTAGCGCCCAGGCGCCTGCTTCCGCGCAGGACAGGCGCTCCAGCGAAACGTCGAAACTCGCCCGGTTCGGTAGATTGGTCAGCGCATCGATGAAGGCGCGGCGCTCGCGGTCCGTTACACGCTGATCGCGCTCCATGGCGATGGCGCACAGAGAGCTACACGATGTAACAATTTTTTCCTCTCTCGCGGTTGGTCCGCGTTGTTCCTTGAAATAAAGGGCAAATGTGCCGAGCACGCTCCCGCTCGCATCCAGAATTGGTGTGGACCAACACGCCCGTAACCCCAAGGACAAGGCATGCTGCCTGTAGTCCGCCCAGCGCGGATCGGTCGCGATATCTGCAACCACGATTGCAGTTCGAAGATAGGCGGCGGTACCGCATGAACCTACCTGCGGCCCGATCATCAGACCTTCGAACCCGGCGGAATACTCATCAGGAAAGGTCGGCCCCGCCAGAGGGTGCAGCAATCCCCCGCGATCCACGCGCAAGACCGAACACCGGACGTTCGGCAGTAACAACTCGATTTCACGACAGAGGCGATCGGTCGTCGCTTCCAGGGTCTCCCCTTTTGCGATCATTTCCAGGATATTATTTTGCAGCTTCAGCACGGTTGCTCGACGATCTCAATCGTTGTCCCCGCCTCCGTTATGCACCCTCGCCGTAAACCAGCCGTGATGAGGTACGGGTTACGCCCCCCTAACAAAAAGGCGCCCTTTTTATGCATGGGCGATCTTCGCTGCGACGAGACGCGCGAGAGGCCTCTGGTTGGTCTCGGTCTCATGTGCTGCTTGAATTCGACGCCCATGAGTCACTGTCGCCGCAGGCGCAAGCGCGGTTCGGGTTCAGCGCCCGCGGCGGCCCGAAAGCGCTGCGATCAGCCCCCATAGTCCCATCAGCCTGCTTGCTCCGCCCATTCGGGTCGCGATGACCGCGAGCACGGCCGATACGAGGCGGGGATGGCGGCCGCTGGCGGCCACCTTGGTCAAGTATGCGCCGATGACCTGGCCCAAAATCAGTCGCAGCATGGTAATTCCTTCTCTCGTAGCCAGTGACCTGGCAGTCCCGAGCCCGTGTAGGCAAACTGGGAGAACACGCTTTGAGGCGGGTGCCACTGGCTGACCCAACCGCTAGAAGCGACCCAGGTTCCTTACGGCGCTGACGCGTAGCCCGTCCCCAAACGTCTGCGCCCAGATCAGCGCCAGCAGCGAGCGCTGCTCGCCCGCGATCTGTGAAACTTCCAGGTTATTTTAGCTGGCTATCTTTGCTGCCGCGGCGATTATAGCCGCTCGATTCCGGACGCCGATCGTGTGCGGACTGGCAGGCGACGCAGGTTCGCGCTCCTGGCATGGCCTGGCGTCGCGCTTCGGGGATCTCGTTACCGCAGTCCTGGCAATGGGTCTCACCGGGACCGTCCGGCAGGCGGGCTCTGGCCAGCCGTACTGCGTCGGTTATGTTGTCGTCGATCTGATCCTGAACGGCTCCGTCTGGAGCCCAGCCGCTTGCCATGATGGTCGCCCGCCACTTTGCTTCGGAATTTCGAGATGGGCATCGCCGACACGCATTCAATGAGTGCCAGATGACAATCGCGGCCGCCGAACGGTACCGGAAGGCTAAGGCGCGTCGGGCCGCGCCATGTGCCGCTGCTCCAGAAGCCTGATCGTGCGAGCGTCTGTCTTTCCGTCGCAATAGCGATCGATCGCCTGACGGAAGACGGTCGCGGGCTCCCCCGCCGCCGCGAACAGCGTCATGCTGGAGCCGAACTTCATATCGTCGGGCGATCCAAAAATCTGGTGAAGCGTTCTCTCCTGTGTACCAAGAACGGCCTCTGTGCACGTAATCAGCCGGCGACCGAGTAGCGGGTGAGCAAGGTAGGCCTTCGCTTCAGCTAGATTCGCGATTCCGAAGTGTTGTGCGGTCGGAGAGATGCCAAGCCCGCGAAGCTGGGGGAAGATGAACCACATCCAATGGCTGCGCTTTTGGCCGGCCTCCAACTCGGCGAGCGCACCAGCGAAGACGTCGTTCTGGGCGATGACGAAGCGATCAAGGTCGAACATGTCAGCCATCCACCGAATGCTCGCGGACAATACCAGGTCCTGCAAGATGGCGTTTGCCCGTTCGATAAATTGGGGGGTGAAGCTAGCTTCGGCGGCAGAGGCTGCCAAATCGATTGTTGCCATGTTCCCCAAGACGTCCGGAAGGGGTGCGCGGCGACCAAGTCACAGCCGGCAGGAACCCGATCAACGCTCGCAGGTTAGGCCCACATTCGCCTCGTATCGGTAGGCGCAGGAGGTCAGCCATGGAAAACGGCTTCAAGGCCATGTCTCAGACAGCTGACATGGACAACGGTGGCGGAGGCGAGAATGACGGTGGTCATGCTGGTGGCGGCAGCACAGCGGATTTGAAGTCCGTTGGCGTCGATGCCAACCACATCACCGAAGCGGCAAACGAGCGCGCCAGCGAACTGCAGCAGCTTATCGTCGAGGAAATCCGCGCTCGGCCGATGCGAGCGTTGGGGTGGGCCGCTGCAGCAGGTGTCGTTCTCGGCTTCTGGGCGGCAAAGTAGCTATGGGCGGCCTGCTGGCATATCTGGCGGCCCAGGCGATTGCCGCCATCAAGCGCAAGACGCTGGTCTATGGTCTCATGTCAGCAGGCGGACTGATCACGATCTTTGCCGCCGGCTATGCGCTGAATGCCGCCTATACGATGCTGATGTTTCGCTATGGAGCAACAGCATCCAGTCTGATTGTTACGGGAGCGCTTCTGACGGTGGCAATCGGCTGTATCGTGGCCGCGCGCATCATCGCCCGGCGACCTCATGTTCCGGCGGCGGCGCGGACCGCTCCCAATCGTGCTCCCTTTCCCAGGCCGTATTCCAGGCAGCGCTTGATTGCACTTGCCGCAGGGTTGGCGGGCGCCGCCAGCACGGGGGTCGCACTCGTTAAATTCCCCAGCTTGCGAACCTTGCTTCGAGGACGGAAACCCAGGTAGGGCCGCGGCGGCTTCCTCGCGTGCGTTTAAAACTGGAGCAGCAAATTGGCCGACGGCAAGCAGGCGTTGCGGCAGGCATTCCGGCGCTTCGAACAGGAAGTGCCGTTATGGCTGGGCTCGGCGCTGCGGTGGCTGCGGCACCCGGCTTCTCGCTGGCTCCGCATACCCGTCGGCGTACTGCTCATGGTGGGCGGGGTATTCGCGATCCTGCCGGGGCTGGGCATCTGGATGTTGCCGCTTGGGCTTCTGCTGCTTGCCGCCGACATTCCGTTTCTTCGAAAACCGATCGCGCGATTAACCTTGTCAGGCGCTGATCATTGGTCGCGCTTCCGAAAGTGGATTAGCGGAACATAGGCATAGGCGGGCTTCATTCGGCGGCCAGCGCCGGCAGCCGCTGGCGCAATCCCGGAAGCTCGCGGAAAGGCTGCAGCGGCGTCATCCAGCGCCGCAGTGTCTGCGCCGCATCGATCCGCGCCGAGAACGGATCCTTGCCATGCACCGTCCAGAAGATGGTCTCGTCGAGTTCGAGCAGGCCCCAGGCGCCCGCTGGTTCCGGCAATGTGGTGAAGCTCTCGGTCAGGGATTGCAGCGTCAGATGCGGAATGCCGTCGACCGTCGTCAGCGTGTTCCAGTGGACATGGCCCGACAGGCAGACGACCGGCACCTTGGCCTGGCGCAGAACGGCGCGCGCTCGCTCCGCGCCGGGATAGGTGGAGAGTTCGGGATTGCGCTCGAAATAGTAGTTTCCGGTCTGGGCATGCCCCGAAATCGGGACATGGCTCATGATCGCGAGAGGCCGGTCGGCTGCGTTGACGGTGGCGGCGAGCCAGAGCAGGTCTTCTTCCCTCAGCACGAAGCCGTCCGGCCGGTGGATCTTGGCATCCGCCGCCCAGAGCACGAGCCGCCAGTCGCCGAGATCGACGACGCGATGGCCAAGCGCCTGACCCAGGATCGCCTCGTTCTCGGCGACGCTCAGATGGTCGCGGTCATGATTGCCGCAGAGATGGAAGCGCGGTGCGGCGATGGCTGCGAAGGCCTCCGCGACCTCGTGCTCGAGGCGCAGATCCGTCGCATGATCGCGGTCGGAAATGCGGTCTCCGAGGTCGATCACGGCGTCGGGCTTCGCCTCCGCGACGAAGCGGCGGAACTCCGCCATCAGCGGCAGGGCGTGTTCGCCCATCTTGGTGAAGCTGTTCTGGCCGTGATGGATGTCGGCGACGAAGGCGAGGCGAAGGGCTTTGCTCATGGCAGGGCTCGGACGGGTTTGAAAGGACGGGGACAGGGGCGCCGTCATTGCGAGCGCGGCGAAGCAATCCAGGGTCGTGGGGCTCTATGCCCTCCTGGTTGCTTCGTCGGCTTTGCCTCCCCGCAATGACGGCGTGAGGCGGTCAGCGGGCGGCCAGCGTCACGCGGCCGGCACGGAAATCGAGCACATAGGGGATGTGCCCGGGCAGCGGCCGCCAGGCGAGCGTGCGCTTCATGCCGTAGGATTCGTAGGGCTGGTAGAGCGGCAGCACCGGCGGATCGTTCTTGATCATCTCCATCAGCCCGGCATAGGCCGTCTTGCGCTCGGCGATGTCCGTCGAGAAGCGGAACTTCTCCCACAGGGCGATATAGGCGGCGTCCGGCTTGAAGCGGCCTTCGCTGGCCGAGTTGCCGGTCGGAGCCCACATGATGCCGAACGCGCCGGCAGGATCGGGGAAATACATCGGGTTAGACCACCCGCGCGCCATCATCGTCGGGTCCGAGCCGGTCCATTGCTCGGTGACGTTGAGCTGCGTCTTGATGCCGACGGCGCCCCACATCTCCTGGATCGCCTGGGCGGCCAGCAGACCGTTGGTGTAGTAGGCGGCCTGGATGTCGTAGCGGATCGGCGAGCCGTCATAGCCGGCTTCCTTGAGCAGCGCCTTCGCCTTGGCCGGGTCGTACTCGAAGGTGTTCAGTTCCGGCATGTAGAGCGGGCCGAACTGGGCGAATGTATGCGAGGTCGGCACCTTCGCCTTGCCGTACCAGAGCGCCTCGTTCAGCGTCTTGCGGTCGATGGCGTAAGACAGGGCCTGGCGCAGCTTGGGATTGGCCATCTTCGGGTTCTGCGTGTTGAAGATGACGACGTGGAAGAGCGGCGTCTGCATGCCCTCGACCTTGAGCTTGGCGTCCGACGCAATCGGATCGAGCTGGTCGGGCGGTACATTGGTGATGAGATCGACTTCGGCATTCTTCAGCGCGGTCAGCCGGCCCGACAGTTCGGGGATGCGCTGGACCGTGACCTTCTGGAACGGTGCCTTCTCGCCCCAGAAGCCGTCATGGCGTTCGTAGACCAGACGCTGGTTCGGCACGAATTCGCTGATCTTGTAGGGGCCGGTGCCGACGGGCCTGAGCGCGAAGGCCTCGAAATCGGCGGGCTCGGCCACATTGGGATCGCCGGTCAGGGCCATGATGTACTTCTTCGGCACAATCATGCCCTGCTGGACATTGAGCAGGGTCTCGAACAGCGGTTCGGGTCTGGTCGCGGTGATCCGGATCGTCTCCGCGTCGACAGCCTCGACCTTGGCCATGTTCGGCAGCGTGTCGCGCTTGCGCACGGTGTAGGGTGGGAAGGTCGAATTGACGATGCGGTCGAAGGAGAAGACCACGTCCTCGGCGGTCATCGGGTCGCCGTTGTGGAAGCTCACCCCCTGGCGGATCTTCAGCTCGATCTCCGTCGGGGAGATCTGCTTCCAGCTCGTGGCAATGCCAGGCTGCCAGACGCTCTCGGCCCGGCTGGCATCCTTGCCGATCAGCGGATCGAAAGCATTGAAGTAAAACTGCGAGCCGACATTGGAAAAGTCGCGGCCGGGGTCAAGCCAGGGCGCCATGTTCTGCACGCCGACCTTGAGCTCCTGGGCGGAGGAGAGCCCGGTCATCGCGGTCGTGGCGAGCGCTGCGGCGAGCGCGGTCTTCAGCAAGGTCTTCAACATGGGTTCAGCCCTTTCGGTTTGAGCATTCAGGTCGGAAGGCTTCAGGCAAAGGCACGTCAGCGTTCGCGAAGGCGCACGTCGAGATGGTCGCGCAGGGCGTCGCCGAGCAGCATCGCGGCCAGGCTGACGAGGACGATCAGCAGCGCCGGCACGGCGACGATCCAGGGCGCCGAGGCCATGTAGTCGCGGCCCTGTCCGACCATGGAGCCCAGCGTCGCGGTCGGCGGCTGGACGCCGAGGCCGAGGAAGGAGAGAGCGGATTCGAGCAGGATCAGATTGGAGAAGTTCAGGCTCGCCATCACTACGACCGGCGAGACGATGTTGGGGATCATGTGCACGGTGGCGATGTGCCAGCGCGTGGCGCCGCAGGCGCGAGCCGCCTCGACGAAGGGCAGTTCGCGTAAGCCGAGAACCTGGGCGCGCACCAGCCGGGCGAAATGTGCCCAATAGGCGATGCCGAGCACGCAGATCAGCACGGCGACGTCGGTACCGGCCAAAGCGATGACGAGCAGCGCGACGAGCGTGAAGGGCAGCGACAGCTTGATGTCGACGAGCCCCATGATCAGCGCATCGGCCCAGCCGCCGAACAGGCCTGCGACGAGACCGAGCGAGACGCCGAGCGCCAGTCCGATCAGCGTGCCGAACAAGGCGAGCGCCAGCGTCAATCTCAGACCATGCAGACAGCGCGAGAGCAGGTCGCGGCCGAGCTGGTCGGTGCCAAACCAGTGCGCGGGATTGGCGCGCTCGAAACCGATGGGCGGCCGCAGCCGTGCCAGCAGTTTCTGCTGGTCGGGCTCGAAGGGCGCGATGGCGGGCGCGAAGATCGCCAGCAGGACGAGCATCAGAGCCAGCACAGCGGCGATCGCGACGAGCAGGGTCACGCCCTGAGGCCAGGCCAGAACGCGGCGCGGCCTGATTGCCGGCGCTGGGATGAACTTGGCGTCCAGAATCTTGGCGTCCAGGATGTCGGTCATCGGCTCACGCTCCCGCAAGACGCACGCGTGGATCGACCAGCGCATAGGCGAGATCGACCAGCAGGTTGACGATGATCACGGCCGAGGCGACGACGAGGACGCCGAACTGCAGCACGGGGTAGTCGCGCCGGATCGTGGCGCCGACGAGCAGATCTCCGATCCCGTTCCAGGCGAAGACGGTCTCGACGACGACCGCGCCCGAAACCAGCGTGGTGATCTGCAAGCCGAGCACGGTGATCACCGGGATCAGCGCGTTGCGCAGGCCGTGTTCAAGGATGATCGTATGCTCGGCCAGCCCCTTGGCGCGGGCGGTGCGCATATAGTCCTGCGACAGGACGTCGAGCATGGCGTTGCGGGTGTAGCGCACCAGCGACGCGACGAAATAGGCCGAGAGTGCCACCGTCGGCATGATGTAGTGCAACAAGGTGCCCGAGCCCGCGCTGGGCAGCCAGTGCAGCGTGTAGGAGAAGATCAGCAGCAGCAGGATGGCGAGCACGAAATTCGGGATGGCATAGCCGAGGAAGGCGGCGAACAGCACGCCGCCGCCGCGCGCCTGCCCGCGCCAGACGGCAGCGAGAATTCCGGCGGGAACGCCGACGCCGATCGTCAGCGCCAGTGTCGCCGCGAGAAGCGAGGCGCTCTGCCAGAGCCGCTCGCTGAAGATGGCCGCGACCGGCCGCCGCTCCATCAACCCGAGACCGAAATCGCCCGAGAGCAGCGAGCGCCAGAACAGCACGTATTGTTCGATGACCGGCCGATCGAGCCCCCAATAGGCGATCATCTCGCGGCGCGAGGCCGCATCCAGGCCTTCGGGCATGAGAAAGTCGATCGGGTTGCCGGTCAGGCGCGTGGCAAGGAACACCACGGAGACGATCGCCCAGAGCGTGATCGCCATGCGCAACAGGCGGCCGCCGAGGAATTCGAGCATGGTCTCTCCCTCCTGCCTCTGTTGCCACGGAGCCCTGTTCCGTCAGCCCCCGACGGATCGATGGCTGCGCAAAAGGGAGTTGAGCAGCGCTTCGTGACAGGACGATGAATTTAGATCAGCCGTATCTCATTTGACACTGAGATAATCTCAGTTCATGGCTTTGTGCTCTTCCCGGTACGATTTCGGATTCGCGCGATGGGCTGGCTTCAGGATGTTGGCGGTTGTCTTGTCGATCTCGACGGCACCCTGGTGCGCGGCCGGCAGGCGCTGCCGGGTGCGAGCGCTTTTCTCGAGATGCTGGAGGGCCGCTTCGTCGTCGTCTCCAACGACGCCGAGCATACGCCACTGGAATTGTCGCGCGGCCTCAAGCGGATGGGGCTGATCGTCGGTCCCCGCAAGATCGTGCTGGCGGGCACGACGGCGCTCGACGAGATCGCGCGCCGTCGGCCGCGCGCCCGCATCCTCATGCTGGCGGGCAAGAGCCTGATGGCCCATGCTCGTGACCTGGGGCTTCTTCCGGTCCAGGCGCGGGCCGACATCGTCTTCCTCGGTCGTGACCGGCATTTCTCCTATGAACGCCTGATGGTCGCGGCCAATGCGGTGCGGGACGGCGCCGAACTCGTCGCCGCCAATCCCGACCTCGTCCATCCCGGACCCGATGACACGGTGGTGCCGGAGACCGGCGCCTTGCTGGCAGCACTATTGGCCTGCACCGGCCCGGTGCCGCATCGCATCGTCGGCAAGCCGGAGCCTGCGCTGTTCGAGGCCGGGCTCAAGCTTCTCGGCCTGCCCAAGCGCGCCGTGATGATGGTCGGCGACAACCCGGCGACCGATGGCGAAGGCGCGCGCCGCTACGGCCTGCGCTATTTCCAGCTTCGTGACGGCGTGTTTCCAGGGACAACGGATCGGCAGCCGGTGCGCGAAGCCGCCGGTATGTTAGCCTCTCAGGCATGACCTCGCCGAATAGCAACTCTACGTCGATCCAGCCCAGCCCAGGCGAGAACGCGGCCGAGAAACGGAAAGGCACCGGGGCGCCTGGGCTCGGGAGTGCGCTCGACCGCCTGCAGGCGTTGCGTGGCAACCTGCCGCCGACCGCAGCGCGTATCGCAGATTTCATGATCGGGCACGCCGCCGATGTGGTGCACATGTCGGTTACCGAGGTGGCCGAGCGCGCCGGCGCCAGCGAAGGCAGCGTTATCTCGCTGTGCCAGCAGCTCGGTGCGAAGGGCTTCCAGCAGGTCAAGATCGCGCTTGCCCGCGATCTGGTGCAGCCGGTTCAGTTCATCCACGAAGATCTTGCGCGCACAGACGACACCGGGACGGTGATCGAGAAGATCTTCCGCAGCGATCTCCAGGCCCTCCACGATACCATGAAGGTGCTCGACACCGGTGCGATGGAAGCCGCGGTCGCCGCGATCCTGAAAGCGCGACGTGTCGAGCTCTACGGCATCGGCAGCGCCGCCCCGATCGCCGAAGACGCCCATTATCGACTGCTGCGCATCGGCGTCGAGGCAAAAGTGGTGGTCGATTCCCATATCCAGGCGATCAGCGCCTCGCTGACCGGGCCGGATGTCACCGTGATCACGATCTCCCATTCCGGCAGCACCCATGAGACGGTCTCGGCCACGAAGCTCGCCAAGGAAGCCGGCGCTACGACGATCTGCATCACCAATTTCGGCAAGTCGCCACTGCTCGCCTTTGCCGATATCGTGCTGCACACGATGGCGCGCGAGACCCATTTCCGCACCGAGGCGATGACGAGCCGCATTGCCCAGCTGGCGATCATCGATGCGCTGATCGCCTGCTTGTCGCTCGCAGATTACGACAAGGCGCTGGCGACGATCGGCAAGACCTTCGACGTTCTGTCCGCCAAGCGCTTCTAAAGCGACCGGCAACGAGTGAGTCAGCAGGACGTCGTCGGCCCCGGCCCGTGACCTGTTACTGCGTTTTTCCTCCACAGTCGGATAAGCATTTGTCCCGCGTGGGAAGCAGCTGCGGTGTCCGGCTTGCACGTCAGAAGCCAGCCGGGCGCATGGCAACCTGTCGGTCAATGGCGGTGGATAGGACGAGCCTGTTTCTTTACACGCGCGTGCAACTATCCTTTTCGGGCAACGTTGACCCATCTGTCAGCGAGTTTTTGTGCATGTCGAGCCTGGTCGTCCTAGTCGTCGAAGATGATGCCATGATCCGGATGGACGTCGTGTCCATGATCGAGGACGCCGGCATCGAGGTCGTCGAGGCGAGCAATGCGGACGAAGCGATCCTGCTGCTGGAGTCCCGCCCCGAGATCACCGTCGTCTTCACCGACATCGAGATGCCGGGTTCGATGAACGGACTGAAGCTCGCCTTCGCCGTGCGTGACCGCTGGCCGCCGGTGACCATCATCATCGCAAGTGGCCGGATCCGGCCCCAGCCGGACGAGATGCCCACGGATGTCACGTTCCTTCGGAAGCCGTATTCGGAGGCGTCCGTCATGGAAGCCGTGCGGCGCGCCGCCTAGTCGGCCAGTTTCGCGGCCTTGAGCCGCAGCGTCACGATGACCCCCTCGGGCGACCAGTTGTAGTCGATCGAACCGCCCAATTGGCCCGAAATACTGCGCACGACGAGGCGGCTGCCATAGCCGCCGGCGCCGTTGGGCGGTTCGACTGTGGGACCGCCCCGCTCCGTCCAGACGATCTTGATCTCGTCGTCTTCCGAGAACCCGGAGACGTCGAGGGAGCCTTCTTCCGCCGACAGCGCTCCGTATTTCAGCGAATTCGTCGCAAGCTCATGGATGACGAGCGCCAGCGTCGTCGCCGCGTTTTCGCCGACGCCCATGCGCGGGACGGCAACCCGGATGCGCCCGCTGAAGGCGCCCATGTCCTCATAGGGAGAGAGCAGAATCGACAGCAGGTCTCCAAGCAGAGCCGCCTGACCCTGATGGCCAGGGAGCGGTCGTACCAGGTCATGAGCGCGGCCGAGCGCTGCCAGCCGGCCTGTCAGTTCGGTCGCCATCTCCTTGGCCGTCGTGGTCGCTCGCGACGAGATCTGGGTCAGGCCCGAGGCGATGGCGAGGAGGTTCTTGACGCGGTGGCTCATCTCTCCGGCAAGCAACTCATGGCCTTCCTCAGCCTGCTTGCGTCCGGTCACGTCGAGAAAGACCCCGTATGCCAGCCCTTTGTGCAGATGGGAATCGTTGCCGATGCCGCGCGCTGAAATCCAGCGGATTTCCTCATCGATGATGATGCGGAAATCGATCTCATAGGCCCCGACGATGGCCCGCGTCGCCGTGAAAGCAGCCCGGACCCGATCCCGGTCGGCGGGGTGGATGCGGGCCGACAGATCCTCGAATTTGATCGGCTCTTCGTGCGGCACGGCCCACAAGGCGTATCCCCGTTCGTCCATTGCGAACCCGTCGGTCTCGACGTTCCACGACCACAGGGCGACCCCGGCGGCGCTGATCGCGCGGCGCAGGTTATCGGCGTTCCACGACTGTGGGTTGTCGGTCGGCATGATGACACTCGGTGAACAGTAACGGCGGAATTTCGGTATAGTAGCAGTAGAGGCCGGCGTTCCCTATGTCTTTAGATGATGCTGGAAAAGCAGATTATGGTCGTTTTTCGGCCCTCCGGATTGCGTAGTTGATGCCAGCTTCCGATCGTCCTTCGGATGTTCAGGGCGCCACGGCTCCCTGAACATCCGGAATCGCGTTACCGGCGCGCCTCGATGATCAGATTGAACGGTGTCTCGACCGCCCTGCGCACCGTGCCGAACCCGGCCGTGTTCAGGATTGCCTCGAGCTGACTCGGGCCCGCCTGGGCGCCGAGAACGTGAGTGCCGTTCTCCGATATCGCGTGGGCGCAGCACATGGTCGTCGATCCGGCATAATAGAGCCGTCCGACCGGGTTGATGTTGTCCTCGACGCGATCCCCGGCGAACGGCTCGATCAGCATGAGCGTGCCGTCCTCGGCCATGGCGGTCGCCGCATAGCGCACTGCTTCCACAGGCCGGCCCATGTCGTGCAGGCAGTCGAAGAAGCAGAGCAGATCGTAGCCACGCCTGGCATAGGTATCCGCCTTCTCGACCTCGAAACGGACGCGATCCTCGACACCGGCCGCACGGGCCACCTGGCGGGCGACGTCGATCGATTCCTCGTGCATGTCGAAGCCCCAGAACCGGCTCTCGGGAAAAGCCTTCGCCATCAGCACCGTGGAGTGACCATGTCCGCAGCCGATATCGGCGACCGTGGCGCCCTTCTCGAGCTTGGCCGTCACGCCGGAGAGCATGGGAAGCCACTCGTTGACGAGGTTCGCGCTGTAGGCGTTCCGGTAGAATGCGCCGATGCCGCAGAACAGCCGCTCGTCATGCTCGCCCCAACTCACGCCCTTGCCCGTTTTGAACGCGGCGAGCGTCTTCGGTTCGTCGGCCCACATCGACGAGACGATCTCCCAGGCATGGGGCAGAAAGACCGGGCTCAGCCCGTCGGCAAGGACCATGGCCTGCTCTGGCGTCAGCTCGTAGGTCCTGGATGTCGCGTGGTAGTCGATGTAGCCGCCGGCGACCTGGGAGTTGAGCCATTCGCGGACGTATCGCTCGGCGCAGCCGCTACGTCTTGCAACCTCCTGTGAGCTCAAGGGTCCGGCGCCCGCCATGGCCTTGTAGAGGCCGAGCTTATCGCCCAAACTCACCATGACGCCGCCATATCCGGCGGAGATTTCTCCGATCAATCGCTCGACGAGGCTGCCGAGCTTCTGCTGATTCACGGTCATTGTTCACTCCATTCTTGCGTCTCGCGCCCTCTGCGCCGAGGCTCGACAGCAGGATGGCGATCGGCCGTGTGGTGCGGGAGTGCGAGACGAGCCAACGGCGGTTCGTTGGTGCCAGGAGATCTTCGAATGTCAGCGACGACACGACCGCTGCATGTCAGCCTGGTTGCCATCCCGGATGCGGTCATATCGACCCTCAGCGGGATCTATGACGTGCTCGGCGCATTCCGGATGCTCGGACGTACCGAGCCGTCGCTGCCTGAGGAGCCGCCGTTCACGGTCGAGATCGTAGCGGCGGAACGCGGCAGCGTCGCGCTTGCGAGCGGTCTCGCTGTGGAGGCTCACATGGCGGTCTCGGAGGTTGCCGCGACGGATATCATCATCGTGCCGTCGGTCCTGCTGCGGCCCGGCGGCTGGGTGCCCGGCCGCTATCCCGAAATCGTCGAGTGGGCCCGGCACATGCATGGCAAGGGCGCACTGCTGTGCTCGGCCTGCTCAGGCGTGTTCCTGCTTGCCGAGACCGGCCTGTTCGATGGCCAGGAAACCACCGTGCACTGGGCTTATGCCGAGCCGTTTTCCCGTGCGTTCCCGCATGTGCCGCTGCGGCCCGATCGCGTGCTGGTGGTTTCGGGGGCGCGCGAGGAACTCGTCAGTTCCGGGGCCTCGATGACCTGGCACGACCTCGTGCTCTATTTGATCGCTCGCTATGTCGGCGCGACGGCAGCGCAGACCGTGGCACGTTCCTTTGCGCTGCAATGGCACCACGACGGGCTCGCCCCCTACATCGTCTTTCAGGGCCGGACGGATCATGGCGACGCAATTATCGCGGACACGCAATCCTGGCTTGCGGCGCACTTCTCCGTTGCGAGCCCGGTCGAGGAGATCGTGCGGCGTTCGGGGTTGGCCGAGCGCACATTCAAGCGGCGTTTCACCGAGGCGACGGGCTTCGCGCCGATCGACTACGTTCAGCGCCTCCGCATCGAAGACGCCAAACGTCGGCTCGAACGGACCGATGCGCCGGCCGACGAGATCAGCTGGAAGGTCGGCTACGAGGATGCCGCCTTCTTCCGCAGGTTGTTCAAGCGGGTTACCGGGATGACACCGGGGGCTTACCGCCGGCGCTTCCAGGTGCCGGCCTTCGCCCGCGCCACAACCTAAAGCTCCACAACCGCGCTCGTGCGTCGGCCGTCTCCACCAGAGCGGCCGTCACGAAGCGTCGTCGGTCAGTCCGCCGCCCCTTTCATCACAAGCTCGTCTTCCACGAAGGCCCTGACCTCGTCGGCCGCGACGCCCGGCGCGATGAAGCTCTTGCCGATGCCGCGGGCGAGGATGAAGGTCAGCGCGCCGCGCTTGACCTTCTTGTCCTGGCCCATGGCGGCGACGATCTCGTCGGCGCTGCCGGCTCCCCCGGGCACCTGCTGAAGAGTGCTCGGCAGGCCGACGGCATCGAGATGGCGGCCGACGCGCACGGCGTCCTGACCGGGACAGAGGCCCAGGCGCTGCGAAAAGCGGAAGGCGAGCGCCAGACCGATGGCGACCGCCTCGCCATGGACCAGCCGCGTGGAATCGTATTTCGTCAGACGTTCGAGCGCGTGCGCGAAGGTGTGGCCGAGGTTGAGCAAGGCGCGGTCGCCGTCCTCGCGCTCGTCGCGGGCGACGATCGCCGCCTTGGCGCGGCAGGAAACGGCGACGGCATGGTCGCGCTCCGGACCGCCGGCGATGATGCGGCTCCAGTTGGCCTCGCACCAGTCGAAGAAATCGGGATCGCCGATCAGGCCGTATTTGACCACCTCGGCATAGCCGGCCTTGAATTCGCGCTCGCTCAGCGTGTCGAGCAAAGCGGTGTCGGCGATGACCAGCGCCGGCTGGTGAAAGGCGCCGATCAGGTTCTTGCCGTGACTGGAATTGATGCCGGTCTTGCCGCCGACGGAGGAATCGACCTGGGCCAGCAAGGTCGTGGGAATCTGGACAAAGCGCACGCCGCGCCGGAGTACGGCCGCGGCAAAGCCGGTGAGATCGCCCACCACGCCGCCGCCAAAGGCGACGACGAGATCGTCGCGCTCGATCTTCGCCGCCAGCAGCGCGTCGCAAAGCGACACGAGTTGCGCATAGGACTTGGTGGCCTCGCCGGGCGGGACCACGATCCGCGTCACGGCGATGCCCTCCTGATGGAAGCAAGCCTCCAACGCTGGCGCATGAAGCGTTGCGACGGTCTCGTCGGTGACGAGCGCGACCTTTGCGCCCGGCGCCAGCGCGCCGATCAGGGCCGCAGCCTCGCAGAGCTGATGGCGGCCGATCTGGATATCGTAGGCGCGGCCTTCGAGTGCGACCGGCACGACGATGCGCCCGCCCGGCGTTTCCGTCCTGGTGATATTCACGAAACGGTCCGTTCCGGCTGCGGCGACCGAAGATACCGGTCGAGCGCGAGGATGGCATCCTCGACGACGACCTCATGGGGGACGTCGCGGGAGGTCAGGGTCAGGTCGGCCAGCGCGTAGACCGGCTCGCGCTCGAGCAGCATACGCCGCAAGGTGGCGTCGGGGTCGGCGGTCTGCAGCAAAGGCCGGTTCGAGCGCTTGCGCACGCGGCGCATCAGCACGTCGGGCTCGGCTCTGAGCCAGATCGAGATGCCGAGCTCAGCGATACGGCCGCGCGTCTCGGCGTTCATATAGGCACCGCCGCCGGTCGCGAGAACGAGCGGTGCGCGCGTCGTGAGGATGCGGCTGATGACGCGACGCTCGCCGTCGCGGAACTCGGTCTCGCCGCGCTGGGAAAAGATCTCCGGGATCGTCATGCCGGCGGCGGTCTCGATTTCGGTATCGGCATCGACGAAGGACAGGCCGAGTCGGGCGCCCAGCCGGCGACCGACCGAGCTCTTGCCCGAGCCCATCATGCCGACGAGCACGATGGCGCGCTGCCCGAGCGCGGCGCGCAATTCCGTCCGGTCGATCGTTTCGATCGTGTCTGCGTTCATGCTCATGACGGCGTTTCCCGAAGCCGCTTTAGCATGAGCAATCCGGCGGCGTCATGCCCCTGTCACGGGGAAACCGGCGTCGGTTTCGGGCTCGCGCGCGACCATGCCCTTGCGTCCCGCCATCCGCATCGGGAATAACCGTCAGGTCCCGACTCAAGGGGCTCGCATTTTGCCGAGGATCGTCGCGCCGTGCCGACGCTGTTCAGATTCGTCGCCTTCCTCGTCATCCTGGCCGGGCTCGTCTTCGGCGGCATGATCGCGCTGGTCACCTTCGTGACGCCGGAGCCGCGCGAGATGATCGAGGTGGTGCCGCCCGCAAAGCTGCAGCCGCGATGAGCCGGCAGGCGCGGGCGCGGCTCAAGGCCTTTCTCGACATGATGGCGGCCGAGCGCGGCGCGGCCCGCAATACGCTCGACGCCTATGAGCGCGATATCGAGGACTATCTCGAATTTTTGGGCGGGCGCGAGCTGACCGAGGTCGTCGCCGACGATATCCGGGGATGGCTCGGCGATCTGGCGGGGCGTGGGCTTAAGGCATCATCGAGCGCGCGGCGGCTGTCGGCGGTGCGGCAGTTCCACCGCTTCCTCTATACCGAGGGCCTGTCTCCCAAGGACCCCTCCGCCGCGATCGAGGGGCCGCGCCAGGGCCGGCCGCTGCCCAAGGTGGTCTCGGTCGGCGATGTCGACGCGCTGATCGAGGCCGCCAGGTGTGCGGCCGAGCGGGAGGGACTGACGCCCGCCGCACGGGTCAGGGCGCTGCGCATGCGCTGCCTGATCGAGATGCTCTATGCGACGGGCCTGCGCGTTTCGGAGCTGATCGCGCTGCCGCTCTCGGCCGCGACGACGCGCGAGCGCTTCCTGGTTGTGCGCGGCAAAGGCGACAAGGACAGGCTGGTGCCGCTGAACGAGGCGGCGCGGCTGTCCGCTCAAACCTATCTTGGGGCGGCGCGGGAGGCCGGGGCTGCGGAAGGGCGCTGGCTGTTTCCCTCCGATGGCGAGAGCGGGCACCTGACGCGGCAGGCCTTCGCGCGCGATCTCAAGAGTCTCGGCGCAGCGGCGGGGTTGTCACCCTCGGTCCTAAGCCCCCATGTGCTGCGGCACGCCTTTGCCAGCCATCTGCTGCAGAACGGCGCCGATCTCCGGGTGGTGCAGGAGCTGCTCGGCCATGCCGACATCGCGACGACGCAGATCTACACCCATGTCCTCGACGACCGGCTGAAGAGCATGGTGCGCGACCTCCACCCGCTGGCCGACGAGGGCTGATCGGTTCAGATGGTCGCGGCGGCCGAATGTTCCGTGCGAAGCGGGGCTATAGGTCAGGCCTTGGGTTTTTCGAGCAGAATCCGGCCCTGCCGTTCGACACCCAACTTCAGTTTTTCGGCGAATACGGCGAGGATCCAGGGCAACATGACCTCGACCCGCACCAGGGTTTCCTCGACCGCAAGCGAGCCCCGGACAGTTTGGCCCAGCGCCGCGACGCCGAACTGAAGCGTGTCGCCGGTCCAGGTCTCCTCGACGAGCTGCATCCTGACGAGGCCGAGCTTGTCGCGAACGCGGTCGATGCCGCCGCGCAGGCGCGCGACTGCGGCTTCGCGGCCGAGATCATGGGAAACGGTGATGCTGACGGGCTTGGCCATGGCGTCCTGCGATCGATGCCGGGGCCATTATCAATGGGGATCGTTCGGCAAGGTTTCCAGAGCCGGTGCGAACGGCGCGTGTCGGACCGGCTTCCGGCTCGTCAAGCTTTGCGGGTGCTCAGCGCGTCCCGCCCGTTGCGGGTGACACGCCAGCGATCGCCCAGCGGTTCGACGAGCCCCCGCTCGCTCAAGCCGAGAAGCATCTCATCGTCGAAGATGAAGTGGCTCGTCTCATCGCCAACACTTTCAAGCGCGATCCATTCGGGATCCGACAGGATATCCGAATGCGCGGTCTGGAGGTGCTGCAGATCCATGAGCGTCTCCTCTCGATTGAATCAAGTCGAAAGCCTCACATCCAATGGTGGCTGCGCGATGGCCGCAGCCGGGCCATAACAAGCCGCTGTCTTCAAGGAGCCGATGAGGGGAGCGGGGTGCCTGCGGAAAGCTTGAGAGCAGCGGCTGTTTTCTGACGGCTAACGGGAACTCTCGCGGCGATGCACCGTTCTGAGGGACACAGCTACCTGAAATGGAGGTCCGCGATGGCGACCATGAGCAAGTTCCCGCCCGATGTCCCGAAGGATTGGGACGAGGCCAGCGACGAGATCGAGAACGCCACCACCGGCCTGCGTGCCAAGGCTGCCGACATGGCCGACAAGGCGACCGAGACGGTGAAGGACGGCTACTCCCGCGCCAAGGATGCGATCGTGGAGATGGACCCGGTCGAGACTGCGCGCGAAGGCGGCGAGGCCGCGATGCGGGCGGTCGAGCGCCATCCGGTAATCGCCTTCGGGCTGGGCGCGCTGAGCGTCGGCCTGATCGCATGGTCGGCGCTAAGAACGCCGCCGGCAACGAGTTGGGAGCGTTACGAGCCCGAGTTCAACCGGCTGCGGCGCCTGTTCGGCGATTACGGCAACGAGGCCGCCAAGTCGAGCGACAGCGCCCTGAAGACCGGCCAGCAGTGGCTGAGTTCATATGGTGGTGATGCCCGCGACTATGCCGAACATGGCAGCCGCCTGATCGCGAACCGGGCCCAGAAAGAGCCGATCGCGGCGCTGCTGGGCGTGGGTATCGCGGTTTATGTGATCGGCTCGCTGCTGACGTCGTCGAGCGAAGCCGCGCCGGCCCGCAGGCGCGCCCCAGCCAAGCGCTGACACGACCCGGTCGTACGAAAAAGGCCCTGCGGCGCATTACGCGCCGCAGGGCCTTTTCATGACCGGCCTGCCGAAGATCGGCGCCGGTTGCGGCGATCAGTAGTAGTAGCCGCCGTAGTAGCCCCGGCCGTAGTAGCCGCGGCCGTAGTAGGGCCGCGAGGCTGCCCCGACGATCGCCCCGCCGACGACGCCGGCTGCGACACCGGCCGCGACCGCGTTGCTGGCGTCGGCATTGGCGCGGCGGTTCTCGGTGTAGTTTGCCGAGCGGCACTGCTGGTAGGCGCGGGTGCCGGGACGGAAGCCCTGGGACTCGCAGGTGATCTCGGCGTCGACGAGGGACTCCGTCCGGGTCTGGCAACCCGCCAGCACGGCTGCTACGGCCCCAACGATCAAAATTGTACGCATGTGACTTCCTCTTTTGCCTCCCAATCGCGGCCGCGACTAAAATCCACGCGTCAGGTCAGGTCAAGGACAAGTATGGTCTTAGGTTAAGCCTCGGCGATCCGATTTGCGCGGATCAGACGGCCTTTCGCGCGGGCTTCTCGGCGGCCTTGCCGGAGCGTTCGAGACTTTCGATCTCAAGCGGCGGCATGCCGGATTTCTCGGCGATGAGGCGATCCTGCTCCATGATGGCGTCGCGGGCCGGATCGTCGCCGTCGAGGCCGCCGAGCAGCGCGGTCGGGACGCGACGGTTGGAACGGCGCGAGCCATCGACATAGACGACGTCGAACATCACGAACTCCGCTTCGAGCGGTTTCGATTTCTTGCGGGCCATGGTCGATCCTCTTGCATGTTGGCAAGACCGGCTCGAGGCTGCGGTCTCGCGGGGGCCGGGCACTGTTCAGACACGAGGGCCGGCCCGGCACGTCGCGGGCACGCCTAGACCATGGATCGCGTCAACGCAATGCGGCGCGACGGCGCTTGTCGGGCGCGGCGCGAGCGGGCAGTTTCGTCTGATGCCGGCGCTTCTGCCGCCTTCGCGAGGTGGGTTTGTGAGAGTCCTGATTTTCGGCGGCGTCGGCTTCGTCGGTCTCAACATCGCCGAACGCTTCCTGCGCGCCGGGGACGAGGTCGTGCTGTTCGACCGCGCGCCGCTGCCCGAGACTGCGCGCGCCGCCTTCTCCGGTCTGTCCGGGGCCCTGACGGCGATCGTCGCCGACGTCACCGACGCCGCGGCTGTAACCGAGGCAATCGTGCCGGGCGTGGACGTCGTGGTGATGGGAGCGGCGATCACGGCGGGCTCGGCCCGCGACGCCGCCGATCCCGAGGCGATTCTGCGGGTCAACCTGCTGGCGCAGGTGCCGATCCTGCGTGCGGCCGCGGCATCCGGGGTTCGCCGCGTGATCAATCTGAGTTCGGCTGCCGCCTATGGCGCGGCCGGGGAGCGCGAGCCCGAGCTGACCGAAGAGACGCCGGGCGATCCCGCCGGGCTCTATGCGATCACGAAATGGGCGAGCGAACGGGTCGGCAATCGGCTCGGCGGGCTCTGGGGCCTCGATGTCGTGAGCCTGCGGCTCAGCGGCGTGTTCGGGCCGTGGGAGCGGGCGACCGGCGTGCGCGACACGCTGAGCCCGCATTGCCAGATCCTCGCCGCCGCGGTCGCCGGCGAAGCCGCGATCCTGCCCCGTCCCGGTTTGCGCGACTGGATCTACGCGCCCGATGTTGCAGATGCCGTACATGTCATCGCCGGCGCCCCGACGCTGCGCGAGCGGCTCTACAACATTTCGACCGGCCTACGCTTTTCGGCGCTCGACTGGGGGATCGCGCTGGCGAAAGAGTTTCCCGGCTTCCTCTGCCGGCTGGCGGAGGCCGGCGAGGAAGCGACGATCGACCTCCATGGGCCGGGCGACCGGGCGCCGCTCGCAGTGACGCGGATGGCGGACGAGTTCGGCTGGCAGGCGGCGACGAGTGGCGCGGAATCGGCGGCGCATCTGGCGGCGTGGTGGCGGGCGCATGGCGTTCGATCGGAGGCGTCGCGATGAGGTTGCCGGGCAAGGTCGCGCTGATCACGGGGGCAGGTTCGGGCATCGGCCGGGCGACCGCGCTGCTGTTTGCCATGGAGGGCGCGCGAGTCGCGCTCGTCGATCGCGATGCGGAGGGGGCAGCGGAGACCGTTGCCGCCGTCGCGGCGGCCGGCGGGGAGGCGATCTCCTGCGTCGGCGATGTCGGCGAGCCCGATTTTGCCGAGATGGCGGCGGAGGGCGCGCTGACGCGCTGGGGGCAAATCGACGTGCTGATGACGGCGGCCGGATTTTCTTGCGGCGGTACCGTCACCACGACGAAGCCCGAGGACTGGGACGCGGTGTTCCGTGCGAATGTCGGCGGCACCTGGCTGTTCGGCCGTGCGGCGATCCCGGCAATGCAGCGGCAGGGCGGCGGCTCGATCATCACGCTCGCCTCGCAACTGGCGCTGGCGGGCGGGCGCGGCAACAGCGCCTACATCGCCGCCAAGGGCGCGATCCTGAGCCTGACGCGGACGATGGCGCTGGACTATGCCGCCGACCGCATCCGCGTGAACGCGATCGCGCCCGGCGCCATCGACACGCCGATGCTGCGGCGAAGCTTCGCCCGCCATTCTGATCCGGAGCCGATCCGCGAGGCCTCGCGCAACCGCCATGCACTGAAGCGCTTCGGGACCGCCGAGGAGATTGCGCAGGGCGCGCTTTATCTCGCCAGCGACGAGGCCTCCTTCACCACCGGCACGACGCTCGTCGTCGATGGCGGCTGGCTTGCCGCTTGAGAAGCCGGCATGATCGCTGCATGGGCGCGCTGCCATGAAGCATGACGGATTATCTGTCTTGGAAAGCCGGATCGCGAGCGACCTCGCGCGGATCGCGCATCCGCGCACGCCGTGGCTCGAACCGGTGATCGGCCCCGACGGCAAGCCGGCCCATGACGTGATCGTCATCGGCGGCGGCCAGTCCGGGCTTGCGACGGCATTTGGCCTGCTGCGCTCGCAGGTCACCAATATCCTCGTCCTCGACAAGGCTCCGGCCGGTCGAGAGGGACCATGGCGTTCCTATGCGCGGATGCAGACGCTGCGCAGCCCGAAGGATTTTACCGGCCCCGACCTCGACGTACCCAGCCTGACCTACCAATCCTGGCACGAGGCGAAGTTCGGGGTCGAGAGCTGGGACGAACTCGCGCTGATCCCGACGGGCCATTGGGCCGACTACCTCGACTGGTTCCGGCATGTCGTCGGTATCCCCGCGCGCAACAATGCGGAGGTGGTCGATATCGCGCCCGCCGGTTCGCTGCTGGCGGTCACGGTGTCGAGCGACGGCGGAACGGAGGTGCTGCACGCCCGCAAGATCGTGCTCGCTACCGGGCAGGAGGGCATGGGCCACTGGTCGCTGCCGCAGGCGCTGGCAGCGCTGCCTTCGTCGCGACGGGCGCATTGCGCGGAGTCGATCGATTTCGCAGCGCTGGCCGGCAAGCGCGTGGCCGTGATCGGGGCCGGCGCCTCGGCCTTCGACAATGCCGCCACCGCGCTGGAGGTGGGCGCGGCGCAAGTGCATCTGCTGTGCCGGCGGCCGCAGGCGCAGGTGATCCAGCCCTATCGCTGGCTGACGTTCAGGGGGTTCCTGCGCCATCTCGGAGATCTCGACGATGCCTGGCGCTGGCGCTTCATGAGCACGGTGCTGGCGATGCGCGAAGGGTTTCCGCAGGCGACTTATGATCGCTGTGCCCGGCACAAGGCTTTCGCGCTGCATTTTGGCGCGCCGGTGCATAGCGTGATCGACGGTCCGCACGGCGTCGAGATCGCCACGCCGCAGGGGCCGGTCACTGTCGATTTCATCATCGCCGCGACGGGCATCGACATCGACGCGTCGGTCAGGCCGGAACTGGCGCGCTGCGCCGGGAACATCGCGTCATGGGGCGACCGTTACACGCCGCCCGAAAGCGAGCGCGACGAACGACTGGCACGCTTTCCCTATCTCGGGGACGATTATGCGCTGATCGAGCGCGAGCCCGGGCAGACGCCCTGGATTGCCGACATCCACCTCTTCACCATCGCTTCGACGATGAGCTTCGGCGCTTCGGGTTCCTCGATCAACGCGATGACGACGGCTGTGCCAAAACTGGTGTCCGGCATTACGCGCGGGCTGTTCCGCGCCGACGTCGAAAAGCACTGGGCATCGTTCCAGGCCTATGATGTGCCGCAGGCGATTCTGGCTGAATCGACAGCAAAACTCTTCACCTGAGGAAAGCCGGTGGCACCACGCTTGCATCCGGTCCCGTTCGGAACCAACCTGTCGATTGCGACGCGCTAGAGGACATGAGCATGACCATCGTGAAGACGACCTGGCTGGCTGCCGCGCTTCTTGCCTCCACTGCGCTGCCGGTGCTGGCACAGACCCGCGCGGAAACGTTGCGCCACGTCACGGGCGCGGCGATCAACACCCTCGACCCCAACATCCCCGGCTCGACGCGCGAGGCCTTCGGCCTTTCGCTGCTGACCTATGACCGGCTGCTCTCCTTCGGGAAGAAGCAGCTCGACGGGAAATGGGTGTTCGATCTCGACAGCTTCAAGCCCGAGCTCGCCGAGAGCTACACCGTCAGCCCCGACGGCTTGAAGATCACCTTCGCCTTGCGCAAAGACGCCAAGTTCCATGACGGGACGCCGGTGACTGCCGAGGATGTGAAGTGGTCGCTCGACCGCGCCGTGACCGCCAATGTACTCGGCAAGGGCCAGCTCCTGACGGGATCGCTGACCAGTGCCGACCAGTTCAAGATCGTCGATGCGCACACCTTCGAAGTGACACTGCCCAAACCCGACAAGCTGGCGCTCGCCAATCTCGCCGTGGTCTATCCGGTGATCTTCAACTCCAAGCTCGCCAAATCGAAGGCGACGGCCGAAGACCCCTGGGCGCTGGCCTGGCTGAAGGAAAACACCGCGGGCTCGGGCGCCTATATCATCGAGAGCTTCAAGCCGGGCGAGACCACGATCCTGCGCCGCAACCCGGACTGGAACCGCGGCTCGGCCGAAAAGCCGGCGAGCTTCAAGCGCATCATCACCCAGACCATCCCCGAGGCCGCGACGCGGGCCAACCTCGTCGAGAAGGGCGACGCCGACATCGCCATCGACCTGCAAGCGACCGACGCCGCCGATCTCGAGAAGAAGGGCAAGCTCAAGGTCATCTCGACGCCCCAGTACAATTCGATCACCTTCGTCTCGTTCAACAACCAGATGCCGCCCTTCGACAAACTCGAGGTGCGCAAGGCGATCGCAGCCGCGCTGCCCTATGACGACATGTTCAAGGCGGCGCTGTTCGGGCGCGGGGCGCCGCTCTATGGCGCGACCTGGGCGGACGGCAAGGCCCCGACGGGCGCGACCTTCCCGATCCCGCAGCCGCTGAAGACTGATCTGGCAGACGCCAAGAAGCTCCTGACCGCGGCGGGCTTTCCTGACGGCTTCTCGACGACGTTCTCGTTCAATGTCGGCCAGGCTGGCACGGCCGAGCCGATGGCGGCGCTGCTGAAGGAATCGCTCGCCAAGGTCGGCATCAAGGTCGAGATCCAGAAGCTGCCGGACGCGCAGATGTCGACGCTGATCAACGAGAAGAAGGTGCCGTTCTTCACCGAGGGCATCGTCGCCTGGCTGCCCTCGATGGATTACTTCTACCGGAATTTCTATATCGGCCCGATCCGCTGGAACTACGCCTCGCTCGACGATGCGAAGATCACCGAATGGGCGCAGGCGGCGCGCTTCGAGCCGGATGCGGCGAAGTATGCGGCGCTCGGCAAGGAACTGAACACGCGGCATTTCGAGCTGATGCCGCAAATCCCGCTCTGGCAGCCCTCGCAGGACGCGGTGATGGCGTCGTCCATCGACGGTTATGTCTACCAGTTCCACCGCCAGAT
The DNA here is from genome assembly GCF_001562255.1 of Bosea sp. PAMC 26642. NCBI lineage: Bacteria > Pseudomonadati > Pseudomonadota > Alphaproteobacteria > Hyphomicrobiales > Alloboseaceae > Allobosea > Allobosea sp. PAMC 26642. The sequence goes on along the minus strand of NZ_CP014301.1, from coordinate 3,730,830 downwards.
CGATTTTCGCGATCTGAGCCGGAAGTGAGATCATTGGCCATCCGAACCTCCGCCGTCCTTCCGGACAAGCCGCGAAGCGGCGCCGATCCGGAATCCATCATCGAGCAAGAAGGTGCCTTGCGATGGATTCCGGGTCTCCGCTTCGCTGCGCCCGGAATGACGGCGGTGGGTCGATACGACGGCCGCTGACATGTCCCAACTCTCCATCACCGCCAAACGCGCGGGCTGGCGCTTCGCGTCGTCGCTTCCGGCGCTGTTTGGGGTGCTCGTCTTCACCTTCCTGCTGATGCGGGTGCTGCCGGGCGATCCGGCAGTTTTCTTCGCGTCGGGGCCGAGCGCCGGCAAGGAGGAAATCGAGATGATCCGCAAGCAGATGGGCCTCGACAAGCCCGTGCCGGAGCAACTCGTGCGCTATCTCGGCGATATCGGCTCGGGCAATCTCGGGCGTTCGCTGACGACCGGGCAGCCGGTATTGGCCGATCTGAAATCGCGGCTACCGGCTTCGCTGGAGCTGACCTTTTCGGCGCTGCTGATCGCGCTCGTCACGGCGATCCCGCTCGGCGTGGCTGCGGCGCTGCGGCAGGGGTCGGGGATCGACCATCTGGTGCGCTTCATCTGCGCGCTCGGCGTCTGCGTGCCGACCTTCGTCTCCGGGCTGCTGCTGATCTACGCCTTCTACTACCTGCTGGGCATTGCGCCGGACCCGACGGGGCGGGTGGACATCTTCACCTCGCAGCCTCCCTTGGTGACGGGCTTCCTCATGATCGATTTCGCGCTGGCCCGCGACTGGGAAGGCTGGCGGGCGGCGGCCTCGCAGCTCGTGCTGCCGGCCTTCACCATGGCGCTGTTCGTGGTCGCGCCGCTGGCGCGGATCACGCGGGCTGCGATGCTGGCCTCGCTCGGCAGCGATTTCGTGCGCACCGCGCGCTCGCTCGGCCTGCCGCCGCGAAAGGTCATCGTGACCTATGCGCTGCGCAACGCGATCCTGCCGGTGCTGACCATCGCAGGCATCGTGTTTTCGACCATGCTGGGTGCGAATGTGCTGGTCGAGAAGGTGTTCTCCTGGCCGGGCGTCGCCTCCTATGCGCTCGATGCGCTGCTGGCGTCGGATTATGCGCCGGTGCAGGGCTTCGTGCTGCTGATGGCCTCGATCTTCGTGATCGTGAACCTGACCGTGGACGTGCTCTACGGCATCGCTGATCCCAGGGTGTCGGTGGAATGAGCGCCTGTTCCCACGCCTGTCATTCCGGGGCATCGCGAAGCGATGAACCCGGAACCCACGACCGGGTGAATCATCGGGGTTGCGACCGCTCACCCAGCCGTGGGTTCCGGGTTCGAGCCGGCGGCTCGCCCCGGAATGACAAGGGGGGGTGCTCATGAGCTCCGCCACGCTGCGCCACACCGTCTGGATACTGCGCGGAAACCCGGTCACGGCTGTTGCCGCGGCAGGGGCGTTCATCCTGTGCCTGCTCGCGATCATCGGCCCCTCGATCGTGCCGTTCGATCCGATCGCCTCGGATGTGCCCAATGCGCTGCGGCCGCCGAGCGCGACCTATTGGGCGGGCACCGACCAGCTCGGCCGCGACGTGTTCAGCCGGCTCGTCGTCGCGGCGCGGCTCGATCTCGCGATCGCCGCGTCGGCCGTGACGCTGTCCTTCGTCGTGGGCGCGGTGATCGGTGCGCTCTGCGGTTACAACGGCGGCCGGCTCGACCGCTATGTCGGGCGCTTCATCGATGTGCTGATGGCGTTTCCGCTGTTCGTGCTGGCGATGGCGATGGTGGCGGCGCTGGGCAACCGGGTTGAGAACATCGTCATCGCCACCGCGATCATCAACCTGCCGTTCTATATCCGCTTCGCGCGGGCCGAGGTGAATGTCCGGCGCAATGCCGGCTGGGTGGAAGCCGCTCGCGCTTGCGGCGACAGCCATGTCTCGGTGGTGCTGCGCTTCCTCCTGCCGAACGTGCTGCCGGCGATGGCGGTGCAGGTCTCGCTCAATCTCGGCTGGGCGATCCTGAATGCAGCGGGCCTCTCCTTCATCGGGCTCGGAGTCTCGGCGCCGACGCCGGAATGGGGCATCATGGTCGCCGAGGGCGCCCGCTTCATCTCGACGGGGAAATGGTGGCTGGTCGCCTTTCCGGGGCTGGCGCTGATGCTGACGGTGCTGTGCTTCAACCTGCTCGGCGACGGATTGCGCGACATCCTCGACCCGCGCATGCGGACGTGAGCGCGATGGCGGCCGTTCCGGGCGAGCCCCTGCTCGCGATCGACGATCTGCATGTTTCGTTCTCGACGCGGCGCGGGCTGGTCGAGGCCGTGCGGGGCGTGTCGCTGAACGTCGCGACGGGCGAGACACTCGGCATCGTCGGCGAAAGCGGCTCGGGCAAGTCGGTGACGGCCTTCGTGGTGACGCGGCTGCTCGATGCGTCGGGCCGGATCGACCGGGGCAGCATCCGCTTCAAGGGCCAGGACATCACGAAGGCCTCGTCGAAGCAGCTGCGCTCCCTGCATGGCGCCGCCGTCTCGATGATCTTCCAGAACCCGCGCGGCGCGCTGAATCCGATCCGCAGCGTCGGCCGGCAGATCGCCGATGCGATCATGGCCCATGAGCGCATCTCGGCGGGCGAGGGCCGGGCGCGTGCGCTCGATCTCCTCAAGGCCGTGCTGATCCGCGATCCCGAGAAGCGGCTCGACGCCTATCCGCACGAGCTGTCGGGCGGGATGTGCCAGCGCGTCATGATCGCGATGGCGATCGCCTGCGAGCCGGCGCTGCTGATCGCAGACGAGCCGACCACCGGGCTCGACGTCACCACGCAGAAGACGGTGATGGACCTCGTCGCACGACTCACCGCCGAGCGTGGCATGGCGATGATCCTGATCACGCATGATCTCGGTCTAGCCTCGCGCTACTGCCAGCGCGTGGTGGTGATGGAACAGGGCAGGGTGGTCGAGGAGGCTCAGCCCCTCGACCTGTTCAGCGCGCCGCAGCACCCCTACACGAAGCGCCTCGTCGCGGCCTCGCCGACTGCGACCTCGACGATCGCTGATCTGGCGCCATCCCATAGCCCTCATCCTGAGGAGGCCGGCTTAGCGGCCGTCTCGAAGGATGCTCCAGCGCGCTCTGGAGCATCCTTCGAGACGAAGCCTGCGGCTTCTCCTCAGGATGAGGGCTGGGGAGGCGACAAAAGACAGCGCCCACCCGGCACGCCGCTGCTGCTCGAAGTCCAGAAGCTCGTGAAGCGCTATGATGGCGGGGTCGTTGCGGTCGATGACGTGTCGTTCTCGATCAGGGCCGGCGAGAGCCTTGGCCTTGTCGGCGAATCCGGCTCGGGGAAGAGCACGATTTCGCGCATGGTCTGCCGGCTGATCGATGCCAGCGAGGGCGAGATCCTGTTCGACGGGCGCGCCATCGGCTCGCTGCCGGCGCGCGACTTCCACCGGTCCGAATTCCGCAAGGATATCCAGATCGTCTTCCAGGACCCGACCGACAGCCTCAATCCGCGTTTCAACGCGTTCGACTGCATCGCCCATCCGCTGCGGCGGTTGCTCGGCATGAAGGATGGCGCTGCACTGACGGGCCGTGTGCGCGAATGTGCGCAGCGCGCCGGGCTGCCGAGCGACCTGCTGGAGCGCTTTCCACATCAGCTGTCGGGCGGGCAGAAGGCTCGCGTCGGCATTGCGCGCGCCATCGCCTGCCGGCCGCGCCTGCTGATCCTCGACGAGCCGACGGCGGCGCTCGACGTCTCGGTGCAGGCGGTGATCCTGCAACTGCTCGACCGCCTGCGCCGCGAGGACGATCTGGCGCTGCTCTTCGTCAGCCATGATCTCAACGTCGTGCGGATGATGTGCGAGCGCACGGTGGTGCTGCAGAACGGCCGTATCGTCGAGCAGGGGGAGAGTGCCCGGCTGTTCAGCGCGCCGCAGACGGCCTATGCACGCGAACTGCTGGATGCTGTGCTGCATCTGGGCGGGCCGACCGCAAGGCGCGACACGCGCGCTCCCGTCGAACAGGCGTGACCGCGCGGGGGGCTTGAAATCGCGGCATTGCGGCCGATCATGCGTCACGGCGCGGTTTGCGCCGCCGTTCGAGGACACGTCTTATGCTGCGACCGTTCCTGCTGATTCCGTTGTGCGCTTTGGCCGCCTGCGCCATTCCGACGTCGAAATCCAATGTCGTGGTGCTGACCGACAGCAAGATCGTGGTCGAGGACTGCAAGAAGCTCGGCGATATCGACGGTAGTTCGACGGTCGGCCAGGTGCTGCTGCTCGACAAGGCGCGCGACGCGGCGCTGGCGAGGCTGAAGATCCGCGGCGCGGAGCTCGGCGGGACGCATGTGCTCACCCCTGTGGCCGACATCAAATGGAAGGGGCCGGGAACCGAGGGGCAGGTCTATCTCTGCTCGCCTTCGCGGGCGCCGAAGCAAACCTGACAGGCAACCATACTCGATCGATAGCGCGATGAGGCGCGGCCTGGCCGCATCACTCGTCTGCGAAATGTACGCCGATCAAATTGTCGTGGTGCCAGACCACGCGCGCCGTCCGGTCGAGACGCAGGGCAGGCACGTTCAAGCGCAATTCCGCCGGCGGCTTGAAGTCGAGCGGAATGCGCAGGCGCGCTCCGGATGCCGAGACGTCGCGTACGGTACAAGCATAGCTTCGCCCGCTCTGAGTCCGGATATTGCCGGCCTCGACCACGCGCTGGCGCGGATGCATCCGCTTGCCCAAATCGCACCCCTTTTCGATCGGTTGTCGTGACAACCAGCGCATAGGTGCCAACCCTGAAGGATTCATCAATTCGATAGGCCGGATTTCGACGGTTCCTGTCCGATCACGACATGCGGCTCGAAATTGTCACTACCATCGCCGAGGCTTCGGCCCCGGCGGGATCTCGATGACCTCCATGACGATCGGAGCGTGATGATACGCCGTGTCGGCGGCAAAGAACCGCCCGCGAAGCTGCAGGCTCTTTCCGACCGACTGTTTCAGACGTTGCAGGAGCTCGTCGTCGGTCGCGTAGACCTGGATGGTCGTGGCGGCCTCGATGCTATCGGCGTCCAGCGTCGACAGGCAGACCGGCTTCTGCAAGGTCAGGATATAGGGCCGCTCGACCTGGCCTGCCTCGTCGTGGGTTCGGACGACCGATAACCGGCCCGAGATCGACTCCCGCACGCCCTGGTCGCTCAGACATTCCGCGGCCGCCTGTGCGGAGCCGCCGCAGACGAGGACACACAGGCCCACAAGAGATAGCGAACGCATCTGGCACCTCGTGGCTGCTGACTCGGAACACGCCCTGAGGCTCAGCCAGACTTCCTATCCCGAACATGAAGGCGAGATGAAGGCTACGCTCCGGACGATGCGCGAGCGGGGGCGCAGAGCTTGCCTGGGATGCCGTCGCAGATCACGCGTTTGGCGGTATCGGCTTTTCCGCGCATCGCAATCCGATTCTCGGATCCACATCTAGCCTGCGCCCGTGAGTGCCTTTGCCATCGCGAAGAAATCGTTCCAGACAGGCTCGGGCGCGCCTGCTTTGAGGAGATCCTGCGCCTTGAATGCGTCGGGGACCGCCTCGTCGAGATCGCTCCAGGGCAGCGGCATCGAGACGGCGCCACCCTTGCGGGCGCGGGTCGAGTAGGGCGCGATCGCGGTCGCCCCGCGGCCATTGCGGAGATAGTCGATGAAGATGCGGCCGCGCCGCGCTTTTTTCGACAGGGTCGCAGTGTAACGCTTCGGCTCGGCCTGCTCCATCGCCTTGGCGAAGGTGTTGGCGAAACCTTTGACCCGGGCCCAGTCGGCTTTGGGCTTCAAGGGCACGACAACGTGAAAACCCTTACCGCCCGACAGCTTGAGCAAGCTCTCGAAGCCGAGTTCGCGCAGGCGCTCGCGGATGCTGCGGGCTGCGTCGCGCACTGCCTCGACCGAGACGCCGGTGTCGGGATCGAGATCGAAGATGATCTGGTCGGGCGTCTCAATGGCGTCCATCGTCGCGCCCCAGACATGGACTTCCACCGTTCCGAGCTGGACCAGCGCGGCAAGACCGTCGAAATCACGGATGAAGAGCAGATCCTCGCCGTCACGGTCTTTTCGGGTGGAGATTGCCTTGTGCATCCCCGGCGAGCCATGCTTCTGGAAGAAGCTGTGGCCCTCGATGCCGTTGGGCGCACGCAGCAGGCTCAGCGGCCGGTCGACGACGAAGGGCTGCATCAGCGGCCAGACGGTGGCGTAGTAGTCGAGCAGGTCCTGCTTGCTGAGGCCGATATCGGGCCAGAGCGGTTTATCGGGGTTGGACAGGACCACCGTCGTCTCGGCGTGCAATGTCCGGCGTGGTTTCACAGCGGGCTTTTTCGGCTCGGGAGTTTCGCCTACAGGCTCGGCCGGTGTTTCCGGAACAACCTCATCTGCCGGCTTATCCTCTCTCAGGCCGATGAAGGAGGCGTGGCGCAAGGTCTTCGAGGCGGTCCAGGCGCCGAACTCGACCTCGGCCACGAGTTCCGGCTCGACCCAGACGATGCCCTTTTCCCGGCCGGCAGCGCCCTCGAAGGAAGAGCTCACCGTTTTCAGCGCGTCGAGCTTGCCCTTGAGCACAGCCGCGGATTTGCGGGTGAAGCCGGTGCCGACGCGGCCGGCGGGTCGCAGGATGCCGTCCTCATGGTAAGCGGCGAGGATTGAACCAAGTTCGCGGCCCGAGCCTTTCGAGGGGACGTAGCCGGCAATGACGAACTCCTGCCGCTGGCTGCATTTCGACTTGACCCAGTCGCGGCCGCGGCCGCTGCGATAGGGCGCATCGGCGCGCTTGGAGATGACGCCTTCCAGCCCCATACGGCAGGCATGGCGCAGCATGGTCTGACCGGGCTCGCGAAAATGTTCGCTGTAGCGCAGGGGGGCTTTGGCCGGAATAGCGCTCAGCAGCGCCTCAAGCCGTTCCTTGCGTGCGAGCAGAGGCTCGCCGCGAAGATCCTCGCCGTCGAGATGAAGCAGATCGAAGGCGAAGTAGACGAGGTATTCGGTGCGGGCTTCGGAGAGGGCATCCTGCAGCGCCGAAAAGGACGAAACGCTGTTTTCGCCGAGCGCCACGACCTCTCCGTCGATTATCGCGCTATCGCATGGCAGGCGGGACAGGGCCTGTTCGAGGGTGGCGCCGAAACGATCTGTCCAGTCGAGCCCGCTGCGCGTCAGCAGGCGGGTCTTGCCGTCAGAGACACGGGCCTGCATTCGATAGCCGTCGAACTTGACCTCGTGCAGCCAGGCTTCGCCCGCAGGCGCCTTCTCCTGAAGCGTCGCGAGGCAGGGCGGGACGAAGCTCGGCAAAAGCTCGCCTTCGGGGGCTTTATGGCTGGCCTTCCTGGAGTTCGCGGCCTTGACGGGCGGAGCGGGGTCGAGAGCCGGTCGCTTTTGGCCTGGGCGCTTCGTCTTCGCCCAGACCTTGGCATCGGGGGCCTCGCCGCGTCCGACGGCCTCGACGCTCGAACCGGATTTGACCGAGTCGGGGGCGGTTTCGAGGATGTCCTCGTCGCTGCGGGCTGCGGCGTCGTCGACCTTGATCAGCAGCCAGTTGTCGCGCTTCTCGCCGCGACGTGGCTTGAGCCGGACGAGGTGCCATTGGCCGGCAAGCTTGTGGCCCTGAAGGATGAAGGAGAGATGGCCCTTTTCGAGGCCGAAGGCGGGGTCGCCCTCCGGCACCCAGCGACCCTCGTCCCAGATGATTACGGAGCCCGCGCCATACTCGCCCTCGGGGATCGTGCCTTCGAAGGCGCCGTATTCCAGCGGGTGATCCTCGACATGGACGGCAAGACGCTTTTCGTCGGGGTCGAGGCTTGGGCCGCGCGTCACGGCCCAGGACCAGAGCACGCCGTCATGCTCCAGCCTGAGGTCGTAATGCAGGCGGCGCGCGGCGTGCTTATGAATGATGAAAACGCCGCCCGCCTCGGCAGCCGTCTTGCGGCCCTTGCCGCCCTTGGGTTCCTTCGTCCGTGAGAAGTCCCGCTTGGCGCGATAGAGATCGAGCGTCGCCATCGACTATCCCTGAGGTTAGGCGCGCTTGCGCGGGCCGGTGGTTCGCTTCGTTGCGGTCTTGGCCGCCGTTTCCTTGGCCGCCGTTTCCTTGGCCGTCGTCTCCTTGGCCATTGTGGCCTTCGCCTTCGTGGCGGGCTTGCCGCCGCCGTCTTCGGCCAGGCTCTTCTTCAGCGCATCGAACAGGTTGACGATATTTGCGGGCCGTTCGGCCGCCTGCACGACCGGCGGCTTGCGACCCTTACGCTTGGCCTCGATCAGATCGAGCAGGGCGGTCTCGTAGCGGTCCTCGAAGCCGCTTGGATCGAAGGCGGCCTGCTTCTTGTCGATGATGTGGGTAGCGAGATCGATCAATTCGGTGTCGAGCTTGACCTTGCGCAGCCCCTCGAAAATCTCGTCAGGCTTTCGCACAGTCTTGTCGTAACGCAGGGTCGTAAGCAGCAATCCCGACTCGAAGGGCTCGATCATGACGGGGCGTTCGCGCCGGTAGAGCACGATGCGGGCGATGCCGGCCTTCTTCTGCCGCGCCATCGCCTCGCGGATCACTGCGAAGGCTTCCTCCGAGACGTCGTCGGAGGGCGTTACATAGTAGGGCGTATCGAAATAGATCTGCGGGATGTCGGCCCGATCGACGAAATGCTCGATCGACAGCGTATGCGAGGACTCAATCTGGACTTTCTCGATCTCGTCCTCCTCGACGAGGAGGTATTCGTCGTCGCCGATCTCGTAGCCCTTGACCTCGTCGTCGTCATCGACGGGCTTGCCCGAGACACTGTCGATGTATTGGCGCCGGACCGTGTTGCCGGTCTTGCGGTTGATGACGCGGAACGAGACCTTCTCGCTGTGGTCTGTCGTGCCGGTCAGTTCGACGGCGCAGGAGACCAGCGAGAGCTTGAGATAGCCCTTCCATGCGGGGCGGGGCGCCATCAGGCGGCCCTCGCCTGATTGAAGTGGGCGACGGATGCAAGAGCGTCGGCGCGGTTCAGATCCTCCTGCGACAGAGCGGGGATCGGATCCTGCAACAAAGCAAGCAGGACGTCGCGGTCGAGCTGTCCATTGGTGATGACGTTCGCGAGCGCCGCGCGGGTCTCGCGTTCGGCTCCGAGCTGCGCGGCAAGCGCCCTGATGAGGCGGTCCCTGGGATCGATACGCATGACTGTTCTCCCTGTGCCGGGAAGCAACGGGGTAACGCCCGACTCGGTTCCACGACGGGCGTCCAAACAGAGAACCTGAATTTTGTGTTCAGGCGTTACCGTGTCAGCGAACGGCATGCCGTCCGGGCTGCCGCAGCATCGTTCACAGGTCGCCTTCGGGCGATCGGCGTCAGAGGCGCGCTGCCGGTCAATGCCGGGAGCCGTGTCGGGCGCCTCTGTTTCGCTTGACCTCGCGCCGCCTTGCGACTATCGAGGCGCATCCGGCGTGGGGAAACCCGCGCCCGATCTCTTTTGGCGTTCCGGTTCCGCGTTTGCGGCCGCCGCCGGAAAGAGCAACCAAACCACGCAACCGACTGCCAAAAAGCCGTCCCGCGTGTGCCCTTGCGGCGCAACGACAGGGCGGGGCTGAACATGGAGAACAAGGATGTTCGCAGTCATCAAAACCGGCGGCAAGCAGTTTCGCGTCGCCGCGAACGATGAAATCACCATCGCCAAGCTCGTTGGAGAGCCTGGCGACACCGTCGCCTTCGGCGAGGTGCTGATGCTGACCGATGGCGAGAAGTCGACCGTCGGCGCGCCCTTCCTCGGCGACATCACCGTTGCCGGCGAGATCGTCAAGCAGGCTCGCGGCGAGAAGGTTATCGCCTTCAAGAAGCGCCGTCGCCAGAATTCCAAGCGCAAGCGCGGCTTCCGTGCCGAGCTGACAATCGTGCGCATCACCGACATCCTCACCGGCGGCAAGAAGCCGGAGATGAAGAAGGGCGATGCCTCGTCGGTCGCGCTCACGGCCGCCTCGACGGAAACCAAGGGCAAGGCTGCTCCGAAGGCCGCCAAGGCCGATGCGGACAAGGCCGACGCGCTCGATGCTTCGAACCTCTCGCTGATCTCGGGCGTCGGCCCGACCATCGAGAAGAAGCTGCGCGCTGCCGGCATCACCTCCTGGAACGACATCGCCGCCTGGAGCGACGAGGACGTCGCCAAGTGGGACGAGGAACTGAAGCTGCGCGGCCGTGCCACCCGCGAGGAGTGGGTCGAGCAGGCCAAGGAGCTTCTGGCCGGCAAGCCCCCGCGGGCGAAGGCCGACCAGGCCGAACTGGCGTCGGGCGAGGATTACTGACACCTCCTGTCAGCCATTAAAGCAGTTTCATCCCCGGGTCGGCTGGCTTTCGCCGCCGATTCGGGTTACGCAGATGCAAGAGTTTTCGAGGTAGGGCGTTATGGCTCACAAAAAAGCAGGCGGCTCGTCCCGCAACGGTCGCGACTCCGCAGGGCGTCGTCTCGGCGTGAAGAAGTTCGGCGACCAGGCCGTGATTACCGGCAACATCATCATCCGCCAGCGTGGGACCAAGTGGCATCCCGGCGCGAATGTCGGCATGGGCAAAGATCACACGCTTTTCGCGCTGACGGACGGCCGCGTCCGATTCATCACGAAACTCGGCCGAGCTTTCGTAAACGTAGTCCCGGCCCAACAGGCCGCAGAATAAACGGCGGATAGGGAATTTCTCCTCGATCCGCCGGTTCCATCGAACCGGACGATCGAGAAGGGATCAAAACCCGACAAGGGTTTCCCGAAGGTCAGCAAACCGGGGGAGATGGGACCAGACCCAACTCCCCTTTCTCGTTTGCGCCGACGGAGAGACCAAGATGTTCCCTGAACTGACAAGAGACGATGTCTTCCGGCTCGAGACCCGGCGCCTGTGGCTGCGCTGGACCAGGATGGCCGATGCTTCGGCAATCCTGCGGCTGGCCGGCGAGAAGCCGGTGGCGGAAATGACGGCCTCGATCCCGCATCCCTATCCGGTGGATGCGGTCGAGCCTTTCATTTTCGCCATGCGCAAGGGCAATGCGCTGGGCGAGCACCTTGTGCTGACGATCACGCCGCGCTCCCGGCCGAACGAACTGATCGGCATGATCGGCGCGCACAAGCAGGCGACGGGCATTCCCTTCATCGGCTACTGGCTCGGCACCCCGCATTGGGGCAAGGGCTATGCGACCGAAGCCGTGCAGGCGCTGATCGACACGCTGTTCTCGCTCGTCGACGTGCCCGCGATCGACGCCGATACGCGGGTCATCAACCCGGCCTCGCGGCGCGTGCTGGAGAAGTCCGGCTTCCGGGCCGAGGGCTCGTTCCTGAAGTCGCTGCCGGCGCGCGGCGGGCTGTTCCCCTGCGAGCAGTACCGGCTCGACCGCTCGACCTGGGCCGCGCTCAAAAGCTGGGGCGCGAGCGGCTGGGCTCATGCGCCCGAACTCACCGGGGATGTGGCCGAGGCACCGGGCGAGCCCTGCCTGGCGTAATCAAGCAATACAGGCCCCGGAGCGATCCGGGGCCTGTTTCGTTTGGTCTGCTCCAGCTTTCCTGCAATGCGCCTGATTCCGGGCGCAGCGTTCCGGCATGGATCCCGGCTCGGCGCCGCCTGCGCGGCTTGTCCGGGATGACGCAGTCGTTCCGAGCCAGTTCTTAGTGCGGGCTCGACCGTGAGAACAGGTTGATCACGAGCACGCCGGCGACGATCATTCCCATGCCGATCAACGCAGGCGGGTCGAGCTTTTGGCCAAACAGCACCCGCGAAACCACGCTGATCAGGACGATGCCGACGCCCGACCAGATCGCATAGGCGACCCCGACGGGAATCGTCCGCAAGGTCAGAGTCAGGAAGTAGAAGGCGCTGAGGAAGGCCGTCAGCATGATCAACGTCGGGACGAGCCGGGTGAACTCGTTCGACGCCTTCAATGCGGATGTGCCGATGACCTCGCTGATGATCGCCGCCGTCAGGTAGAGATAACTCACATTGCTGAAGTTCATGCTGCTTTCGCGCTCGCCAAAAATGTGCCCATGCGCTCCAGCGCGCGCTCGATGTTCTCAAGAGAGTTCGCATAGGAGAGCCTGATATAGCCCTCGCCATGGACGCCGAAATCCGGCCCGCCGATCGTCGCGACGCCAGCATCCTCGAGCAGGGCCGAAGCCAGTTTCTTGGCCTGCCAGCCGGTCTGCGAGACGTTCGGGAAGGCGTAGAACGCGCCCTTGGGCACGATGCAGGAGATGCCGGGCAGGGCGTTCAGCCCCTCGACCACGGCCTTCCGGCGCCGATCGAACTCGGCCAGCATCATCGCGACGGCGTCCTGCGGGCCGGTGAGCGCGGCTAAGCCCGCCCATTGCGCCGGCGCGTTGACGCAGGAATGCGAGTTTACCGCGAGCTTGCGGGCGTTCTCGTAGAGGGCCTTGGGCCAGACCGAATAGCCGAGCCGCCAGCCGGTCATGGCGTAGGTCTTGGACCAACCGTTGAGCAGGATCAGCCGATCGCGAATCTCCGGGTAGGAGAGCAGGCAGACATGCTGCTCGCCATCATAGAGCATCTGGTCGTAGATCTCGTCGGACATGATCGCGACGTCGGGGAACTTCGCCAGGCCTTCGATAAGTTTGTCGACCTCGGCCTTGGGCGTGACGCCGCCGGTCGGGTTCGCCGGCGAGTTGATGACCAGCAGCCGCGTCTTCGGGGTGATCAGGGCCAGCGTCTCCTCCGCCGAGAAGGCGAAGCCATTCTCCTCGCGGATCGGAACCGGAACGGGCGTCGCTCCGGTGTATTCGATCATGGAGCGGTAGATCGGGAAGCCGGGATCGGGATAGAGGATCTCGGCGCCGGGCTCGCCGAACATCAGGATCGCCATGAACATGGTGACCTTGCCGCCGGGCACGATCATGACGCTTTCGGGCGAAATCTCGACATCGAAGCGCTTGTGCAAATCGGCGGAGACCGCCTCGCGCAGCGGCAGGATGCCGTTGGCCGGGGTATAGCCGTGATGGCCGTCGCGCAGGGCCTTCACCGCCGCCTCGACGATATGGTCGGGCGTCGGGAAATCGGGCTGGCCGATGCCGAGATTGATGACGTCCTTGCCCTGACGCTGCAGTTCGGTGGCGCGCGCCAGTACGGCGAAGGCATTTTCCTCGCCGATGCGGGCGAAGGACGGGACGACATGGAGCGTCATGGCGGCGTTTCCCTGAGGCGTTTTCGTGGACGAAGCGGTCGCGACGCGCCTGTTTCCGGCGCTGCCGCTGTCTTGGCCGCAAAGCCCGCTCCGATGCAAGAGTCGGGTTCGGGTCATCCGACGCGACCCGTGTCTCGTTGCCATGCGTTTTAATAGTATGACTATCTGCGAGAAGCCCCTTGCCGGCCTGACGACGATCGGCAAAGTTGGCGATCTCAAATCGGTTTAAAAGAGACCAAGGCGGCCCCTCAGAGCCGCTGACTGCGAGAGGAAACAGGACGATGGCGAAAGCCCCGGAAAGCAATGTGCCGCGCCAGGACCGGCCGGTGGCGATCACCCGGAAGAAGGCGCCGCGCCGGATCAAGCCGGAGCAGCTGCGCTCGAAGGCCTGGTTCGACAATCCCGCCAATGCCGACATGACCGCGCTCTATATCGAGCGCACGATGAATTTCGGCCTGTCGCGCGACGAACTGCAGTCGGGCCGGCCGATCATCGGCATCGCCCAGACCGGCTCCGACATCGCTCCCTGCAACCGCCACCATATCGAGTTGGCCCATCGCGTCCGCGACGGCATCCGCGAGCGCGGCGGCGTGCCCTTCGAATTCCCGATCCATCCGATCCAGGAAACCTGCAAGCGCCCAACCGCTTCGCTTGACCGCAACCTGCAATATCTCTCGCTCGTCGAGATCCTCTACGGCTATCCGCTCGACGGCGTCGTGCTGACGACCGGCTGCGACAAGACCACGCCGGCCCAGCTGATGGCGGCGGCCACCGTCGACATCCCGGCGATCGCGCTGCCGGGCGGGCCGATGCTGAACGGCAATTTCCGCGGCGAGCGCACCGGCTCGGGCACGATCGTCTGGAAGGCGCGCCAGATGATGGCGGCCGGCGAGATCGACTATCGCGGATTCGTCGATCTGGTGGCGTCCTCGGCGCCATCCGCAGGTCACTGCAACACGATGGGCACGGCGACGACGATGAACTCGATCGCCGAGGCGCTGGGCATGACGCTGCCGGGCGCTGCGGCAATCCCGGCGCCTTATCGCGACCGCTACGAGATGGCCTATCTGACGGGCCTGCGCATCGTCGACATGGTCTGGGAGAACCTGATCCCGTCGAAGATCATGACGCGCGAAGCCTTCGAGAACGCGATCGTGGTCAACTCGGCGATCGGCGGCTCGACCAATGCGCCGATCTCGGTCAACGCCATCGCCAAGCATATCGGCGTGCCGCTGGACAACGAGGACTGGACGGCGGTGGGCTATGACATCCCGCTCTTGGTCAATCTGCAGCCGGCCGGCGAGTATCTCGGCGAGGACTATTATCGCGCCGGCGGTGTGCCCGCCGTGGTCGCGGAACTCGTCGCCAAGGGCAAGATCAAGCCGGCGATCACCGCCAATGGCCGGACGCTGGCGGAAAACTGCGAGGGGCTATTCGCCGAGGACCGCAAGGTCATCAAGGCCTATGACGAGCCGATGAAGGCGCAGTCCGGCTTCCTCAACCTGCGCGGCAACCTGTTCGATTCCGCGATCATGAAGACCAGCGTGATCACACCGGAATTCCGGAAGCGCTATCTCGAGAACCCCAAGGACAAGAATGCCTTCGAGGGCAAGGCGATCGTCTTCGACGGTCCGGAGGATTATCACCATCGCATCGACGACCCGGCGCTCGCCATCGACGAGCACTCGATCCTGTTCATCCGCGGCGTCGGCCCGGTCGGGTATCCGGGCGCTGCCGAGGTCGTGAACATGCGGCCGCCGGATTACCTGATCAAGAAGGGCGTCACTGCGCTCGCCTGCATCGGCGACGGGCGGCAATCGGGTACCTCGGGCTCGCCCTCGATCCTGAACGCTTCGCCTGAAGCCGCGACGGGCGGCGGGCTGGCGCTGCTCAAGACCGGCGACAAGGTGCGCATCGATCTCAACAAGCGCAGCGCCGACATGCTGATCCCGGACGCGGAGCTGGAAGAGCGGCGCGCGGCGCTGAAGGCTGCCGGCGGCTACAAATACCCCAGGAGCCAGACGCCCTGGCAGGAAATCCAGCGCAAGATCGTCGGCGAATTGTCCGAGGGCATGGTGCTGAAGCCGGCGGTCAAGTATCAGAAGATCCACAAGAAGTTCGGCATTCCACGCGACAATCACTAGGGGCTGACTGATGTCTCAACCGCGCCCGTCATCCCGGGCTTGACCCGGGATCCATCATAGAGCTCGACGGTGCCCTCCGATGGATTCCGGATCTCCGCTTCGCTGCGTCCGGGATGACGGCGCGGGTGTGGTGAGTGGTTGCCATTCCACCCGCGCATTGGCGCCGATCCCGCTGCGCGCGCCTTCGGGGCTGACAAAGCGGCAGGAGGCGGACAGTATGGCGCCGCCCTTAACCGCTTCATTCGAAACGATTTAAGATGACGTATTCCCCTCAGGTGGAAGCCTTCCGCAAGTTGCATGAGACGGGTTGCTTCGTCATGCCGAACCCGTGGGATATCGGCTCGGCGCGCTGGCTGCGGGGGCAGGGTTTTCAGGCTCTGGCCTCGACCAGCGCGGGCTTTGCCTTCACGCAAGGCCGCGCTGACCAGGACGTGCCGCGCGACATGATGCTGGCCCATCTCGCGGAGTTGGTGAAGGCAGTGCCGGATTTGCCCGTCAACGCGGATTTCGAGAACGGCTATGCCGATACGCCCGACGGTGTCGGCGCCAATGTAAAGCTCTGCATCGCGACCGGCGTCGCCGGACTTTCCATCGAGGATGCGACGGGGCGCGCGGAAGATCCGCTCTACCCGTTCGAGCTTGCGGTCGAGCGCATCAGGGCAGCGCGCAAGGCGATCGACGAGACCGGGTCGGGCGTGATGCTGACGGCGCGGGCGGAGTGTTTCCTGACGAACCATCCCGACGCATTGAATGAGTCGGCACGGCGGATTGCAGCCTATGCCGAGGCGGGCGCCGATGTGCTTTATGCACCTGGCCCCAAGACGCCCGAGCAGATCGCCACCATCGTGACGGCGGCTGGCGGCAAGCCTGTGAACCAGCTCGTTTACGGCGATCTCGGCCTGAGCGTGGCTGACATTGCTGGGCTCGGCGCCCGTCGCATCTCGATCGGCGCAGCGCTCGCGCGCGCCGCTTGGGCGGCCTTCATCGAGGCGACGCGGCTGATCAAGGATGAGGGCAGCTTCAAGGGCTTTGCCGGCAACGGCGGCTCGGCGCCGCTGAACCCGTTCTTCACCGACGACCTCAAGGCACGCTCGTGAGCGGGACGCTGCTGATCGCACCGGCCTGGCTCGGCCTGAGCGGGCTCTGGACGCTCGACGCCAAGGGTAGGCGCAAGGCCGTCGATGCCGAGGATATCGGGCTCTCGGAGACGCTTGCCGACCGGCTGGAAGCCTGGATGGACGCCTTCGACGCGATCTATGAAGAGGACAACGAGGCCCGCTCCCGCTTTCCCGATGCGGTCGAGCAACTGGCATGGGAAGCGGAAGGCGCCGCGCTGGCCCATGCGATCGCGGACGAACTGGGCCCGGACTGGACGGTCACGACCGACCTGGCCGGCTGGCGGGAGATGACCAAGCCGTGAGAACAAAGCCATGAGAATCTGGCCATGACGACGTTGCTCGACTGGAAGGCCCCGCCGTTTCCGCCGGCCAAGGTGCTGGAGGGGCGCTATTGCCGGCTGGAGCCGGTCGACCCGGCGCGCCATCTCGACGATATCTGGGCGGTGAACCAGGGCCATGACGAGATCTGGGAATGGATGCCGGCCGAGCCGCCGCAGTCCAAGGAGGCCTATCGCGATCTGCTGGAGATTATGGCGGCCAAGGCCGGCATCGTGCCTTTCGCGATCCTCGACAAGGCCGACGGCAAGGCCAAGGGCCATCTCTGGCTGATGGAGATCAGGCCCGAGCAGGGCGTGTTCGAGGTCGGTTACATCACCTATTCGCCCGTCTTGCAGAAGACGCGCGTCGCCACCGAGGCGATCTATCTGTGCGGCGAATACGGTTTCTCACTCGGCTATCGGCGCTTCGAGTGGAAGTGCAACAACCTCAACGAACCCTCCAAGCGCGCGGCTCTGCGCTTCGGCTTCCAGTATGAGGGGCTGTTTCGCCAGCACATGGTGGTCAAGGGCAAAAACCGCGACACCGCCTGGTTCTCGATCCTCGACAGCGAATGGCCGGTGCGGGCGCAGGGCTTCCAGCGCTGGCTCGCGCCCGATAATTTCGATGCGCAGGGACGTCAGAAGCGCGCGCTCGGCGCCTTCAACCATCCTCTCGCCATGGCGGGCGCTGTGCCGCTGCGGCGCGCCTCGATGGCGGATATCCCGGAGATCCTGTCGCTGAAGAACGCGGCCTATACGCCCAATGAGAGCATCATCGGCGTGCCGTCGCTGCCGCGCATCGCCGATTATGCGCAGGTCGTCGCCGAGCATGAGGTCTGGCTGGCGGAGAGCGACGGGCGGCTCGATGCAGCGCTGGTCCTGGATATCGAGCCCGAGAGCTTCACAGTCTGGAGCATCGCGGTGGCGCCGGAATCGGCCGGCCGCAGGCTCGGCAGCGCCGTCATGGCCTTCGCCGAGACGCGCGCGGCCGAACTGGGCTATGACGCCGTCCTTCTCTACACCAGCGCGAAGCTGACCCAGCGCATCGGCTGGTACGAGCGGCTCGGCTACACGATCACCCATCATCAGGAGTTGGCCGACCGGCGGCTGGCTCACATGCGCAAAACACTCGAAAAAACCGGCTGAACAGGGACGAGCACCATGGCAGGACGTTTGAAGGGCAAGGTTGCGGTCGTCACCGCAGCAGGACAGGGCATCGGCCGGGCGATCGCGGAAGCCTTCGTCGCCGAAGGCGCGACGGTCTATGCGACCGACAAGGACGTGGCGCTTCTCGAGGGCATCCCGAAGGCCAAGAAGCGCAAGCTCGACGTGCTTTCAAACAAGGCGGTCGACAGCTTCGCGGAGAAGATCGGCGCCATCGACATCCTCGTCAACGCGGCGGGCTTCGTCCATCACGGTACGGTGCTGGAATGCGACGACAAGGCCTGGGATTTCTCCTTCGACCTCAACGTCAAGTCGATGCACCGCACGATCAAGGCCTTCCTTCCGGCCATGCTCGCCAAGGGCGGCGGCTCGATCGTCAATATCGCATCGGGCGCTGGCTCGGTGCGCGGCATCCCCAACCGTTATGTCTACGGCGCCTCGAAGGCGGCCGTGATCGGGCTGACCAAGGCGGTCGCCGCCGATTTCATCAAGAAGGGCGTGCGCGCCAACGCGATCTGCCCGGGCACGATCCAGTCGCCCTCGCTCGACCAGCGCATCAAGGATCTCGCGACCCTGTCCAAGACCTCGAATGAGGCCGCCCGTCAGGCCTTCATCGACCGCCAGCCCATGGGCCGGCTCGGCACCGCGGAAGAGATCGCCTGGCTCGCGGTCTATCTGGCCTCCGACGAGTCGAGCTACACGACGGGTCAGATCCATCTCGCCGATGGCGGTTTTGCGCTTTGAGTCCAGGAAGGCGAAGCGCGGGTACGCCGCGCTTCGCCTGATACGACCGCGCGCATAAGCGCGGCGCTGCAAACAAGCCCGGAGGAGCATCGCATGGAAGTCCTGGTCACAGGCGCCGCGGGCATGGTCGGCAGCAGGCTGGCCGCACGGCTCGCGCGAGAGGGGACGGTCGCCGGCAGTGTCATCTCGAAGCTTGTCCTCACCGATATCGTCGCGCCCGGGAAGCCGGCGGGTTTCTCCGGTGAGATCGAGAGCCGCGGGGAGGATTTTTCGGCCCCCGGCGTTGCCGAGACGCTCGTCGCTTCACGCCCCGACGTGATCTTCCACCTCGCAGCGATCATCTCCGGCGAGGCGGAGCGCGATTTCGACAAGGGCTATCGCGTCAATCTCGACGGGACCCGCAACCTGCTCGAGGCGATCCGCCACGAGGGCGGTGCCGACTATGCGCCCAAGCTTGTCTTCACGACGTCGAGCGGCGTGTTCGGCGCGCCGTTTCCGCCAGCGATCCATGACGAATTCCACGTCACGCCGCTGACCAGCTACGGCACGCAGAAGGCCATCGGCGAACTGCTCCTGGCCGATTATTCGCGCCGCGGGATCATCGACGGCGTCGGTATCCGCTTCCCGTCGATCGTGGTGCGGCCAGGCAAGCCAAATGCTTCGGCAGGCGGGTTCTTCTCGGGTATCATTCGCGAGCCGTTGCAAGGCCTGGAGGCGACGTTGCCGGTTTCCGACGACACCATCTTCACCCATGCCAGCCCGCGCGCCGCGGTCGGCTTCCTGATCCATGCCGCGGGATTGACGCGCGAGGCTCTGGGGCCGCGCGTCAATCTGTCCATGCCCGGCGTCTGCGTCACGGTCGGCGAGCAGATCGAAGCGTTGCGTCGGGTCGCGGGCGAGAGTGCGGTGAAGCTGATCCGCCGCGCGCCCGACAAGGCGGTGAGCGACATCGTCGCCGGCTGGCCGACGCGCTTCGACGCGCAGCGTGCGCTTGCGCTCGGCTTCCGCGCCGAATGCGACTTCGACGAGATCATCCGTGTCCATATCGAAGACGATCTCGGCGGCCGCCTTCCGAACTGAACAGCAAAAAAGCGACAGAGGAAACCCGATGCATATTCTCGTTCTCGGCGGCGCCGGCATGGTCGGCCGCAAATTCATCGAGCGTCTCGCCCATAGCGGCGAACTCGGCGGCAAGACGATCGACAAGGTCACGGCGCAGGACGTCGTCGCGGCGCATGCCCCGGCGGCCTGCCCCTTCACCTTCGACGCCGTCGTCTCGGACGTCTCGATCGAAGGCCAGGCCGAGGCGCTCGTCGCCTCGCGGCCCGATCTCATCGTCCATCTCGCCGCCATCGTCTCGGGCGAGGCAGAGGCCAATTTCGATCTGGGCTACCGGATCAATCTCGACGGTACGCGCTATCTCTTCGACGCGATCCGCAAGATCGGCGACGGCTACAAGCCGCGCGTCATCTTCACCTCGTCGATCGCGGTGTTCGGTGCGCCCTTCCACGAGAAGATCGAAGACGAGTTCTTCACCACGCCGTTGACGAGCTACGGCACCCAGAAGGCGATCGGTGAGCTGCTGCTATCCGACTATACCCGCCGGGGCTTCTTCGACGGCGTCGGCATCCGCCTGCCGACGATCTGCGTCAGGCCGGGCACGCCCAACAAGGCGGCTTCGGGCTTCTTCTCCAACATCATCCGCGAGCCGCTGAACGGCATCGACGCCGTGCTTCCGGTCTCCGACCAGGTGCGCCATTGGCACGCCTCGCCGCGTTCGGCCGTCGGCTTCCTCGTCCATGCCGCGACGATGGATACGAGCGCCATCGGCCCGCGCCGGGCGCTGACCATGCCGGGCTATTCCTGCACGGTCGCAGAGCAGATCGAGGCTTTGCGCAAGGTCGCAGGCGAAGGGGTGGTGGCGCGCATCAAGCGCGTGCCCGATCCGGTGATCGACGGGATCGTGGCCGGCTGGGCGCGCAATTTCGAGGCGAAGCGCGCGCCGTCCCTCGGCTTCAAGGCGGAATCGAGCTTCGAGGAGATCATACGCGTCCATATCGACGACGAGCTCGGCGGTAATTTCGTCCGCTGAGCCGTCTTCGGGGCGCGATCAGACCTTCGCCGCGCTCGCCGCCGCATCGATGTTGGCGGCGAGTTCGGTGTCGAGGCCGAGCGACGCCGACAGGCCGGCGAGGAAATCCTTCTCGGCCGGGGTGTCGGGATTGATGGCGATGCGCGCCGCCGTATAGATCTGCGCGGCGATCTCGGGTGTGGTCGCAGCTTCGACGAGCGTATCGACAGAGGCGGGCCTCGTCATCTCGCGGCCGAGCCATTCATTGGCTTCAGGATCGAACCCGGCTTCGCGCAGGCCGCCGAAGATGGCGCTGCGCTCCTCGTCGTCGATCGCGCCGTCGATGGCTGCGGCAGCGATCATGGCGCGTATGAAGATCAGGGCCGTCGCCTCGCTCGTCGCCTCCGGCTCGAAGCCGGTCCCGGCGGGCGCGGGCAAGAAATCCTGCTGCTGTATCTCAAGCAGCGGCTTGCCGGCCTGATGGTTCTGATAGGCCTTGTAGGCAAGCCCGCCGATCAGTGCGAGCCCGCCCATCTTCGCCGCCGAACCGACGATCGAGCGTCCCGACGAGGTTCCGAAAACCAGCGCACCCAGACCGCCAAGGACCGCGGTGGCCATAGCAGGGTTCTTGTCGAACATGCCGCGTGCCTGCGCCAGGACATCCTGCACGTCCCTGCCGCCGGTGACTTGCCCGAAGGCATCGCCGGCCTTCTGCTGCACGCCCGTCTGGCGCGCGGCATCGCCGACACCCTGCCCGGCCTGCCCGAGGATCTGGCCAGCCATGCCCGCCAATCCGCCGATTCCGCCAGATTTCTGGATCTGTTCCGCCAAGCCGCCGAGGACGCCGCCCATACCGCCTGCCTGGCCTGGACGCGCTCCCGCCTGACCCGCTTGGCTGCCGGCGCTGATCAGAGCATCGAGAAGTGATTTGGCGTTGAACATGGACGGATTTCCTTCCAGGCAGCTCCGGCGGCAGCCTGCACGTAAGTGCGCCCTCGCACAATCGTCAGGCTCACGGCAAATGCCTTGATGAGCGGCAATCCATTAGTTCCTCTTAAGCCTCAGACCGGAGGTGGAGCTGATCCTACCGGCATGGTTGCGTCTTGCCGCCCCGGTAAAATCGGCGTAGCGGCAGTTTATGCGCCGGCACAGGCGCGATCGGGAGAACGATCATGACGACGGCAACCGCAGACGCGCTCCGTGGACACCAAGGACCGTGGTGGACCCATCTTTATGTCCAGGTTCTGACTGCGATCGCCATCGGCATTCTGCTCGGCCATTTCTATCCGCAGACCGGCGAGGCGATGAAGCCGCTCGGCGACGCCTTCATCAAGGCGATCAAGATGCTGATCGCGCCGATCATCTTCCTGACCGTCGTCCATGGCGTCGCCTCGATGGACGACATGAAGAAGGTCGGTCGCGTCGGCTTCAAGGCGCTGCTTTATTTCGAGATCGTGACGACCCTGGCCTTGATCGTCGGCCTGCTCGTCGTCAACCTGTGGAAGCCGGGCGTCGGCATGAATGTCGATGTCAGCACGATCAATACGTCCGGCATCGCGGCCTTCACCGCCAAGGCGCATGACCAGAGTACCATCGCCTTCCTGATGGCCATCATCCCCGACACCGTGGTCGGCGCCTTCGCCAATGGCGAGATCCTTCAAGTGCTGTTCTTCGCACTGCTCTTCGCCTTCGGCCTGCAGATGATCGGCGAGCGCGGCAAGCCGGTGCTGCATTTCGTCGACGACATTGCGCAGGTCTTCTTCAAGATCGTCGGCATCGTCATGAAGGCGGCGCCGATCGGCGCCTTCGGAGCGATGGCCTTCACCATCGGCAAGTTCGGCGTCGGCACACTGTTCTCGCTCGCCTCGTTCATGGCGGCGTTCTACACCACCTGCCTGCTCTTCATCTTCCTCGTGCTCGGCACGATCGCGCGGCTGCACGGCTTCTCGATCCTGAAATTCATCGCCTATATCAAGGAAGAGCTCTTGATCGTGCTCGGTACCTCGTCGTCCGAGAGCGTGCTGCCGCGGATGATCGCCAAGATGAGCCACCTCGGCTGCAAGGAAAGCGTCGTCGGTCTCGTCATCCCGACCGGGTACTCCTTCAATCTGGACGGGACCTGCATCTATCTGACGATGGCGGCGATCTTCCTGGCTCAGGCGACAAATACCGACCTGACGCTGGCGCAGGAACTCGGCATCATCGCGGTGCTGCTCCTGACCTCGAAGGGCGCCGCTGGCGTCACCGGCTCGGGCTTCATCGTACTGGCGGCGACGCTGGCCTCGGTCGGGACCATTCCCGTCGCGTCGATCGCGCTGATCCTCGGCATCGACCGCTTCATGTCCGAGGCGCGGGCGCTGACCAATCTGATCGGCAACGGCGTCGCGACCATCGTCGTTTCCAAATGGGAAAATTCCCTCGACGAGAAGCGGATGCAGGCGATCCTGGCCAAGGAGACCGGCTTCGACGTAGAAGGCGAGCCTGCGAAGGTGACCGTCTGAGCGCAGCACCGGTTCTGGTTCCGCCGCGAGGCCTCGTGTCGATTTTCGGTGGTCAGTTGGCCAGCTTGCGCAGCATCAGGGTCGAGCCGATGGCGGGATCCTTGCGCCATTGGCCGTTCTCGAAGACGAGTTCGACGCTGTGGCCCTTGCGGGCCAACAGCGTCAGCCGGCCGGCTTCGTAGCGCCACGCCACAGGATCGAAGATCAGCAGGCCGGTATCCTGGCAGCCGCTCTCGATCGCTGCCGGTGCACGCCCGACCGGCCCCGCGTTCAAGGCAATGCGGCAGGCCTCGCGGTTCTGCTGGCGCATCACGGCATAGCGGCCCGGCAGGCTGTCCATGGCCGGTGCGCGCGACGGATCGACCGTCGTCGGACGCTGGGCGGCCGTCGCGGCAACCTCCGCTGCGCTCGGGCGCGGGCGGCGGGCGGCACGGGGATAGCTTTTCGGATCGAGCAGATACTGGTTGCCGTCGGTCCCCTTGCCCTGAAGGGCCGCATCGGTGCCCTTCTCCTCGAAGGTGATCAGGGCCTTGCCCTGTGCGTCATTGAGGATCGGCAGTCCTTTGGGGGTCGCGGTCCAGGTCATCGCCGTTTCGAGGACGGGCAAGGCGCGCCGACAGGTCGCGGGAAAGCGCAGCTGCCGGCCATGGGGCGCGTCCTCGACACCGAGCACGATCGTGCATTTGCGTGAAGCGCCGGCCTGCTCCAGATCCCAGGCGCCCAGCAGCGGCCGGATGATCTCGGGCGCCTTTTCCGCGCCGCGTGGCAGGGGTTGAGTCTGGGCCCTGGCGGCCGCATGCGCGAACAGGGTTCCCGCCATCGCGAGCGCAACAAGACATCCCAGCCGCAGGCCTGCCACGCGGGGTTGCCTCGCCGCGTTCGCGATGACGAACAGCGTGATCATCCTTTGGTCCAGGGCGTCTCGGGCACGGGGGTCAGCGGACCCTTGCCGTCGAACCACGAGAACAGATTGTCGACCAGAAGCTGGCCCATCTGTTCGCGCGTATGGACCGAGGCTGAGCCGACATGGGGCAGCAGCACGGCGTGCTCGATCGCGATCAACTCGGCCGGGACGCGCGGCTCGTCCTCGAAGACGTCGAGGCCGGCCGAGAGAATGGTCTTGTTCTGCAGCGCCTCAATCAGCGCCTTCTCGTCGATGACGGTGCCGCGGCCGACATTGACGACGATGCCGTTGGGGCCGAGCGCCTTCAGGACCTCGGCATTGATCATATGATGGGTCGCAGCGCCGCCCGGAGCGACCGAGACCAACGTATCGACGTCCGTCGCCATCTCGACCAGCGAGGGATAATAGCGATAGGGAACGTCGGCCTGGCGCGAGCGGCCGTGATAGGCGATCGGCACGCCGAAAGCCTCCAGGCGATGCGCCACCGCCTTGCCGATGCGACCCAGCCCGACGATACCGATGGAGCGCTTGCGCAGCGAGGTGGTGAGCGGGTAGGCGCCCTTCAGCCACTTGCCCTCGCGCAGATAGCGGTCAACCTGGGGCAATTGCCGGATGGTCGAGAGCAGCAGGCCGATGGTCAGGTCAGCGACCTCGTCGGAGAGCACGTCAGGCGTGTTGGAGACGACGATGCCGCGCTTGCCGGCCTCCGCCGCATCGACATTGTCGTAGCCGACGCCGAAATTGGCGACCATCTCGAGCTTGGGCAGCGCATCGAACAGGGCGCTGTCGATCCTGATGTGGCCGCCGCCGGCGACGCCGCGCACGCGGTCGGCGACCTCGCGCAGCAGGGCGGCGCGGTCCTCCGCCTTCCAGAGTTCATGCACGGTGAACCGGGCCTTCAACTGATCCGCCGCATAAGGCATCAGAGGGCCGGTCATGATGATCTCGGTGGCGTTGGGCCGGGTCATAGCGTGCGCTTCCATAGGCTGGGGGAACGATGAGAGGCGAGGTGTGGTCGGTCAGCTTGATTCCGCGAATCTGAATCGATTAAATGACGCTGAGCACCGCGTTGGTGCAACAGGCCGATACCACATCACTACACGCCTCGCCTCGCAGGAAAAGCTCCGAGGCGCGCATATGTAGTATGACTTAATCATGCGATTTTATGCGTTTGCGACGTCGTGAGCGGGCCGAGAGAGGCCAGCGTCGTGTTCAGGCTGTCGATCACCAGCGTCGTCATGCGGGCGGCGGCAAGGTCGCCGTCGCGCCTGATGATGGCATCGAGCACGCGCTCGTGATCGGTGAGGGACGCGACGAAATAATCCTTGTCGTCGGCCGATTTCAGCAGCAGCGACCACTGGATGGTGGCGGCGACGACACTCGCCAGGCAGTGCAACGTCGAATTCTGGGCCGCGGCGAAGACGGCCTCATGGAAGGCGAGGTCCGCCCGGATGGTAACCTCGGCATAGGGCGGGTTGTCGATCATGCCGCGATAGGCCGTCTCGATCCGGGCGAGATCGGCGGGGGTGCGCCGCAGCGCTGCGAGTCTGGCAGCACTGGGCTCGACGAAACGGCGCAACTCGAAGAGATCGCGAATGAATTTCTCGTTCGGGTCGGCCTCGAAATGCCATGAAAGCACGTCGGGGTCGAGCAGGTTCCAGCCGTCGCGCGGGGCGACGCGGGTCCCACTCTTGGGCCGCGCCTCGACCAGCCCCTTGGCGGTCAGCACCTTGACCGCCTCGCGATAGGCGGTGCGGGAGACCGAGATCTCGGCGCGCAGGTCGTCCTCGTTGGGCAGCAGTTCGCCGGCCCTGACCGTGCCGGAGATGATCGCGACTGCGAGCTTCTGGGCGACCTGCCCGAACAGGCGATCGGTGTTCAGGGTCGTCGGCCGCGAGAAATCGCGCACCCGCATCGCCAGCGCTCCTCCTCGGCCACGCTTGTCAAAAACCCGGGAAAACCGGGCCGTCAGCGGCCGTTCCGGCGCTTGACACGCCCGTTGATATCGTATGACTTTATCGCAGATACGATCGGACGCAACAGGTGCATCCTGTTTGCGCCCGTTTGCATCAATCGGTCACAAGAAGCCGATACGACGCGCGACGTGGAGCTCCCCAAAGGGCGCGACCCCGTCCTCGAGGAAACAGAAGACCAAAGGAAGGCTCACAATGGCCTCGGTTCAGATTGCGGATGTGCGGAAGGCCTATGGCTCGACGCAGGTCATCCATGGCGTCGACATCGACATCAACGACGGTGAGTTCGTCATTCTCGTCGGCCCGTCCGGCTGCGGGAAATCGACGCTGCTGCGGATGATCGCAGGGCTGGAGAACATCTCCGGTGGCGAGATCCGCATCGGGCCGCGCGTGGTCAACGACGTGCCGCCGAAAGAGCGCGATATCGCGATGGTGTTCCAGAACTATGCGCTCTATCCGCATATGACGGTGGCCGACAACATGGCCTTCTCGATGAAGCTCAGGAAGGCGCCCAAGGCCGAGATCGACGAGCGCGTCGGCAAGGCGGCGGGCATTCTGGGCCTCGACAAGCTGCTCGACCGGTTTCCGCGCCAGCTCTCGGGCGGTCAGCGCCAGCGCGTCGCGATGGGCCGCGCGATCGTGCGCGATCCGCAGGTGTTCCTGTTCGACGAGCCGCTCTCCAACCTCGACGCCAAGCTGCGCGTGCAGATGCGCACCGAGATCAAGGAGCTGCACCAGCGCCTGAAGACCACGACGGTCTATGTCACGCACGACCAGATCGAGGCCATGACCATGGCCGACAAGATCGTCGTGATGCATGACGGCATCGTCGAGCAGATGGGCGCGCCGCTCGATCTCTACGACCGGCCCAACAACCTGTTCGTGGCGGCCTTCATCGGCTCGCCCTCGATGAACCTGCTCAAGGGCACGATCACGGCCGGCGGCTTCGAGACCGAAGGCGGCGTGGTCTGGCCGATCGGCAGGCATCCGGCGGATTCGAACGGCAAGGCGGCCGTGTTCGGCATCCGTCCCGAGCACATCCAGCTCGACCCCAACGGCCTGAAGGCGGAGGTCGTGGTGATAGAGCCGATGGGCTCGGAAACCCAGGTGATCGTACGCTGCGGCGGCCAGAGCCTGACCTGCGTCTTCCGTGAGCGTATCACCGCCAAGCCCGGCGAGACGATCACGATCACGCCCGATACCGATGTGACCCATCTCTTCGATGCGGCCACCGGAAAACGGATCGACTGAGGCGGGCTTTCCCCGCCTCGTCCCACGGCACTTTCACGACCAGGAGAGACGATACGAAACGACGCCCGCCCTTTCGGACGATAAGGGCAGGCACATGGAAAAACCGGACAGTCCGGTTGAAGGCGGCCGACAAAAGAGCCGCCGAAACCACATCCCAGGGAGGATACAGATGGACTTGAATCGCAGATCGCTGATCAAGGGCGGTGCGGCGCTGGGCGTCGGCGCAACCAGCCTGCTCGACTACGCCAAGGCCTGGGCCCAGGCTTCGCCGTTCAAGCCCGAGCCCAACGCCAAGATCAACCTGATGCGCTGGAAGCGCTTCGTCGAAGCGGAAGACGTCGAGTTCATGAAGCTCGTCGCCGCCTTCGAGGCCGCCACGGGCGCCAAGATCACCGTCACCAACGAATCCTATGACGACCTGCAGCCGAAGGCTTCGGTGGTCGCCAACACCGGACAGGGTCTCGACCTGGTCTGGGGTCTCTACTCGTTGCCGCATCTGTTCCCGCAGAAGTGCCTCGATCTGTCGGACGTCGCCAAGCATCTCGGCGAGAAGCATGGCGGCTGGTTCCCGTCGGCCGAGGCCTACGGCAAGCTCGGACCCAAATGGATCGGTGTGCCGATCGCGGCCAGCGGTGGCCTCGTCAACTATCGCATCGGTGCGATGCAGAAAGCCGGCTTCAAGGAGTTCCCGAAGGATACGGCGGGCTTCCTCGAACTGTGCAAGGCGCTCAAGGCCAACAACACCCCCGCCGGCATGGCCTTCGGCCACGCCTCGGGCGACGCCAACACCTGGATGCACTGGCTGCTCTGGAGCCATGGCGGAAACCTCGTCGACAAGAGCGACAAGGTCGTCATCAACTCGCCGGAAACCGCCAAGGCGCTCGAATACGGCAAGGCCCTGTTCGACACCTTCATTCCCGGCACAGCCGCCTGGAACGATTCGTCGAACAACAAGGCCTTCCTGGCCGGGGAACTGCACTGCACCGTCAACGGCATCTCGGTCTACGTCACGGCCAAGCGCGAAAAGCCCGAGATCGCCGCCGACATGGACCACGCCTATATGCCGATCGGTCCGGTCGGGAAGCCGACCGAGCTGCATCTGCCGTTCACGATGCTGGCCTTCCAGTTCACCAAGGTGCCGAACGCCTGCAAGGCCTTCATCGCCTTCATGCTGGACGCCCCGCAGTACAATCCCTGGATCGGTGCGGCGGGGGGCTATCTCTCGCACTTCCTCGGGGAATACGACAAGAACCCGGTGTGGACGGCCGATCCCAAGACGACGCCCTATCGCGACGTTGCCAAGCGCACGCTGACTCCGGCGGGTCTGGGAACGCTGGGAGAGAAGGCGGCGTCGGCGATCGCCGACTTCATCGTCGTCGATATGTTCGCGAACTACGTGACTGGTCGCGAGGACGTAAAGGGCGCAATGGCAGGCGCCGAACGCCAGGCAAAGCGCATCT
Source organism: Bosea sp. PAMC 26642 (assembly GCF_001562255.1). Lineage (NCBI taxonomy): Bacteria > Pseudomonadati > Pseudomonadota > Alphaproteobacteria > Hyphomicrobiales > Alloboseaceae > Allobosea > Allobosea sp. PAMC 26642. The sequence goes on along the minus strand of NZ_CP014301.1, from coordinate 3,702,040 downwards.
ATCGCTGAGCTTCAGGAAAGACGAGGGCGGCCCGACAAGAGGGCCGCCCTCGTACCCTCAACGATCCGACATCACAATCCGGCTGCCCGCCGGATCGATCTCACGCCTGACACCGGACCCGCGATGGCCAATTCCGCAATCGAGATGCCGGCACGCCTAACGCAGCCTCGCAGCGAGCGCTCGGCCTGGCAGAAGCTCAGCACCAGCCGCAACTGGCTCGGCTTCTGGTACATGGTGCCGGCTGCAGGAATCCTGATCCTGTTCCTCGGCTATCCGCTGTTCCTGGGCGTCTGGCTTTCCTTCACCGACACCAAGATCGGCCGGGACGGCGTTTTCATCGGCCTGGAGAACTACGAGTGGCTGTCCGACGACAGCGTCTTCTGGATGTCGGTGTTCAACACGCTGCTCTATACGATCGTCGCCAGCGCCGCGAAATTCGTGATCGGGCTCTATCTCGCCCTGCTGCTCAACAAGCATCTGCCGTTCAAAGCGATGATCCGCGCCATGGTGCTGATCCCCTTCATCGTGCCGACGGTGTTGTCGGCGATCGCGTTCTGGTGGATCTACGATTCGCAGTTCTCGATCGTGTCCTGGTCGCTGCGCCAGCTCGGCTGGATTACCGGCAACATCAACTTCCTCGGCGATCCCTGGAATGCACGCTGGTCGACGATCTTCGCCAATGTCTGGCGCGGCGTGCCCTTCATCGCGATCACGCTGCTCGCCGGCCTGCAGACCGTTTCGCCCTCGCTCTACGAAGCCGCGACCTTGGACGGTGCGACGCCCTGGCAGCGTTTCCGCCATATCACCTACCCGCTGCTGACGCCGATCATCGCCGTGGTGATGACCTTCTCGGTGCTCTTCACCTTCACGGATTTCCAGCTGATCTGGGCGCTGACACGCGGCGGCCCGGTCAATGCGACGCATCTGATGGCGACCTTGTCCTATCAGCGCGCGATCATCGCGGGGCAGCTCGGCGAGGGCGCCGCGATCTCGACGGCGATGATCCCGTTCCTTCTCGCAGCGATCGGCATCGCCTGGTACGGCCTCCAGACACGCAAATGGCAGCAGGGTGGCAGCAATGACTAGCATCGATGCAGGCCAGGGCAGCTCGGACCGTGTTGCCACGCAGGACCACAGCGAGGGCATGGCCTATCTCGAGACGCTGCCGCGTCGCGTGGTCACGACCTATATCCCGCTGCTGCTGATCCTGATCGTGCTGCTGTTTCCGTTCTACTGGATGGCGCTGACGGCGATCAAACCCGACCATCAGCTCATCGAGATGGACAAGGTCAGCCCGTTCTGGACGTGGGAACCGACCTTCAAGCACATCCAGAAGCTGCTGTTCGAGAGCGACTATCCGCGCTGGCTGTGGAACACGATGTTTATCGCGACCTGCGCCACGTTCATCTCGCTGGTGGCGAGCGTGCTGGCGGCCTATGCGATCGTGCGCCTGCGCTACAAGGGCGCCCAGACGGTCGGGGCGCTGATCTTCCTGGCCTATCTCGTGCCGCCCTCGATCCTGTTCATCCCGCTCGCGACGGTGATCTACAAGGTCGGCCTGTTCGACTCGCCGTTCGCCCTGATCCTGGTCTATCCGACGATCCTGATCCCGTTCTCGACCTGGCTGCTGATGGGGTACTTCAAGACGATCCCATACGAGCTGGAGGAATGCGCCCTGATCGACGGGGCGACGCGCGGGCAGATCCTGATCAAGATCATCCTGCCGCTGGCGGTGCCCGGTCTGATCTCGGCCTTCATCTTCTCCTTCACCCTGTGCTGGAACGAGTTCATCTACGCGCTGACCTTCCTGTCCTCGACCCAGAACAAGACGGTGCCGGTCGCGATCGTGAACGAGTTCGTCGATGGCGACATCTATCGCTGGGGCTCGCTGATGGCGGGTGCGCTCGCCGGATCGCTGCCGCTGGTCATCCTCTATGCCTTCTTCGTCGAGCACTATGTGTCGGCGATGACGGGTGCGGTGAAGGAGTGACCGTTCGCTTGGCTCGCGGCTTATTCCACCTCCGACGTCATCCCGGACAAGCGGCGAAGCCGCGCCGATCCGGGATCCATTCCTGACCCGTTCCGGAATGGATCCCGGCTCAGCGCTTCGCTCCGGCCGGGATGACGGCGGAGGTTAGAAAACTCAACGAGATGCCGACCATGCCAAAGACCATCGCCTTCGTCGGGCTCGGCGCCATGGGCGCGCCGATGGCCGAGAACCTGGTGAAGCGGCAGTTCCGCGTCACCGGCTTCGATATGCGCGAAGCCGCGCGCGATGCGCTGGTCGCGGCGGGCGGTCATGCCGCCGGCAGCGCGGCGAATGCTGCGAGCGGAGCGCAGGCGCTGGTGCTGATGGTGGTGAATGCCGCGCAGGCACGCTCGGTGTTGTTCGAGGCTGGAGCTCTCGCGGCTCTGGCGCCCGGTGCCGTCGTGATGCTGATGGCGACCTGCCCGCCCGGCGAAGTCGAGGCGATCGCCGCCGAGGTGGTAAAGTCGGGTCGGCATTTCGTCGATTCGCCTGTCTCCGGCGGGGTCGCCGGGGCGCGCGGCGCGACGCTGACGATCATGGTCGGTGCGCCCTCCGACAGTTTCGCGCTGGCCAGGCCAATCCTCGACGCGCTCGGCGACAAGGTCTTCCATGTCGGCGAGAAGCCGGGGCAGGGCGCGACGGTCAAGACCGTGAATCAGCTGCTCTGCGGCGTGCATGTCGCGGTCGCGGCCGAGGCGCTGTCGCTGGCCGAGAAGGCCGGTATCGACGGGCGCGTGCTGTTCGAGATCATGGGCGGCTCGGCCGCCTCTTCCTGGATGCTCAGGGATCGCGGGCCGCGGATGCATGAGCCCGACCCGACTGTGGCGAGCGCGGTCGACATCTTCGTCAAGGATCTGAGCATCGTGCTCGATGCCGGGCGCGCGGCCCGGACGGCGCTGCCGCTGGCGGCGGCCGCGCACCAGATGTTCCTGGCGGCATCGGGGCTCGGCCATGGGGCGCGCGACGACTCGCAGGTGGTGCGGGCCTATCGCGCGCTCAATGCCAAGCCCGCGAATGATGCGTGAAACCCCGGCTCATGAAACGTGCCGGGGGGAAGGCCCAGCTGCCGTCATTGCGAGCGCAGCGAAGCAATCCAAAGCCGCGTGCTCTACCCTCCCTGGATTGCTTCGCTACGCTCGCAATGACGGCGGAGGGAGTGCGAATCTCATCGTATGCTCGGCGGCGCGGTCGTGCCGCGCACGACGAGTTCAGGTGTCAACAGGAGCCGCCGCGTCGGGGATTCCGGCTCGGCGATCCGCGCGATCAGGAACTCCGCCGATTTGCGGCCCATCTCCTCCTGAAAATTCTTGATCGTGGTCAGGGCAGGATACCATTGCGCGGCTTCCTGAACGTCGTCGCAGCCGACGATCGAGAAATCGGCGCCCGCCTCGCGGCCGCGATGGCGCAGACCGAGCATGGCACCGAAGGCGGTGAGGTCGTTGAAGCAAACGGCGGCCGTCGGCGGATCCTGTGCATCGAGCACCGTCTGGATGCCCTTGAGCCCGTTCTCGCGGGTGCCGTAGGCCGAATAGACGATCGCCGGATCGAGCGGCAGGCCGTGCTGCCCGAGTGTCTCGCAATAGCCGCGATAGCGATTGCGGCTGGTCGAGATGGCCTGGCTCTCGCCGAGGAAGGCGATGCGGCGATGGCCGAGCCCGATGAGATGTTCCATCGCCAGGATCGTGCCGTGCCGGTCGTCGGAGCCGACGAAATCGAGGTCGAGGCCCGGGATTTCGCGCGAGAGCTGGACGAGAGGCACGCCCGCCGAGATCAGATGAGCAAAGGTCCCGGCCACGCTGCCGCCGGCGGCGCAGATGATCATGCCGTCGGGCCGGTATTCCTTCAGCGTCGACAGCACCCGGTCCTGGCGCTCCAGATTCTCGGCATAGGTGCCGAGCAGGATCGAGCGTCCATGGACGGCCGACGTCTCCTCGATCGCCGCCAGCAATTCGGCGAAATAGGGGTTGGTGATATCGTGGAAGCCGACGCCGAGGATGTTGGTGCGGTCGGTCCGGAGGGAGGCTGCGCTGCGATTGTAGCTGTAGCCCATCTCGCGCGCGATCTGCTGCACTTTGATGCGCGTCGATTCTGCTACCAGCGGCGAGCCGCGCAGCGCCAGCGAAACGGTCGCGGTCGAGACGATGAGATGATCTGCTATGATCTGCAGCGTGACGCGCCCACGTCCGGTCCGCACTATTGGCCGCAGCGTCCGGGCAGCCCTGCTTGTCGCAGGAGGGGGACTGTTGGCGGCCATGGCAGGCGTCTCCGACGTGGAAGCGTGCCGCCGAGCTGTTCCGGGTCCGGCCGCTCCGTCACTTGCCTTTGTCATTCCCATATAAACCGGAGAAATTGAAGATGAGTGCAACCAAAGAGTCGGTCGGCTTTATCGGTGTCGGCCTGATGGGCCAGGGCATGGCCCAGAGCCTGCTGAACAAGGGCTTTGCGCTGACGGTGATGGGCCACCGCAACCGCAAGCCCGTGGAGGAACTGGTCGCGGCCGGAGCGACGGAGGCGAAGACGCCGAAGGAACTCGCGCAGCGCGCCAGCATCATCTTCCTGTGCGTGACCGGCTCGGCTCAGGTCGAGGCGGTCGTCAATGGACCGGACGGCATCGCGGCGGGCGCCAAGCCCGGCACCGTGATCGTCGATTGCTCGACCTCCGATCCCGGCTCGACGGTCAGGATCGCCGCCGAACTCGAAGCCAGGGGCCTGCACCTCGCCGACGCGCCGCTGGGCGGCACGCCGGCCCAGGCCGCGCTCGGGCAGCTTTCGGCGATGGTCGGGGCCACGCCCGAGGTCTTCGCGCGGATCAAGCCGGCCTGCGAGGCTTGGGCGCAAAAGGTGGTGCATCTCGGCCCGGTCGGCGACGGCCACAAGATGAAGCTGCTCAACAACTTCCTGTCGATGGGCTATGCTGCGATCTATGCCGAGGCGCTGACGCTGGCACAGAAGATCGGGATCACGCCGCAGACCTTCGACAGCGTGCTCCGCGGCAGCCGGATGGATTGCGGCTTCTACCAGACCTTCATGCAATACGTGCTGGAGCGCGATCGCAACGCCCATAAGTTCACGCTGGTCAACGCGCTGAAGGATGTCCGCTATCTGGAGAGCGTGGCGAATGCGGCGGGCGTGCCAAACCCCATCGGCAATGCGGTGAAGAACTCGTTTGCCTCGGCGGTGGCGGCCGGCAAGGGCGAGGACTACGTGCCGATGCTGTCGGATTTCGTGGCGGCGCAGAGCGGCGTGGCGCTGGGAAAGACCGGCTGAAAGTCTATTTTCGCCGAAAATCAAGGGCCGTCATCCCGGACGCAGCGAAGCGGAGATCCGGGATCCATCGTAAAATGCTGCGGTGTTCTATAATGGATCCCGGATCTGCGCGGCTTCGCTTGTCCGGGATGACGGCGGTGGTTCGGGTGCCGGATCGGTTTACGACTTCGCCAGCAGGGCCGCCAGACGCTCCGAGAGCCCAACGCTTCCGACCGGTGGCGGGAACGCCAGATCGCCCTGCGCCGGCTTGAGCGGAGGATTGCGCATCGCGGCCAGCACGGCGGCGATGCCGGTCTCGACCGAGCAGAGTACCGGAATATCGACAAGAGGCTGGACGCGCGCGGCGAGCCCGGCCAGCCCGGCGCCACCGAGAATGACGGCGCCGGCACCATCGCGTGCCGCCGTCTTGCGGCAGGCTTCCGCCAGCAGCGCGATCGCGCCGTCGGGATCGGCCGCGATGGCGGCGCCGTTCGGCGCGACCGTCTCCACAGCCGTGAGCCGATCGCCGAGACCCAGCATCGCGACGAATTCATGCAGGATCGGCCCCCAGCGTTCGCCGCCGGTGACGATCGAGAAGCGAGCCGCCCGGGCGGCAGCGGCATGGCAGCTCGCCTCGGCCATACCGATGACGGGGATCGCCGCCAGTTCCTTCAGCGCGAACAGCCCCGGATCGCCGAAGCAGGCGAGATAGACCGCGTCGCAATCCTGGCCATGCTCGGCATAGGCCTCGAGGGCGGCATGACCGGCGACCACACCCGCCGCACGGCTGGCGATGTAGTGCGCGCCGAAGCGGCCGGTGACGGGCTTGAGCGCGACACCCGCCGGCAGATGCGGCGAAACGACCCGGACGACCAGATCGGTCATGTCCGGCATGGTGTTCGGGTTGATCAGAAGAATGCGCAAGGCCGCTCCGGCTGCTCGATCCGGCTGTGGTGCCCCTGGCCGGAATCGAACCAGCACTCCTTGCGGAACTCGATTTTGAGTCGAGCGCGTCTACCAATTCCGCCACAGGGGCCCTTGCAGGCCGGCGGGACTATAGCGATCGATCGGGCGTGGTCAATTGCGCTGACCATGGCGTGGCTCATGAAAACTGCGCTTCGCCCATGCGAAACGCATGGACGCTGACGCTGCGGCGCACTACAGAACCGCCATGATCAAGCGCCTTTACGAATGGACCATGTCGCTGGCTGCAAGGCCGCGCGCCGAACTCTGGCTGGCGGTGGTCGCCTTCGTCGAGAGCTCGTTCTTCCTCATTCCCGCCGACGTACTGTTCGTGCCGATGGCTTTGGCGCGGCCGGCACGGGCCTATCGGCTGGCGCTGATCGCGACGATCTTCTCGATGCTGGGCGGCATCGCCGGCTATGCGCTGGGTTATTACGCGTTCGACCTGCTGGCGAAGCCGGTACTCGCCTTCTATGGCAAGCTCGGTGCCTTCGAGGCGCTTCAGGCTTGCGTCCATGGCGATCAGCAACTCCTCCTGATGCTGCTGACGACGTCCGGTCTGGCGCATCTGCCGCCGATCAAGGTCGTGACGATCCTGGCGGGCGCCGTCCATATCGGGCTGACGTTTTTCATCCTGTCCTGCATCATCGCGCGCGGCGCGCGCTTCTTCGCGCTCGCCTTCCTGCTGCGCCGCTATGGCGAGACGATCCGCCATTTCATCGAGAAGCGGCTGAAACTCATCGCCGTCGTCGCGGCCGCCCTGCTGATCCTGCTGTATTTCGGCCTCAAGCTGGTCGCAGGATCGGGTCAGCTTCTCTCCTGCTGAGCCATTGCCATGACCGTCTCGAGCCTCGATACGCGTAGTCCGCCGGTTCTCGTGACGCCGGCGCGGCTGATCCTGCTGGTTGGGCTCGGTTGCCTGGCTCTCATCGCCGGAGCCTGGTTCTTCGAGATCGTCATCGGCCTGCGGCCGTGCAAGCTCTGCCTGGAGCAGCGTCTGCCGCATTATGCCGCGATCGGGCTCTCAGTCGCCGGGCTTGTGCTGGCGCGCTCGCCCCTGCTGCAATGGCTGGTGCTGCTAGGGTTGGCTGGGTTGATGGCCTGGAGTTTTTGGCTCGGCGTCTACCATTCGGGTGTCGAATGGGGCTGGTTCGCCGGCCCCAATGACTGCGGCGGTGCTGCCGCGCCCGTCGCCGCCGGCGTGCAGGACTTCATGAAGCAGTTGCAGACGACGCGGGTCGTTGCCTGCTCGGAAGCGGCCTGGCGCTTCCTCGGGCTGTCGCTTGCCGGCTGGAACGCGCTGGCGTCGCTCGGGCTGCTGGTTCTGGCGCTTGCCGGACTCGTCCGGGCGCGGCGCGCCTGAACGCTTCCGGGTTCAGGCGGCTTGCGCCTGCCAGGCCTCGCCGAGTTCCTGCCTGACGAGATTGACCCAGTAGCGCACGCCGTCCGGAATGATCTCGTCGTTGAAATCGTAGAGCGGCGTGTGCAGGCCCTTGAAGGAGCCGTCGGCCTCGACGCCATTGCCGATGCGCATGAAGGCGCCCGGCACGACCTGCATCATCTCGGCGAAATCCTCGCCGCCGGTGCCGGGCCTGATCGCGCCGTTGACGCGGACCGCGCCGACCGACTGCGCAGCAGCGGCCACCGCGACCTTCACCTGTTCGGGCTGGTTCAGAAGCGCGCTCGGGCCGCGATGATATGAAGCTTCAGCCGTGCAGCCCCAGGCCTGCGCGGTCGCCTGTGCCAGCGCGGCGATGCGGTGCTCGATCAGCGCGCGCACATCGGGAGAATAGGTCCGCGCCGTGCCGCCGATCGTCAGTTCGGAGGGCACGACATTGGAGGCTTCGGTCGAGCCGGCATGGATATAGCCAACGCTGATCACCGCCGTGTCGAGCGGGGCGACGTTCCGGCCGACGATGCCTTGTAGGCCGAGAACGAAATGCGCCTGGGCATAGGTGATGTCGGTCGAGAGGTGCGGCTGCGAGCCGCCATGGCCACCGACGCCGCGAAACAGGACAGACCAGCTATCGGCCGCGGCCAGCATCGGGCCGTTGCAGGTACCGAAATCCGAGGCGGGCATCCCGGGCGAATTGTGCAGTCCGTAGATCGCGTCGCAGGGGAAGCGCTCGAACAGTCCGTCCTGCAGCATCGCGACCGCGCCGCCACGGCCTTCCTCGGCCGGCTGGAAGATCAGGTTCAGGGTGCCGCCGAAATCGGGGTTGGCGGCGAGATAGCCCGCTGCGCCGAGCAGCATGGTGGTGTGCCCGTCATGGCCGCAGGCGTGCATCCGGCCGGGATGGGTCGAGGCATGCGGCAGGCCGGTCTGCTCTTCAAGGGCAAGGCAATCCATGTCGGCACGCAGGCCGATGGCGCGCTGCCCGCCGGCGCGGCCGCGGATCACGCCGACGACGCCTGTCCCGCCGACGCCCTCCGTCACCTCGACGCCCCATTCGCGCAACTGGGCGGCGACGAGGGCGGCCGTGCGGTGCTCCTCAAGGCCCAGTTCCGGATGGGCATGGATATCGCGGCGGATATCGGTGAGCTCGGCGTGATGAAGGGCAAGCCATTGGTCGAGGGTGGTGGTCATCAAAGTCCGTTCGCCGGTAGGCGCCTGATCGAGTGCAGGACTCGATACAAGACGCCGCCGGCCATGCCGTCAAGCCGGCTCACGGCTCCAGCTCGGAATCCCAATAGAGGTAGTCGAGCCAGCTCTCGTGCAGATAGTTCGGCGGGAAGAGCTTTCCGTTGCGGTGCAGGTCGTTGACCGTCGGCGCGTAGGCTTTCTGCATCGGGAACATGTCGACCGCCGCCGGCATCTTGTCGCCCTTGCGCAGATTGCAGGGGGAGCAGGCCGCGACGACGTTCTCCCAGGTCGTCAGGCCGCCCTTGGAGCGCGGGACGACGTGGTCGAAGGTCAGGTCTTCGCGCGAGGTGCAGTACTGACAGGAGAAGCGGTCGCGCAGGAAGACGTTGAAGCGCGTGAAGGCCGGCGTGCGCGAGGGCTTGATATAGGTTTTCAGCGACACGACCGAGGGCAGCTTCATATTGAAGCTCGGGCTGCGGACGATCGTATCGTATTCGGAGACGATGTTGACGCGGTCCATGAAGACCGCCTTGATCGCGTCCTGCCAGCTCCAGAGCGACAGGGGATAGTAGCTCAAGGGCCGAAAATCGGCATTGAGCACCAAGGCCGGACAGCCGTCCGGCGACGCCATCGGATGCATCACATGCGCCGTCAAATCCGCCGCACCTCCGCTGATCTGGACGGGACTCAAGCCCGCCGTGAATCAATGTAAGCGCGAGACGACAGGAATGTGAAGGGGATGCGGCATCAGCGCTTGCCGAGCCTGCAGGGAATGTTTCAGCGCGGTGGTAGCCAATCCCGGCGGCGTCATTCCGGACAAGCGGCGAAGCCGCGCCGATCCGGGATCCATCATAAGGCTTGACGGCGCTCTACGATGATCCCGGGTCTGCGCTACGCTTGCCCGGGATGACGCCGCCTTAGATTGATGGCTACCTCGATCTACCGCGTCGGAACCGGCTTCTCGCCGCGATAGTCGTAGAAGCCGCGCTTGGTCTTGCGGCCAAGCCAGCCGGCCTCGACATATTTTACCAGCAGCGGGCAGGGGCGGTACTTTGAGTCCGCCAGCCCGTCATGCAGCACCTGCATCACCGAGAGGCAGGTATCGAGGCCGATGAAGTCGGCAAGCTGGAGCGGGCCCATCGGGTGGTTGGCGCCAAGCTTCATAGCGGTGTCGATCGCATCGACCGAGCCGACGCCCTCATAGAGCGTGTAGACCGCTTCATTGATCATCGGCAGCAGGATGCGGTTGACGATGAAGGCGGGAAAATCTTCGGAGACTGAGACGGTCTTGTGCAGCTTGCCGACGAATTCGCGGGCGAGCTCGAAGGTCTGGTCGTCGGTGGCGATGCCGCGGATCAGCTCGACGAGCTGCATCAGCGGCACGGGGTTCATGAAATGGATGCCGATGAAGCGCTCGGGCCGGTCGGTCGCGGCGGCAAGCCGGGTGATCGAGATCGAGGAGGTGTTGGAGGCCAGCATCGCCTCGGGCTTGATGTGCTGGCAGACGGCGGTGAAGATCTTGCGCTTGGTCTCCTCGCTTTCGGTCGCGGCCTCGATGACGAGGTCGCAATCGGCGAGGCCTTCGAGCTTGGGCGCGGCGACGATCTTGGCCATGGCGTCGCGGCGGATCTCGTCGCCGATGGCGCCCTTGGCGACCTGCCGGGCCATGTTGCCGTCGATGGTCGCGAGCGCGATCTTGATGCGCTCCTCGGCGACGTCGTGCAGCCTGACCTCGAAGCCGGCAACGGCGGCGACATGAGCAATGCCGTTGCCCATTTGGCCTGCGCCGATGATGCCGATCGTCCTGATCGCCTGGTCCGACATGTGTTGATCCATCTCTTGTGGCGCCGCCCCCGATCCGGAGCCGACGCGGGCCGCCTCATGCGGCGACCCGGATATTAGGCTCAGGCCTTGCCGCTTGTCAGCGACCGATCTTGGCGAGTTCGGCTTCGAGTTCGGGCATGATCGTGAAGAGGTCGCCGACGAGGCCGTAATCGGCGATCTGGAAGATCGGGGCTTCCTCATCCTTGTTGATCGCGACGATGACCTTCGAGTCCTTCATCCCGGCGAGATGCTGGATCGCGCCGGAGATGCCGACCGCGACGTAGAGGTCGGGCGCCACGACCTTGCCGGTCTGGCCGACCTGCCAGTCATTGGGGGCGTATCCGGCATCGACAGCCGCGCGCGAGGCGCCCATGGCGGCGCCCAGCTTGTCGGCGACGGGCTCGATTACCTTGGTGAAGTTCTCCGCCGAGGCCAGTGCGCGGCCCCCCGAGACGATGATCTTGGCCGAGGCGAGTTCCGGACGATCGGATTTCGCGACCTCCTCGCCCTTGAATGTGGAGAGGCCGGGATCTTCGCCTGTGGCGATGGATTCGACCGTGGCCGAGCCGCCTTCTCCTGTCGCCTGGAAGGAGGCGGTCCGGATCGTCATCAGTTTCTTGGCTTCCGACGACTGCACGGTCTGGATGGCGTTGCCAGCATAGACCGGGCGCTCGAAGGTGTCGGGCGAGACGACCTTGATCACGTCGGAGATCTGCATCACGTCGAGCAGGGCCGCGACGCGCGGCAGGACGTTCTTGCCGGTCGTGGTCGAGGGCGCGACGATCGCGTCATAGCCCTCGGCGAGCTTGGCAACGAGTGCAGCCAGCGGCTCGGCGAGGTTGTGGCCGTAGATCGCGGCATCGGCCAGCAGCACCTTCTCGACGCCGTCGAGCTTGGCTGCGGCATCGGCTGCGGCCTTGGCGCCTTCGCCGGCGACCAGAATGTGGATGGGCGCGCCCAGGGCCTTGGCCGCCGTCAGCGCCTTGTTGGTGGCGTCCTTGACGGTGGCGTTGTCGTGTTCTGCAATCAGCAGCGTGGCCATCACAGCACTCCCGCTTCGTTCTTGAGCTTGGAAACCAGTTCGGCAACCGAGGCAACCTTGACGCCGGCCGAGCGGCCGGGCGGCTCGGTCGTCTTCAGCACTTTCAGGCGCGGCGCGATATCGACGCCGAGCGCCTCGGCCGAGGTCTCGTCGAGCGGCTTCTTCTTGGCCTTCATGATGTTGGGCAGCGAGGCATAGCGCGGCTCGTTCAGGCGCAGATCGGTGGTGACGATCGCCGGCAGCTTCAGCGAGACGGTCTGCAGGCCGCCATCGACTTCGCGGGTGACGTCGACGCTGTCGCTCTCCAGCGAAACCTTGGAGGCGAAGGTGCCCTGCGGCCAGCCGAGCAAAGCAGCGAGCATCTGGCCGGTCTGGTTGCAGTCGTCGTCGATCGCCTGCTTGCCAAGGATGACAAGCTGCGGACTCTCCTGCTCGACCAGCTTCTTCAGGAGCTTGGCGACGGCGAGCGGCTCGACCGTGCCATCGACCTTCACCAGGATGCCGCGATCGGCGCCCATGGCGAGGCCGGTGCGGATCGTCTCGGCGGCCTGGGCCGGGCCGATCGAGACCACCACGACCTCGGTCGCCTTGCCGGCTTCGCGCAGGCGCAGCGCCTCTTCGACCGCGATCTCGTCGAAGGGATTCATCGACATCTTGACGTTGGCGAGCTCGACGCCCGAACCGTCCGCCTTGACGCGGATCTTCACATTGTAATCGACAACCCGCTTGACGGGCACCAGGATCTTCATCGTCGCTTCACCGTTGACGGAGAGGTGAGTTCGAAGCCGCGCCGCGTTGATGGCTGGAATACGGCATCGCGGCTCTCGGCTGGAATGCGGACGGACCGTAGCGACGCCCGTTTGCGCTTGTCAACGCCGCCAAAGTCGCGGGCACGCTGCTTTGGCCGTGCGATTCATCCCGGTCTCGGGCGCCCGAACAGCGCCACGCCGCGATGGATGAAGATCGGCGTCAGCGCAGCCCCTGCACCCAACCCGCCGAGATGGGCCCACCAGCCGACATGGCCCTGCGGATCGAGAAAGGCCGCGACAAGCTGGAACAGGATCCAGGCGCCGATGGCGTAAAGCGCGCTGATGTGGACGGGAATCCAGTTGAAGGCGAGCCCCCAGATCCGGACCTTCGGATAGAGCATCAAATAGGAGACGATCGCACCGGAGATCGCGCCCGAGGCGCCGATCAACGGCTGGTCGGAGGCGGGGTTCACCACGGCATGGAGCAGGGAGCCGGCGAGCCCGCAGAGCACGAAGAACAGCAGGAAACGTGCATGGCCCATGGCGTCCTCGACATTGTCGCCGAAGACCCAGAGAAAGAGCATGTTGCCGGCAAGATGCGCGAAACTCGCATGCAGGAAGATGTTGCTGAAAAGCGTGAGCCAGCTGGGCGCCTGAACCAGATCGAGCGGCAGCTGGGCTGCGCCGAACAAGACCGAGGGGATCAGGCCGAAGCCGGCAGCTACCGCGATCTGGCCTGCTTCGCTCTGCCGCAGCGTGATCGTGAGGTAGAGCGCGATGCAAAGGCTGATCAGCACATAGGTGACATAGGGCGCGCGCATGAAGCGCAGCGGCACGCCATCATGCAGCGGCACGAACATCGCCGACCTCAGCGGTTCTGACCGGGCACCCAGAGCACGTCGCCCCCGGCCCTGGCGTTGAGATAGCGGGAGGCGACGAAGAGAAAATCGGAGAGGCGGTTGATGTATTTCAGCGCCGGACCGCCGACCGTCTCGCCTTCGGTGTGGGACAGTTCGACCATCAGGCGCTCGGCACGGCGGCTGACGGTTCGTGCCAGATGGAGATAGGTGGCGGCCGGTGTTCCTCCGGGCAGCACGAAGGAGCGCAGCGGCGCGAGTTCGCCGTTGAGCCGGTCGATCTCGGCCTCGATGCGGTCGACCTGGGCCTGGACGATGCGCAGGGGCTCGAACGCCATCGCCTCGCCTGTGTCGGGCGTCGAGAGGTCGGCTCCGAGATCGAACAGGTCGTTGCTGATGCGGCCGAGCATGGCGTCGAGATCTGCGGCCTCGGTGGCGGCGTGGAGCCGGGCGAGGCCGATGCAGGAGTTGGTCTCATCGACCGTGCCGTAGGCTGCGACGCGCAAATCGAATTTCGGCCGGCGCGGCCCGGTGGTGAGGCCCGTGCTGCCATCGTCGCCGGTGCGGGTGTAGATGCGGTTGAGCTTGACCATGAGCGCGTTATAGCGCGGCGCGGTCGGAACGGAAGGGCCGGGCAGGCGCGTTCCTAGAAGGTGTAGCCGAGCTTCGCGCCGAGATTGGCGGGGCCGCGGAGCTTGTCGCGGTCGGAGCAGCCGGCGGCGCTGAAATGCTCCAGCGTGGCAACCAGGCTCCAGCGGTCGCTCAACCTGACGCCGAGCGCCGCGGCTTCGCGCGTTCCGGCATTGCAGCCGACATTCAGGCGGTTCTCGGGGATGACGGCGCCGGTCTTGCCGTCGTTGAGAGCCGCGCCGAGGCTGGCCTCGACGAAGACGACCTTCGACAGATCGGCCGTCCATGTCGCGCCGGCATAGGCGTAACGCGTGCCGTTGAAATTGGCGCTCGAGCCGAGATGGAAGCGTGGGACGAAGGCGTTGGCGAAGCGGTCGGTTAGGGTGATCGGACGCGGCGTCACGATCTCGCCGCTGAAATTCAGCAGCCCACTTTCGCGGCCGCCGGGATTTGCTACGGCGGCGCCAATCCGCGCCTCCCAGGACGGGACAGGGGTATTGGATGCAGGTGCGTAGCTGGATACCCCGGCCGGGAGCGGCTGAGACTGCGCCGCGACCGGCGAAGCAATCAGACTACCGGCAAGGAGCAGCAACGCGACGCGAAACATGGGCAAACTTGATCATCTTGTCGGCGGCGGGACTTAACCAAGACCTCAGACTCGTGTCGACAATGTGGCTGCATTACGGCCGAGATCGCCACAGGCGTTATTGTGGCGTCGAAAAGCGTTCCATTTCAATTATTTAGAAGAATGCCCGATTGCTCTGACAACTCAGCCGCCGCGCCACCAGAGCACGCCGACAATGACCAGGATCGCGACGAATTGCAGGACCACCCGCAGGCGCATCAGGTTCTGCGAGGTGCTGGCGCTGCCGCCGCGCAGCATGTTGAACAGCCCGAGCAGCAGCACAACGGCGACCGCGCCGACCGCGATGGGGACGATTGAACCGGAAAGCGTCATGGGAACGAGATAGTGCGGGGAGAGCGACTTGGCGAGTCCGCGTCTCAGCGATAGCGCCGCTGCACGATCAGATTGGCCGCGACCGTCAACAGGATGGTCGCCGTCATCAGGATGAAGGAGATCGCGCCGCCGAAGGGCCAGTTGTTCTGCTGGGCGAACTGGCCGTAGACGAGCGGACCCATCATCTGGAATTTAGGGCCGCCGAGCAGGACCGGCGTCGCATAGGCGTTCATCGCCAGGATGAAGGTCAGGATCGTGCCGGCGAGAATACCCGGCAAAGCCAGCGGCCAGAGCACGCGGCGAAACATCGCGGCGGGGCCGGCGCCGAGGCTGAACGCCGCCTCCTCGACATTGCGCGGGATGCCTTCGATGACGCTCTGCAGCGTCAGAACCATAAAGGGCAGGTTGACCGCGATGATGCCGATCAGCACCGCGTTCTCGGTGTACATGATCTCCAGCGGCTGATCGATCAGACCCAGCCCCATAAGCGAGGCGTTGAGCGCGCCCCTGCTGCCGAAGGCCGTCATCCAGCCCGCCGCACGTACCGCGTTGCCGACGAAGAGCGGCAGGACGACCAGCATGATCAGCAGGTTCTTGAAGCGGCTTTCCATGCGCGCCAGCACATAAGCGAGCGGGAAGCCCATGATCAGACAGACGACCGTGCAGATCACGGCGACCTTCACCGTGCGCGCCAGCACGTTGAGGTAATAGCTGTCGGTGAAGAACTTGACGTAGTTGTCGATCACCAGCCCGTCGACCATGAACTGGCCGGGGATGAACTGGTTCAGCGAGTAGCGGAACAGGATCGCGATCGGGCCCAGCAGTCCGATCGCGACGAAGAGCGTGGCGGGCACGACGAGCGCGCCGGCAAGCCCGGTGCGCGCGCCTGCGACGGGTTCGGGGACGGTGGTGGTCATGGCCGCACCCTTGTCATCCGGGGCATCGCGCAGCGATGAACCCGGAACCCACGACCGGGCGAGCGTGTCCGGACGCGGGTGGTCCAGGTCTCGCCCGGTCGTGGGTTCCGGGTTCGCTGCTGCGCAGCGCCCCGGAATGACAGATGTGCATCACGCCTTGAAGACCTTGTCCCACCACTCCTTCATCGCCGAGTCGTTCTTGGCGAGGAAGGCGTAGTCGAGGTCCTTCAGGGTCTTCTCTTCTTCGGGCGTGAAGCCGATGCGCTTCTGCAGGTCGGGGGCGACGTTGAGGCCGGTGACGGTGCCGTTATAGCCCATGTCGACCGCGAAGGCCTCCTGCGGCGCCTTCTCCAGCATCGCGTTCATGTAAGCGTAGGCATTGTCCTTGTTGGGCGCGTTCTTCTGGATGACGAAGCCCGAGACATAGGCCGGGATGCCCTCGACCGGAGAGACGGCCTCGCAGGGAATGCCGGCGTTCTGCCACTGGACGACGCGGGCCTTCCAGATCGCGCTGATGCCGATCTCCTCGTTCTTCATCGCGGCGGCGAAGGCTTCGTTGGTCGGGTAGACCCGGCCGCCGGCTTTCTTGACGGCCATCAGGACCTCCTTGGCCTTATCGAGATCGTTCATGTCCTTGCCGCCGGTCGCGGCCATGGAGGCTGCGATCATGATCGACTGGTACTGGATGTCGATGAAGCCGATCTTGTTGCCGTGCTTGGGGTCGAGCCAGTCCTTGAAGCCGGTCGGGGCCGGCGAGATCAGCTTGGGATTGTAGATGACGACGTTGCCGGAATAGATGTGCCCGACGCCGTAGGGGTACTTCATCGCCGGCAGCAGGTTCTTGGCGTTGGGGATCTTGCTGTAGTCGAGCGTCTCGATCACGCCCGCCTCGTTCATCTCGAACATGTTGGCGGCCGAGAGACCCTGGATATCGACCGTGCCGCGCGGCAGGCGGCGCTCGGCGACCATCTTGGCGCGGCGCGGAGCGTCGCCGGCCTGATCCTGAACGATCTCCAGACCCTTGGGCTTGAGGATCGGCTCGTCGATGTTCTTGTTCAGCAGCCGGGCGTAGTCGCCGCCCCAGGTGCCGACCACGACCTTGCCGGCCGCCTGTGCCGATGCGGCCCCACCGAGCGTCGGAAGCAGCGTCGCGGCGGCCGCGCCCTTGAGCAGATTGCGCCTGTGAATGGATGTCATGGTGGTTCTCCCCTGATTGGACGCCCGATCGAGCGTCATGCTTCGCGCGGATAGACGAGCCCGGCATCCTGGGCCCAGCCGATCGCGATGGTGTCGCCCGGCGCGGGCTCGGCGTAGCCGGCCCGGTTCGGGATCTGCAGCAGCATCCGGTCATGCTCGGACAGGCTGACATCGATGTCGAGCAGTGCGCCGAGATAGGAGGCGTGTTCGACTCTCGCGTCGTAGCGGTTGGGCAGGCCGTCCGCCTCGCCGCCGATCGCGATCCGCTCCGGCCGCAAAGCAAGCGTCGCCGGGCCGGTGCCGGTCGCTGCCGTGCAGGCGATGTCGAGACCGCCTTGGGTGCGGAAGCGGCCGGGCGTCGCAATCTCGCCGTCGAGGAAGGCGCTGCGGCCGATGAAGCCGGCGACGAAGCGATCGGCCGGCTTCTCGTAGAGTTCGCGCTGGGTGCCGATCTGGCGGACCTTGCCCTTTTCCATGACGACGAGACGGTCGGCCATGGTCAGGGCCTCCTCCTGGTCGTGGGTGACCATGATCGTGGTCAGGCCGAGCTTGCGCTGGAGATCGCGGATTTCGACGCGGACCTCCTGACGGAGCTTGGCGTCGAGGTTGGAGAGCGGTTCGTCGAGCAGGAGCACGTCGGGCTCCATGGCGAGCGCGCGCGCCAGCGCCACGCGCTGCTGCTGGCCGCCCGACAGTTGGCGCGGATAGCGCCCGTCGAGGCCGGTCAACTGCACCAGACGAAGCGCCTCGGCCACGCGGACGGCGCGTTCGGCCTGCGGCACCTTGCGCATCTCCAGCCCGAAGGCGACGTTCTCGGCGACGCTCATATGAGGAAAGAGCGCATAGCTCTGAAAGACGAGGCCGCAATCGCGCTTCCAGGGCGGCAGGCCGGTGACGTCGCGGGCGCCGATGGTGAGCTTGCCGGCGCTGGGCGGGATGAAGCCCGCAACCATGCGCAAGGTCGTGGTCTTGCCGCAGCCCGAGGGGCCGAGCAGCACGAGGAACTCGCCGTCTGCAATGTCGATGGTGACGTCGTCGACGACGGTGAGGTCGCCATAGCTCTTGCGGAGATGCTCGATCGAAAGCCTTGCCATGGTTAAAGCCTTGCCATCGTTTCAGACCACCCGGCTCAGCTTGACGTAACGATCCGTGACGACCATCGCCACGCCGATCAGGACGATCTGGATCAGGGAGGCCGCGGCCACCGTGGGATCGATCTTCCATTCGAGATATTGCAGGATCGCGATCGGCAAGGTGGTCCGGCCCGGTCCGACCAGGAACAGGCTCATCTCCAGATTGCCGAAGGAGGTGACGAAGCCGAACAGGCCGGCCGCGACCAGGCCCGGCCGGATGCTCGGCAGGGTCACGCGCCAAAAGGTGGTGAGGGGGCCGGCGCCGAGGTTCTGGGCGGCTTCCTCGATCGTGCGGTCGAAGCCGACGAGGCTCGCCGTGACGAGACGCACGACCCAGGGGATGACCACCAGGGTATGGGCGGCGATGAGCCCGCCGAGCGAGCCCATCACCGGCAGGCCGGTGGCGATCTCGGTCTCGATCTGGAAGACGTAGCTCGCCGTGCCGAGCACGATGCCCGGCATCACCAGCGGCAGCAGCAGCAGCGTGTTGACGGCCGGACCGAGCACGATGCGGTGGCGGACCAGGGCCAGGCTCGCCGGTACGCCGAGCGCAAGCCCGATCAGCGTCGCGATCACGCCAACCTGCAGGCTGAGGATGAAGCCGTCGATGAAGGGCTTGTTGTTGGCGGCAGCCGCGAACCATTTCAGCGAATAGCCTTCGGGTGGGAAGGACGGGATCTCCTGCCGGAAGAAGGCGAGCCAGGTGACGAAGATCAGCGGCAACAGGATGAACAGCAGCGACAACCCCGCCGCGCCGTTCAGCGCGATGCGTCCGAAGCTCGGGCGAGCGGCGGCGGTCATGCCGCTTCCCCATCCACGCTACACCAAACGCCGTCATCCCGGACGCAGAGAAGCGGAGATCCGGGATCCATCATCGCGCAATTCTGTGCTCCAGGATGGATCCCGGATCTGCGCGGCTGCACCGCTTGTCCGGGATGAGGGCGTGTTTCCATGGCAGAACTCGAATCCCTTAATGCAGCGTGTTCTTGTGGAACGCGCCGCCCTTCATGATCATCGCCAGATGCTTGCCCTGGCCCTGGAACAGGCCAAGGTCCGTCAGCGGATCGCCATCGATCAGGATCATGTCGGCGAAGGCCCCAGCACGGAGCGTGCCAAGCTTGCCTTCCATGCGGAGCAACTGGGCTCCGATCGTCGTGGCCGAGCGGATGATCTCGATCGGGGAGAGGACCTCGCGGCGCAGCAGGAACTCGCGCGACTGCTCGACCTGGAGCTGGCCGAGCAGGTCGGAGCCATAGGCGACGGGCACGCCGGCACGCTTGCAGATTTCCAGCGAGCGCAGGCCGCCGTCGATGACGAGGTCGTTCTTGGCGAGCATGTCGCCGGTCATGCCGAATTCGGAAGCGCGCTCCTTCATCGCGTAATAGGCGACGAGATTGGCGGTCAGGAACATGTTGTTCTCGGCCATCAGCTTGGCCGAGGCGTCGTCGATAAGGTTTCCATGCTCGATCGCGCGGACGCCGCATTGGGCAGCCCGCGTGATGGCCTCGGGCGTATAGGCATGGGCGCAGACATAGCGGCCGAAAGCCTTTGCCTCCTCGACGGCCGTCTGGACCTCGTCGACGCTGAACTGCATCGAGTCGAGCGGGTCGTAGGGCGAGGCGACGCCGCCCGACATCATGATCTTGATATGGTCGGCGCCGAGCCGCATCTGCTCGCGGACCGACTTCTTCACCGAGGAGACGCCGTCGGAGACGTTCATCGTATAGGCCATCGCGTTGCAGCAATGGCAGCGGGCGCCGAAATCGGTGCGGCGGCGCGGGTCGCTATGGCCGCCGGTCGGGCCGATCGCGGCACCGGCGATGAACAGGCGTGGCGCGGCGGCGACATCACCCTTGTCGACCGCCTCCTTAATGCCCCAGTCGGCGCCGCCGGTGTCGCGCACCGTTGTGAAGCCGCGGTCGATCATGCCCTTCATCAGCCCGATCGCACGCGCCGTCATCAGGGTCAGCGGCATGCTCTCCAGCGAGCGGATGTAGACCTCGGAGAGGAAGACATGGACGTGGCTGTCGATCAGCCCCGGCATCAGCGTGCGCCCGCCGCAATCGATCACGTCGGCCTTGCCGGCCTTGATCGGCGTCTCGGAGAGTTCTCGGATGGTCTGTCCTTCGACGAGAAGTTCGTAACCCATACGGCGCTCGCCATGGTCGGGCTCGAGCAGAGCAAAATTCTTGAAATGAAGGGCCGTCACGAAAATCTCCCGTCCGACAGGGCGCCTGCGACAGGGTCGCATCGTCTCCGTGATATATTGAGGAGATTATTCTTCGTTGTCCATGTGGCCGCGGTTGTGCCTGCGGCCGCGCCCTCAGCTTCCGAGCGCTGCGTTTTGCGCCAGGGCCCGGCTGCGCACGGGCATTGATAGGTCGTCGGCGAGCGCGCGGTTGATCGCGGGTAGGCCGTCGAGCAAGTTCGGCACGAAGGCCTGCGAGGGCGGTACGCGCTTCGGCAAGGTGTGCAGCGCCGCGGCCATGACATGGGGATCGCGCTCGCCTTCGTCATTCTGCGCCGGATCATGCAGCACGTCGATCAGGCGGAGCTCGTCGGCGCGCTCGGCGCGGATCGCCTGTTCGAGCCGCGGCTTGACGCGCGGCACGATCAGGGCCGGCTTGTCGAAGGAGAGGATCTCACAGAAGGTGTTGTAGCCGCCCATGGCGACGACGCAATGAGCCCGGTTCATCAGCAGTTCGAGACGGGGCTCGAAGCCGAGACTTTCCAGCTTCGGCTGCTTGGCGATGCGCTCGGCGAACTCCTTGCGGCGCTCGCGCGACATGAAGGGTCCGAAGACGATCAGCGCAGGCAAAGGGATGGTCGGGTCGGCCTCATAGGCGGAGATCACCCAGTCGATGACGCCCGCACCATCGCCGCCGCCGCCCGGCGTCACCAGGATGAACGGTCCCTTGGTGATGCGCGGATAGCGGTTGGGCGGCATCGGGCTCGGCACGGCGCGCTTGAGATAGCCGGTGTAGCGGACCTTGTCGGCGAAGAGATGCTGGTCTGGCAGGCCCGCCAGAGGCTGGTAGATGTTCTCCAGACCGTAGACGAAGATGTCGTCATAGATGCCGGTCAGGGCCTCGAGCGCACCGCTCTGGCGCCATTCCTCGTACAGCTTGGCGGGCTCGTCGAGCACGTCGCGCAGGCCGAGCACGATGCGGGCGCCGCGTCGCTTCAGGATCTCCAGCGACGGCACCAGTTCGCCGCGCAGGCCGACCGGCTCCTTGTCGACGATGACGATGTCGGGGTCGAAGGACAGCACGACCTGCTTGATGATGTCGGTGCGCAGTCGGATCGTGTCGTTGAGATCGAGGTTGAGATGGTGGGGGCCGTAGCGGCCGTCGCTCTGCTTCTCGACGCCGGGAATGCGGACATAATCGACGCCGTCACCGAACTGGAAACTCGAGATCACCGACGAGCCGGAGACGATGATCACTGATATATGTGGGTAACTCGCGACCAGCGAATTGGCGATCGCGCGGCAGCGCCGGATATGGCCGAGTCCGAAGGTATCGTGGCTGTAGATCAGGACGCGCGGCGCATGGGGGCTGCGCGGCGCGCGGTCGGCGCCGAGATCGACGACATTGAAGGGCATCTGGCGTCGACCTCCGCGGAAGGGCCAGCCGGCCTCTTGGAGGACGAGTGCACCTTGGAATACGCATGGTTACCATAGCGTGGCGTGCGGGCCGATCCAAGCCCATCGCGAGTGGTAACGGCTGCTTTTGCGGCCGCTACGAGCCAGTCGCCATAGTCTCGGCTGGTGGAAACAAATCTTGCGGATCGGTCAGCGCTATGGCCCGGTGATCTCGGATCACTCTCAGCACCCCGTCGAGGAAATTCCAGACAGTATCGTCGTGGTCGCGGTGATGCAGCAGGACACCGAGCCGGTCGTCGGTGCTATCCTGGCGTCTTGCTGCGAGTGTGGCGCAGATTTCCGTAATCACCTCCGGTGCCTGCCGCCCGATGCGCCCGCCTTGCCAGTCCATGACGTCGATATGGGTGTTGGCGAGGACGGGTCCGCCAGTCGCACCGAGCGTGAAATCGCGGAAGCAGGACAGGCCGGTGAAGCCCAGTGCCGGCAGCGCTGCGGCGACCGCCGGGTCGATCCGGTTCCAGGGCGGCACGAAGACGGGCAGCCGGGCTGGGCCGAAGAGGTCGTCCAGCCGCTGCCGGGCTGCTGCGATGTCAGCGCGAATGATGGTGTCCGGCCGGTCGCGGCCGAATTCCGATTTCTTGCCGCCGGGAGGGGCGTGGTTCTTGTGGCGGCAGCCATGCTGACAGGGAAGAAGGCGCGGCATCGCGCGCAGTTCGCGCGGCAGAGCGGGTTGGGCCAGCAGCGGGATTACGGCCAGCAGAATAGCGATGTCGAAGGTTTCGCTGAGGCGTGCCAGCCGCGTCAAAGCGGGGCTCGGTGCGATGGCGTCGTCGTCGCGCAGCCAGAGCCGGACGGTCCGGCCGGCCGCGCTCCAGCGGTCGAGTTCGGCAAACAGCGGCTGCCAGATCGCGTCCGTCATGCCTCGGTCCTTGCTTCGCAGGCCAGTGCGAGACCCTGCGCGACGATCTCCTGCGCCCGGCCGAAATCACGCTCGGTGCGGACGAAGTTGCTGGCCGCCGCGCCCATCCGCCGGCGCAGCGTCGCGTCGTCGAGGAGGCGGCGGAGTGATCCGGCGAAAGCGGCCTCGTCGCCGGACGGTTCGAGGAAGGCGGTGATGCCGCGCTTGACGGTGGCCGGGACACCACCGCTGTCGAAGGCGACGACGGGGAGGCCCGCAGCCTGGGCTTCGAGATAGACCAGTCCATAGGCCTCGCGCAGGCCGGGCCAGACGAAAACATCGCCGTCGGCGAGCATGGCCGCGATTGCAGCCGCGTCGAGGACGCCGCGGAAGGTCACGCGGCCCGGCGCGAACTGCGCGAAATCCGCCTCGATGTCTCTCCGCATCGCGCCGTCGCCGATCAGTGTCAGGCGCCAGGGGCGATCCGCCAGCGTCGCGAGGATGCGTGCAAGCGACTGGTAGCTCTCATGCTTGTTGCCCGGCCGCATCATCGCGACCGCGACGAGATGCGGCTCGTGGTGCTCAGCGCGGGTCGGCTGCGGGAGGCTCGTGATGTCGATGAAGGGCGGTAGCGCGATGAAGCGTGTCTTTGGCCCGCACCATGGTTCCACGCCCTTGCGGTCACGCTCGGTGAAATAGAAATGCACGGCGGCTTTTGGAAATCCCGTTCGGGCGAGGGCGACATGCTGCGCCCATTCGCCCTCCGCGCGTCGTGCGGAATCGCTGGCTTCCGCGACGACATAAGGAATGCCGAGACGCTGCGTGATCGCCGGTCCGAGCAGGTCGGGCGCTTTGTAATAGTGGTGATAGGTGAACCAGAGGTTCGGGGCCTGCGAACCGTCGTGCCAGCCCGCGAGCATCGCCTCGACTTGCAAGGTGGCTGCTTCCTGTTTCGCGGCTAGGTCGGTGGCGTCGGGCTCGTGCATATAAGTGCGTGCCGCTGCAAGCGGCGTGACCTCATGGCCAAGCCGTCGCAGCACCGCCACGAGCTGCCTCGCCATGCGCCGGTCGCCGGAAATGCGGCCGTCGTCGAAATCGTTCAGCGTGGTGTGAAAGGCAATGCGCACCGGTCAGCGTTCGTCGTGGTGGCGAGGGCGCTCAGCGATACGGGTCGGCCGCATCGCGCAGGCCGTCGCCGAGGAAGTTGAAGGCCAGGATGATCAGGATCACCGGAACGCATGGATAGAGCAGCCAGGGATAGAGCGCCACCACGTTGATGTTCTGCGCCTCGTTGAGCATCACGCCCCAGCTGGTGATCGGCGGGCGCAGGCCCAGTCCCAGGAAGCTTAGCGCCGTCTCGCCCAGGATCGTCTTGGGGATGGTGATCGTGGCTGAGGCAATGAGGTGGCTCATGAAGCCCGGGATCAGGTGCAGGCCGATGATGCGGGCGGGTTTTGCGCCCATCAGTTGCGCTGCGACGACATAATCCTCCTCGCGCAGCGACAGCAGCTTCGAGCGGACCGCGCGGGCGAGCCCGGTCCAGTCCATCAGGCCCAGAATCACCGTGATGCCGAAATAGACGACAATCGGGCTCCAGGAGGGCGGCATGATCGATGCCAGCGCCAACCAGAGCGGGATATGGGGCAAAGACTGCACGATCTCGATCAGGCGCTGGACGACGAGATCGACCTTGCCGCCATAATAGCCGGCAATGCCGCCGATGATGACCCCGAGCACGAAGGAGACGAAGACGCCGAGCAGGCCGATCGAGAGCGAGATGCGGCCGCCATAGAGAATGCGCGAGAGCATGTCGCGGCCGAGCCGGTCGGACCCAAGCAGGAAGGCAGTTCCTCCCTCAGGGGCGCAGAACAGGTGCAGATTCCCTGGGGTCAGGCCCCAGAACTCGTAGGAATCGCCCCGGCAGAAGAAGCGCAACTTCTGCGGCCGCGTGGTGTCGACTTCGTATTCCCGCTTCAGGTTCTCCATGTTGAGGCGCTGGACGTAAGGGTAGACGAACGGACCGACGAGGCTGCCCTCGTGGAAGAGGTGGACCGCCTGCCGGGGCGCGCGAATGAAGTCGGTGTTGCGCGTCGTGTAGTGATAGGGGGCCAGGAATTCGGCGAAGGCGGCCATCGCGTAGATCACGAGGATGACGATGCCGGAGATCACCGCGAGCCGGTGCTTGCGGAACTTCCACCACATTAGCTGCCATTGCGAGGCGAGATAGACCCGCTCCTGCTCGGGCGTCATCGCATCGACGGCATAGGGCTCGAACGGAGCCGTGGAGGCCGTATGCGGCAGCGGAGCGCCGTCCGGCGGCAGAGTGGTCGTCGCGGCGGTGGTCACTTGGTCGCCGCTCCCTGCAGCCGGATGCGCGGGTCGAGGATCGCCAGCGCGATGTCGGAGATCAGCACGCCGATCACCGTCAGGAATGACAGGAACATCAGGAAGGAGCCGGCGAGATACATGTCCTGGCTCTGCAGCGCGCGGATCAGCAGCGGCCCGGTCGTCTGGAGCGAGAGCACGATCGCGACGATCTCGGCGCCGGAGACGATCGAGGGCAGGATGTCGCCGATATCGGAGACGAAGAAGTTCAGCGACATGCGCAGCGGGTATTTGCGCAGCGCCTTGCCGGGCGGCAGACCCTTGGCGCGGGCAGTGACGTAGTACTGCTTCTGCAACTCGTCGAGCAGATTGGCGCGGACCGAACGGATCATGCCCGCCGTGCCGCCGGCGCCGATGATGATGACCGGGATCCAGAGATGTTCGAGCACGGATTTGAGCTTGGCCCAGCTCATCGGCTGGTTGAGATATTGCGGATCGACGAGCCCGCCGATCGAGGTGCCGAACCAGACATTGGCGGTGTAGAGAAAGACCAGCGCCAGCAGGAAATGCGGCACGGCGAGACCGATCAGGCCGAGGAAGGTCAGGCCGTAATCGCCCCAGCTGTACTGGTGCGTGGCCGAATAGATGCCGATCGGGAAGGCGACGAGCCAGGTGAAGATGATGGTGACGAAAGAGACCACCATGGTCAGGATCAGCCTGTCTCCGACGATCTCGCGCACCGGACGCTGATATTCGAAGGAATAGCCCATGTCGCCCTGGAGCAAGCCGGTGACCCACCAGAAATAACGCTCCACCGGCGGTCGGTCGAAGCCGTATTCCTTCTTCAGAAACTCGATACGGCTGAGATCGGCCTTTTCGCCCTGCGCCTGCATCTCGGCCGCGAGCGTCTCGAAATAGTCGCCCTCCGGCAGATTGATGACGGTGAAGATCAGGGCGCTGGTGATCAGTAGCGTCGGGATCATCACGAGGATGCGCTTGAGGATGTATTGCAGCAGCATGTCTCAGCTCTTCATCGCTCAGCTCTTGGCCTGTCCGCCATCGAACCAGAAGGTGTCGGGCATATAGCGGCCGAAGAAGGCGCCGGGCTCGAAGCTGTAGAGGCCCTTGTCGGGGACGTTGCGCAGATGGCGCGAGACGACGACCGGCTGCAGCGTGCCGTTGACGATGCCGATGGTGTAGAGTTGCTCCGCGTTTATGCGTAGCATCGTCTGCCAGATGGTCCGGCGCTGCTCGTTGGTCGAGCTGGTGCGCCAGTCGTTGTAGAGGCGGACCAGTTCCTTCACCTCCGGCAGGTCGGGTGCCTCGCCCTCGCGGCCGTTACTCTCCAGGAACTGCCCCCAGCGCGGCCAGTTGAACTGCGCCGAGGATGTCGGGGCGAGCGCATCGGGCTCCATGCCGGGCGAGACCAGCGCGTTGTCCATGCCCGACCAGGCCGACATCACGGTCTGGCCGGCCAGAATGCGGCGTCGGAAAACGTCGCGCTGCGTCGAGCGCGGGTAAATCTTGATGCCGACAGCGATCAGGTCCTGCTTGATCAGATCGAGGATGTCGGTCTCCTCGGTCCGTTCGCCGACGGTCTCGATGGTGAATTCGAGACGCCGTCCATCGGCAAGCAGGCGCACGCCCTCGGCGTCGCGCTTCGTCAGACCGATCTCGTCGAGCAGGCGGTTGGCAAGCGCCCGGTCGTCCTGCATCCACATCTTCGCCAGTGCCGGCTCGTAGAGCGGGCTTTCAGGCAAGGCCGTGTTGCCGCTTTCCTTGGCGAGGCCGAAGAAGATGACCTTGTTGATGTCCTTGCGGTTAATCGCGACCGAGAGCGCGCGGCGGTAGCGCACATCCCGGTTGAGATCGCGCCAGACAGGGTCGATCGCGTTCAGGTTCGGCATCAGGGCGAAATAGGCGCCCTCCGCCCTTTTCCAGAGCTTGACCTCGAAGTTCATCCGCTTCGAGGCGTCCTTCAGGAAGGTGTAGTTCTCGAAATTGAGGTAACGCGCCTGCAGGTCGGCCTCGCCGGCAGCGGCCTTGGCCGGCACCAGCGAATTCGTGCCGACCGTGAGCGAGACCTCGTCGACATAGGGGAGCTGGCGCCCATTGGTGTCGATGCGGTGGAAATAGGCGTTGCGCTGGAAGATGAACTGTTCGGCCGGCAGGGGCGTGATGCCGCGCCAGGGGTCGAGCGTCGGCAGGTCGGGGTTCTCGGGCCGGTACATGCGCGAGAGCCGCTCATGCAGCGAGCCCCAGTCGCGGACCCGGGCGATCTTGATGCGCAGGTTCAGGTCGGCCTTGTCGGCGTGCTTTTCGTGGAACTGCTTCAGATATTGCGACGGCATGTAGATATAGGCCGGCTGCGCGCTCGCCAGCGAAGGCAGGAAGACCGGATTCGGCGCACGCCAGCTGTAGCGAACCTCGGTCGGGCTCAACACCTCGAAGACGGGTTTTTCACCGGCTGCGAGGAGAGCCTGCGGCGGGCCTCCGGGGAAGAGGCGCTTGTTGTTGGCGACATCCTCCCACCAGTAGCGAAAATCCTCGGTCGTGAAGACGGAACCGTCCGACCAGCGATGGCCGGGCCGCAGACGCAGCGTGAAAATACGGTCGTCCTGGACGTCGATGCTTTCCAGCAGGTCGGGCACGACGTTCAGCGCCTCGTCATAGACGACGAGCCTAGTATAGCCGTAGAGCGTCATCATGCGCACGTCGCGCTGGTCGCCCATCAGCATACGCATGGTACCGCCATGGCGGCCGGGTTCGCGCCCCTCACCCGTGATTTCGATCACTCGCGGCTGGGCGGGGACGCGTTTTTCGATCGGCGGCAGGCCGCCGTCCTTGACCAACTGCTCGAAAAAGGGGCTGTCGATCAGCTTTTCGGGCTGCGATGCGGAGAAGGCCAGGCGCGGCAATCCCGCAACAATGGTAGCGCCGCCAGCCAGTGCCAGCGCCGAGCGGCGCGTCAAACCCAAGATGCCGGCGCGGTCCTGCGTACTCATCAGGCGATCTCCCTGACATCGGCATTGGGGCGTGCCAGCACGAAATGGCCGTCGCCGAGCGGCAGATGTGTCAGGGCCGCACCGTCCGGCTGCGGCTTGAAGGCCGCTGCCCAGTGGGTATGGTCGGAGGCCCCACCGGGCGCTGCGAGCTTGAAGTCGAGCTTGCGGTCGAGATCGGCAAAGGGCACCGATTTCAGCAGCGCCTTGGTGTAGGGGTGAGATGGCCGGGTGAAGAGGGCATGGCGCGGCGCGATCTCGACGATGCGGCCATTGGCCATCACGGCGATGCGGTCGGCCATGTAGTTCACCACCGCGAGATTGTGCGAGATGAACAGGAAGGTCAGGCCGCGCTCGGCCTGGAGGTCCTTGAGCAGGTTGAGGATCTGCGCCTGGACCGAGACGTCGAGCGCCGAGACCGGCTCGTCGCAGATGATCAGGTCGGGATCGAGCGCCAGCGCGCGCGCGATGCCGATGCGCTGGCGCTGCCCGCCCGAGAAGGAATGCGGATAGCGGTTGAGGAAGCGCGGATCGAGCCCGACATCCTCCATCAGGCTGCGCACGCGGGCGATCTGGTCCTGGCCCTCGCCGCGGCCGTGGATGATCAGCGGCTCGCGCAGGATGTTCATCACCATCATGCGCGGCGAAAGCGACGAGACGGGGTCCTGAAAGATCATCTGCACCCTGGGCCGGAAGTCGCGCAGCGCCTCCGTTCCCAAGGCCAGGATATCGGTGTGCTTGCGACCGTCGTCGAACACCACTTCGCCGGCGTCGGGCGTTACCGCGCGCATGATGATCTTGCTGACCGTGGTCTTGCCGCAGCCGCTCTCGCCGACCAGTCCAAGGCATTCGCCGCGCCGGATGTCGAAGCTGACGCCATCGACGGCGGTCACGGTGGCCTGTGTGCCCTTGCCGAAGAATTTTCGTGAGCCGGTGGTGTAGGTCTTGCGCAGGTCGCGGACGCTGAGGAGCGGAGCTGCCTGCTGCTCCGGTATCGACGCGCGCGGCGCCGCCGGGGGGCGGGCCCTCGCCTCGCGCAAAGCGACGAGCCGCTCGCCCTCGGCCATGTCGAAATGCGGAGAGGCCTTGAGCAGGGCCTTGAGATAGGGATGGCGCGGGCGGCGGAAGATGTCCTCGACCGGGCCGCTTTCCATGATCTCGCCATGGTAGATCACCACGACCTCGTCGGCCATGTTGGCGACGACGCCGAGATCATGGGTGATCAGCAGGATCGCCATGCCCATCTCGGCCTGGAGATCGCGCATCAGATCGAGCACCTGCGCCTGGATCGTCACGTCGAGCGCAGTCGTGGGCTCGTCGGCGATGAGCAGGGCCGGCTGGCAGATCAGCGCCATGGCGAGCATGGCACGCTGGCGCAGGCCACCCGACAGCTCGAAAGGGTAGTAGCCGAAGGCGCGATGGGAATCCTTGAAGCCGACGCGTTTCAGCATCGCCTCGATCAACTCGCGCGCCTGCGCCGTACCGGTCGGCCGGTGGAGCTGCAATGCCTCCTCGATCTGGTTGCCGATGGTGTGCACCGGCGAGAGCGAGGACATCGGCTCCTGGAAGATCATGCCGATGCGGCCGCCGCGCAGGGCCCTGATCTCCTTGCCCTCCGACTTCAGTCCCGCAATGTCGATCTCGACATCGGGCGCGAGCGGGTCGCGGAACAGGATCTCGCCGCCGGTCACGCCACCATTGCGCGGCAGCAGACCCATGATGGCCTGCGAGATCACCGATTTGCCGGAACCGGATTCGCCGACCAGCGCGACGGTCTTGCCGGCCGGAACGCGCAGCGAAACGCCCTTCACGACATCGCGGGCAAGCCCGTGAACCGAGAAGCCGATCCGCACATCACCGAGCCGCAAGATATCCATATGCCACTAACGCCGATCTAAGGGCTGTGTTTCATGCCGTATCGCAAAGGCACTAGATGGTGAAATCACGGTCTTGCCAATGGCTTTAGACATGTTCATTCCGCCGGACACTGACCCGACCGAATGACATCGGTGCAACGCGGCCCGCGGCGAAAATCGTCGAAGGTCAGGGTCCAGTCCTGAGAGTGAGGCGCGCGGTAGGGGCCGAACTTGAAATACTGGTTCCTGTCGAGCCCGGGTCCGGCATGGCCGATATGGCCCTTGACGGTTGCTATGTGGGTGCCGTCGGCCAGAATCTCGACATGACCGTCGCCTGCAGGTCCCGGTCTGGAGCGAAACACGAAATCGATCCAGCCGTTCTGGGCTGGCGGCAGGTCGGCGTGGCGCGTCACGATGATGCCAGGCGCGCAACTGTCGAAATAGCCTGGGTAGAGGTCGGCGGTCATGCCCGATTCGACCGCGACCAATGCGCGCGTCTGCCGCACCGTGGGGCGGTTGAGCACGCGCGCCTCGCCCGGCAGGCAACCGTTTGGCCGCTTTGGGCCGCCGATCGGGAAAGCCTCGACGAGGTCGGTCTCGATCGTGACGCCGAGACGGCCCTTGTAAAGCCTGAGCGCCATGAAAGGCGAATAGTCGCCCTCGATGCCGGGAACGATCTCGCGTTTCCACTGCGCCACAACATAGCGCCCATCATCTTGTGGCACCGGGTCGTTCACGAAAAGGGAGAAACCGTACCAAACGGTCTCGTCATAACCCACCAGCAGCTCGGGCCTTTCCCAGACCTCGGCCCGCTCGCTGCATTCGTTTGTCGCCGCCCGGCAGGACGGCGAGACCGACAGGGTCAGCGCGGTGCTGCCGGAACGGACGTTGCGGTTCTGGAAGATGACGCGCCCGGCACGCTGCTCGACGCCGTCCTTGTAGAACAGGCCACCGTCCGGCGCGAAATGGCCGGCCTCGAAATCGTCTGCCAGAATGCGGCTCTGCGCCTCGTTACCTTGGGCACGCGCTGCAGCGAAGGCCGCGACGAACAGAATTGCCGCCTGGCACCACCGTCTCAACCCGTCGAAACGCGAGCACCTCATCGTTCCTTCCTCGTGACGTCATGGCAACATGGGCGGCGCTGACGGACAACGCAACGAGCGTGCCGCCGGCCCTCATTGCGCTGCAGGCCAAGCTGACACACATAGGGGTGCTGCAAGATCAAGAGCTGCAGATCAAGAGCCGCAAGTCGAGGCGTGGGTGCCCACGTCGCTTGCGCCGCATCAGGATCGCCGGGTGGAGACCAACCTCTTCCGTTATGTCTGGCAGAAGAGCCGCGGCGAGCAGATCCTCGTCCTGCTGATCATCCTTGTCTCGATCCCCTTCAACTGGGCCTCCTTCGACGTGCCCAAGCGGATCGTCAACGACGCCATCCAGGGGGGCGCGTTCAAGGGCGGCAAGACCTCCGTCACGCTGATGGACCTGACGCTGCAACTGCCGGGATTTCTGGGCGGAGCGAGCTTCAAGATATTCGAGGGCTTTCAGGTCAACCAGCTCGGGCTTCTGTTCGGGCTGAGCGGCTATTTCCTGGTGCTCGTGCTGATCAACGGCGCCTTCAAATACGTCATCAATCTGCGCAAAGGCATTCTGGGCGAGCGTATGCTCAGGCGGATGCGCTACGATCTGTTCAGCCAGCTGATGCGCTTCCGGCCGGAGGAGATTCGCGCGGTCAAACCGGCCGAGGTCGCCAGCATGATCAAGGACGAGGTCGAGCCGATCGGTGGCTTCGTCGGCGATGCTTTCATCCAGCCGGTCTTCCTGCTGAGTCAGGCGCTGACGGCGCTGGTCTTCATCATGGCGCAGAGCGTCTGGCTGGGGTCGATCGCATTGCTGATCGTGCTGGCCCAGGCGATCATCATCCCGATCCTGCGCAAGGAGCAGCTCAGACTCGGCCGCGAGCGCCAGATCGCCTCGCGCTCGCTTGCCGGGCGCATCGGCGAGATCGTCGATGCCGGGCCGACGATCCAGGGTCATGGCGCTACGACCTATGTCCAGTCGGACATCGCCGGGCGGCTGGGGCAGCTCTTCGACATCCGCTACGCGCTCTACAAGCGCAAATTCGCGGTCAAGTTCCTCAACAACCTGCTGGCGCAGATCACGCCGTTCTTCTTCTACGCGATCGGCGGCTTCTTCGCGCTGCAGGGCCGGCTGGACATCGGCCAGCTCGTCGCCGTCATCGCCGCCTATCGCGACCTGCCGCCGCCGATCAAGGAGCTGATCGATTGGGACCAGCAGCGCAACGACGTGACGATCAAATACGAGCAGGTTATCGCGCAGTTCAACACCGAGGAATCGGTGGTGCTCGACGAGGCGGACGGGGTCAGGCGGCTGCCGGAGCGCGGCGCCATCCGACTGGACAGCTTGCAGATGCTGGACAATCGCGGCCAGCCCCTGCTTTCGCCACTGTCCTTGCGCTTGTCACGGCCGAGCATCGTTGCCGTAATCGGTCCAAATGGCGGGGCCCGCGAGGTGCTGGGTCGCATTCTCGGGCGACAGGCCATGGCCTATACCGGCAGGGTCATGATCGATGGGTTCAATCTTTCCCGGATGTCCGTCGAGCAGGCGAGCCATTTGATCGGCTATGCCGGCAGCGAGGCCGAGATCATCGCCGGGACACTGCGCGACAACATCTTGCTGCCACTGAAGCGGCGCCGGCCGAACGCCAAATCGACGGACAAGGTTTCCCACGAAGAGCATCGGCGATTCGTCGAGGCGATCCGTTCGGGCAATACGCCGTTCGTATTTTCGGACGACTGGACCGATTACGAGGGTGCGGGCCTGACCGACGCGGCCTCGCTCGAGGTTCATATCAAGGCCGTGCTCGAGGTTCTGGGTTGCGCGGAGGACATCTATGAACTCGGTCTCGACGGCAAGGTCCTGGCCACCCTGAACCAGGAAGCCAAGGAGAAGATCGTCGCGGCGCGGGAGGCCGTGGCTGCGGAGTTGCGCCGCAGCAAGCTCGCGGGCCTGATCGAGACCTTCGATCCCGAGCGCTACAACGCCAACGCCCCGATCTCGGAGAACCTGATCTTCGGCGCCATGATGGGGCCGCGCTTCGTCAACGAGACCCTGCTGTTCGAGTCCTATGCCCATGCCATCCTCTCGGCGGAGGCGCTTATCGAGCCGCTCGTCGATGTCGGGTCGCGCATCGTCGCAACCGTCGTCGAAATCTTCGCCGGCCTGCCGCAGGGCCATGTCTTGTTCGAGCGCTATTCCTTCGGCGCCAATCTCGATTTCGAACGGCTGTCAGAACTCGCTTCCGTCCTCGACAAGCACGACATGCGAAGCCCGCTCGATCCCGAAACGGAGCGCGACCTCGTCGCGCTGGCGCTAGGCTATGTCGAGCCCAAGCACAGGCTGAACCTGCTCGACGACCGGCTGCGGCAGCGCATCCTGCGGGCGCGGGCCAGCTTCAAGGCACATCTGCCCGCCGATGCGCGCGACGATGTCGCCTTCTACGATCCCGCCATGGTGATGCCTGGCGCGAGCCTGCGGGACAATCTGATGTTCGGCCGCATCGGTTATGGCATCGCCGATGCCCGCAGGAAGGTCGCGGCGATCGTGCGCGCGGCTCTGGCGCGCGCCGGCCTCGAAGGCGAACTCTACCGGATCGGGCTCAACACGGATGCCGGCACGCGGGGACGCTATCTCCCCGTCAGACTGAAGCTTGCGGTGCCGCTGGCGCAAGCTCTGATCAAGCGGCCCCAGATCGCGGTCCTCGACATCGCGGGTCTGCTCGCCAGCTCCAGCGCACCGGAGGAGATCATCGCGCGTTTGCGGGACCATTGTGCCGGGATGACGCTGTTTCTTCTTCTCGGCGATGCTACCCTGGCGAAAGGCATTTCCGAGCGGATCGTCTTCAACGGGTCTGCCGGCGTGTTCGAGGATGGCGACAGCGAAGGGGACGAGGAGGAGCCGGGCGAGCCGTCGCCGGCCGCCTTCGTCGGCGAACGGATGGAGGCGCGATCATGACGCTCGAAACGGATATCGGCTGCCTGAAGCAGTTTCCGCTGTTTCGTTCCCTGCCGGGCCCGCGGCTCAAGCTCGTCGCCCTGATGGGAGAGAAGCTCCATTTCGACGCCGGCACGATGATCATCGCGGAGGGGGAGCGGCCCGACGGGGTGTATGTCGTCCTGCAGGGCGAGGTCGAGCTTTCGCACGAAGCTCCAGACGGACGAAGCAAGCGCTTCCGCCTCGCCACGGGCAGCATCATCGGAGACGTGCCGATCCTGTGCGGCCAGCCCTATGTCGGGGAGGTCACCGCCAAGACCGACGTGACGACCCTGCGGCTGCCGAAGGATCTGTTCTTCGAGCTTCTCGAAACCATCCCCGACTTCAGCCTCGCACTCTCGCGCGATCTGGCGGCGCGGCTCTACCGTCTGGCGGATTTCGTGCTGCACAACGAGGACGTCCATTGATGATGCAGGTGGCCGAATGAGCCTGCCGGGGACTGCCGGAGTCAATCGATCCGGATCGGGCTTCGGCGCGGGTATGAACCAGGTCTCCTCATGGAGCCGCGATATCCGCTTTGCGTCGGGCATGGTCCTGCTGGTCTTCGCGACCACGCATTTCGTCAATCATGCCGTCGGCATCGCCGGTGTCGAGGCGATGGCGGCCGTCCAGCAATGGCGTTACTGGCTTTGGCACTCATGGCTCGGAACCGTGGCGCTCTACGGAGCGATGGTCGTGCATCCGCTGTTCGCCATGCTGCGGGTCGCCCAGCGGCGGACATTCCGGATGCCGGCGCGCGAGATGGTGCAGATCGCGCTCGGTCTAGCGATTCCGATCCTGCTCGTCGACCATGTGGTCGGCACGCGTGTGATGGGGTCCCTGTTTGAGCTCGACGAGAGCTATCCAGCCGTGCTGCGCCGGCTCTGGCCGAATCTCGCCGCGGCGCAGAGCCTGCTGCTGTTGCTGGTCTGGACGCACGGGATCATCGGGCTGCATTTCTCGTTGCGCTCCCGGGACGGCTATGCGCGCTGGCGCGACCCGTTCCTGCTTGCCGCGATCCTGATCCCCGTGCTGGCGCTGATCGGCTTTGCCGTGGCCGGCCGCGAGGCTGCCCTCATGGTGATGCCGCCCGAAACCTATACCGATTCTGCGGTCGCGATGTTCAACCAGAACGTAATCTGGGCGAAGACGGGGTTCTACGGCATCGTCGCCGGCTTCGTCGGCTTCGTCGCGATCCGTGAGATCCGGGTCCGGACGACGCGGCATATCACGGTGCGCTTCGTCGGCCACGGCGTGCGCAAGCTGACGCCGGGCCTGACCGTGCTGGAGATGTTCCGGCGCTTCGGCATTCCCCATGCCGCCTTGTGTGGCGGCCGCGCGCGCTGCGCCACCTGCCGCGTGCTGGTGCTGGACGGCAGCGACAAGCTGCCGCCGCCCGCCCCCAACGAAGCCAAGCTGCTGCGCCGGATTTCGGCGCCCGACCGGGTCAGGCTGGCTTGCCAGATCCGGCCGCGCGACGATCTGCAGGTCCAGATCCTGCTGGCCTCGCGGCTGACGGCCGGATCGACGCGTGAGATCGCGCCCGATGCCAATGTAGGCAAGCGCAGCCTGACCGTCGTCGTCGCCGACCTGCGGGCCTTCTCGGCACTGTCCGAGCGGCAGTTGCCGCAGGAGCTGCTGGGGTTGCTGAACCGGTTCTTCGACGAGATGGCGCAGGCGATCGCCGCACATGGCGGCCGGATCGATTCCTTCTACGGCGACGGTTTCATGGCCGTGTTCGGCCTGGAGGGCAGCCCCGCCCGCACCGCCCAGGCGGCGATCAGCGCGACCGGCGACATCGTGCGCGCGGTCGAAGCGCTCAATCGCGAATTCGGTGCGGCGCTGCCGCTGCCGCTACGCATCGGCATCGGCGTTCATACCGGGCAGGCGATCATCGGCGCGATCGAGAGCGACAGCCTGGGCCGGCGCGAAATCACGGTCGGCGAGACCGTGATGGTCGCAAGCCAGCTCGAATCGGCGACGCGGCGCGTGTTGGCCGATGTCGTCGTGTCCGAAGAAACCATCCGCACGACGGGACGCAGCTATCGCGGCACGACGCCCTTGAAGGTGATCATCAAGGGGCGAGAGAAGCCGCTGACCGCATATGGCTTTGCCAGCGCGCCCGAACTGGCCAAGAAAGACGACGAGCTGGATGTCGCCGACGAGCCGGCCATGACGGTGACGATCCCTGCCGCCGAGGCCCCAGCCGCGCTGGAGGCCGTTCTGGTCGAGGAGGCTGGCGAGCCGGCGCCCGTCGATCCACCAGTTGTTGTTGCGCGGGCGGCGAAACCCCGCAAGAAGCGGGATGATCCCAAGGCCTGAGCGGTGCCGCACTGGCTTTTGCCGGCCGGCTTGCCCTATGGTCCGCCGCCTTCTCCGCATTCCATGACATAAGATGACACAAGAACAGCCTTTCGAGGCCTTTTTCGACATCCTGCGCGGGGTCGCGGCGCTGACCCGCGATCCGGTCGCCGCCGATATCGCGCGACTGTACGGCAAGGGCGCGCCGCCCGATCTCTCGATTGCGGTCAACCACAAGCAGATCGCCTCGAAGCAGTGGCTGGTCGAGGCGCTGGCTGACGTGCTGCCGCGGCCGCAGGGGCCGGTCTGGGTCCTGGGTGCTTGGTATGGCGTGCTCGGCGCGCTGCTGCTGGCCGACAGCAGGCTCTCGATCGCCGAGGTCGTCAGCCTCGACATCGATCCCGGCTGTGCTCCCGTCGCCGAGATGCTGAACCACCGCCATGTCGCCTCGGGACGCTTTCGCGCCGTCACGGGCGACATGATGGCGCTGGATTTCGCGGAGCAGCAGCCGGCGCCCGGCCTCGTCATCAATACGAGCTGCGAACATCTCGACGACGTACCGGGCTGGCTCGCGAGCCTGCCGCCAGGCCTGCCGGTCCTGCTCCAGTCGAACGATTATGTCCGCGAGCCGGACCATCGCAGCTGCGTGCCGTCGCTGGAGGCCTTTCAAGCCCAGGCGCGGCTGAGCGAAACCTGGTTCGCCGGCGCGCTGCCGACGAAGAACTATACCCGCTTCATGCTGATCGGGCGGCGATGAGCGTCAGCCCTGAGCCGACCGTCGCGATCGCGATGAAGGGCTATCCGCGCCTGTCGGAGACTTTCATCGCGCAGGAATTGCTCGGCCTGCAGCAACGCGGCCTGCTTTTCGCGATCTGGTCGCTGCGCCGGCCGACCGATGTCGACCGCCATCTGATGCACAGGCAGATCACGGCGCCGGTGAACTATCTGCCGGAATATCTGCATGAGGAGCCCGGCCGGGTGTTGCGCGGCGTTCTGCAGGCGCTGCTGCGGCCGGGTTTCGTGCGGTTGCTGCCGGTTTTCCTGCGCGACCTTGCCCGCGACCCGACGCGCAACCGTTTGCGCCGTTTCGGCCAGGCCTGCGTGATGGCGTGCGAGCTGCCGGCCGAGATCACGCATCTGCATGTGCATTACCTGCACACGCCGGCCTCGGTGATCCGCTATGCGGCGTTGCTGCGCGGCCTGAGCTGGTCGTTCTCGGCCCATGCCAAGGATATCTGGACGACGCCTGACTGGGAGAAGCGTGAGAAGATTGCCGCTAGCAGCTGGGGCGTGACCTGTACGCAGGACGGGCATCGCGAGCTGTCGCGGCTGGCCGATGCGGGCGAGAAGGTCGAGCTGGTCTATCACGGGCTCGATCTCGGCCGCTTTCCGGTGCCGCCGTCGCGGCCGCCGCGCGACGGCTCGGATTCAGTAGATCCGGTGCGCTTCGTCACCATCGGCCGCGCCGTCGAGAAGAAGGGATTCGACGATCTTCTCGGCGCGCTCGCTGCGCTGCCGGCCGGGCTGCACTGGCGGCTGGTCCATATCGGTGGCGGCGAGAAGCTGAAGACGCTGAAGACACAGGCCAAGGCACTCGGCCTGGCGTCGCGCATCCTCTGGGCGGGACCGAAGCCTCAGGCCGATGTGATCGCGGCGCTGCGCGAGGCGGATCTCTTCGTGCTGCCCTCGAAGCAGGCGGGCGACGGCGACCGCGACGGCCTGCCCAATGTGGTGATGGAGGCGGCGAGCCAGGCCCTGCCGATCGTCGCGACCGATTTCGCCGGCATCCCCGAATTCGTGCGCGACGGTGTGGAGGGCCTGCTGGTCGCGCCGGGAGACGTCGCCGCACTGGCGCGGGCTTTGGCGGCGCTTGCTGCCTCTCCCGATCGCCGGCTCGCGCTGGGTACCGCGGCTCATGAGCGGCTGACGCGGAATTTCTCCGCCGAGGCCGGTTTCGACCGACTCCATCAGCGTCTCTCCGAATCAGCCTCCGGTGGCGTTGGGCGATGAGGCGCTGGGTTCTGATCGCGGTCACGCATCTGCTCGGCAGCGGCCATTTGGTGCGGGCGATGCATCTGGCGCGGGCGCTCTCGGCCGCTGGGTTCGAGGTGACGCTGGCGAGCGGGGGTATGCCTTTTCGCGATATGGCCGGGGAGCCCTTCGCCTTCGTCCAGTTGCCGCCGGTCAAAGTCGAAGGCGTGGATTTTCGCAACCTGCTCGACGAGCAGGGGGAGCCGATCGATCCGGGCCGGCGGGTGACGCGCGAGACCATGCTGGCGGCGCTGGCGGGTGAGTTCCGCCCCGATGTCGTCGTCACCGAGCATTTCCCGTTCGGGCGGCGGCAGCTGGCGGACGAGTTTCTGGAACTGATCGCAGCGGCAAGAGCCGCCAATCCGAACGTGCTGGTTCTCTCGTCGATCCGCGACGTGCTGGTGACGCCGCGTGCCGACCGCGTCGCCGAAGCGCATCGGCGCGTGGTGGAGCATTTCGACGGCGTTCTCGTGCATGGCGAAGAGCGATTCCTGCCGCTGGAGGCATCGTGGCCGGTCTCGGGCGAACTGAGGGGGCGGCTGCACTACACAGGGTATCTCGAAGGCACACGACCGCCTGTCGCTCAAAGCCCTCATCCTGAGGAGGTCGCGTCAGAGACGCGGACTTTGTCCGCTCCTCAGGATGAGGGCTTTGGGGGAAGAGGCGACATCCTCGTTTCGGGCGGCGGGTCGGGTGCTGCCATGCCCTTGTTCTCACTTTGTATAGAAGCCGCTCGTTTGATGGGGTCTGCCAGGTCATGGCGGCTGTTGGCGGGGAGGGGGCTTGGACAAGACGCGTTCGATCGCCTTTGCGATTTTGCACCCGGCCATGTCTCGGTCGAGTGGTCGCGGCCGGATTTTCCCGCTTTGCTTTCGACCTGCGGGCTGTCGATCAGCCAGGCCGGCTACAACACCGTGCTCGATCTCGTGGCCGCGGGCCGTCCGGCGATCGTCGTGCCGTTCGATGCGGGGGGCGAGACCGAACAGGCGATAAGGGCGCAGGCGATGGCGGATGCCGGGCTGGCGAAATGCATGCTCCTGTCGGGCGAGGAGGCTCTGACGCCGGGGCGGCTTGCCGCAGCCATCGACGGCATGATCGGGCGGATTGCGCCTGCCGCCGTCGCAATCGATCGCGAGGGCGCCGCCAAATCCGCGCGGATAATCGCCGGTCTGCTCGATGCGCGAATTAACCGACCATCGTGACGGCGCGGGTGCCCGGACTTGGCACACCCATTGCTCCGCCCGACATGTCCGGTGCGAATTGCCGCCCCGGCGGTTTGCGAATTGCCGCTGCCGGTCTTTCGCTCTAGTTAGGATCGATACGCCTCCCTTTCGGTCGGCTTCTGGGACAACCGGTCCTTCTCCCGGACCTGTCCCATGCCCGGAGACAAGCCAGATGACGACGACGACCGCCCCGGCCCTGCCCGACATGAAGCTGTCGGTGCGCCAGACCTTCGGGATCGATTCCGACCTCGAAGTGCCGGCCTATTCGACGACCGAAGCGCATGTGCCCGATTTCGATCCCGACTACCGCTTCGACCGCGACACCACGATCGCGATCCTGGCCGGCTTCGCGCATAACCGCCGCGTGATGATCTCAGGCTATCACGGCACCGGCAAGTCGACCCATATCGAGCAGGTCGCGGCGCGGCTCAACTGGCCCTGCGTGCGCGTCAACCTCGACAGCCACGTTTCGCGGCTCGATCTCGTCGGCAAGGACGCGATCGTGCTCAAGGACGGCAAGCAGATCACCGAGTTCCAGGACGGCATCCTGCCCTGGGCGCTGCAGAACAACATCGCGCTGGTCTTCGACGAGTACGATGCCGGCCGCCCTGACGTGATGTTCGTGATTCAGCGCGTGCTCGAGCAGTCGGGCAAGCTGACGCTGCTCGACCAGAAGCGCGTCATCCGCCCCCATCCCTGCTTCCGGCTGTTCGCCACGGCCAACACGGTCGGCCTCGGCGACACCTCGGGCCTCTATCACGGCACGCAGCAGATCAATCAGGGCCAGATGGACCGCTGGTCGATCGTGACCACGCTGAACTACCTGCCGCATGACAACGAGGTCGCGATCGTGCTCGCCAAGTCGAAGCACTACCAGGCGACGCCGGAGGGCAAGGACATCGTCAACAAGATGGTCCGCGTCGCCGATCTCACCCGCAACGCCTTCATGAACGGCGATCTCTCGACCGTGATGAGCCCGCGCACCGTGATCACCTGGGCCGAGAACGCCGAGATCTTCACCGATATCGGCTTCGCCTTCCGGGTGACGTTCCTGAACAAATGCGACGAGATGGAGCGCACGCTGGTGGCCGAATTCTATCAGCGCTCCTTCGGCAAGGAACTGCCCGAGAGCGCGGTCAACGTCGTGCTGAGCTGAGCTTCAATGATCGAAAATTGGCGCGCGCTTTGGTTCACTTTGTTGGGGGCTTTGCTCGCGTGGCTCGTGCCTTACGGGTTTGAATCCTATCGCGAAAACAGCGTTTATGGCGAGAGATCGAATATAGAAACGTCTTTAGGTAATTCGAAGAACTCTATTTTTCAAAGAGTATCGGAGGGATTGAAGTCAGAACCATTCGGGTCTTTAGGGGTTATGCCGTACATAGGTGCTGTTAAAATAACGAGATTTGATGCGATCAACAAGTCAAACGTGCGGGTGACAAACGCGGAACTTTTGATCGAGAAGGACGTCATTGCCATCCGCCATGATCACGAGCCTATTAGATGGTATGGTTCGTCGCCGCTGTCTGGTGCGGTGATCGAGCAACTTAAAGACGGCAGGATGGTACTGCCTCCTATTGATCCGTCAAGTTTTATTCCTGTGACGTTGATAAAGTTTGATGCAACGTCTTCAGACTCAGTGCGCGCTTTGCTCGTTGATGGTCGTATTAGAAATATCAACGAGCGCGTTGACGGCCTTGATACGCTTGGTATTCGTTCTTTCTCGAACGGGTATCCATTTATTGTTTTTATGTCTTTGATTTTTAGTGTCGCTTTAGCAAGCATACTTATAATATCGGTTTATATTCAGTTTTTGAAGGTCAAAAATTTTGAAAAATACTACCGCAGGTATGGCAAGGCTCAGATCGCCGATGCTCGAAAGCTAATTGAGTTCCACGATGGTCTCGAAGTGCGCCAAGGCGAGCAGAAATGACGATGGTCGCGATCGTGGTTGAGCCCAGTCAGGACGAGACGCGCGCTGCGGTTCTACGCGGCCTGACGGCGCATAACCATGCGAAGGTCGGCTCGCGCAATACCAAGCCGCTCGCGATCAGTCTGCGTGACGCAGACGGCGTCATCGTCGGCGGGCTCGTCGGCGAACTGAAATGGGAGTGGCTGTATGTCGATCTGCTCTGGATCGACGAGGCGCATCGCGGCGGTGGTTTTGGCGAGGCGCTGATGGCGCAGGCCGAGCATGAGGCGCGGGAGCACGGCGCGAAGGGCGTCTTCCTGGGGACGATGAGCATCCAGGCCCCGGAGTTCTACCCGCACCTGGGTTATCGCGAATGCGGCCGGATGGAGGGCTATCCGGTAGCCGGACAAACACTGCATCATTTCACGAAGGCGCTATGACCCTCTCCAACCGCAAGCCTGGACAGACCAAGGAAGCGCCGGCTGAGCCGCTGAAGCGCGCCATTTCGTCGGCGATGAAGGCGATCGCGCGCAAGCCGGAGATGGAGATCGTCTTCGCCGCCGACAAACCTTCGCTCGTCGGCGAGCGCGCTCGCCTGCCTGAGCCGCCGCGCAAGCTGACCGTGCAGGACGTCGCTATCCTGCGCGGCCATTCCGATTCGATGGCGCTCCGGCTCGCCTGCCACGATGCCAGCGTGCATCGCCGCGCCGCGCCCGAGGGCGATGCGGCGCGCGCGGTATACGACGCGGTCGAGCAGGCGCGGGTCGAATGCG
The DNA here is from genome assembly GCF_001562255.1 of Bosea sp. PAMC 26642. Taxonomy (NCBI): domain Bacteria; kingdom Pseudomonadati; phylum Pseudomonadota; class Alphaproteobacteria; order Hyphomicrobiales; family Alloboseaceae; genus Allobosea; species Allobosea sp. PAMC 26642. The sequence goes on along the minus strand of NZ_CP014301.1, from coordinate 3,659,939 downwards.
TTGGTGCGCGGCGGATGAGCGGCATGGCCGGCAACATCACTGCGATGCTTGAGGACCGCTATCATCGCGGCGGGCGCTATGAGGAGATCACCGACCGGGCGGATGCGCCGCTGGAGGATGCGCTGGCGCTGATGGTGCGCGAGCGGCTTACTGGGCTGAAGCCGCCGAAGGCAGCCGAAAAGCTGGTCGAGCTCTGGCGCGACATGATCGAGAGCAAGGCCGGCGGCGATCTGGACCGGCTGGCCAAATCGGTCGAGGACCAGCGCGCCTTTTCGCGGACCGTGCGCGACATGCTGGCCTCGCTCGACATGGCCGAGCAGACCTCGCAGGGCCAGGACGACGAGCAGGACGAGGACAATCAGGACCAGTCCTCAGACGAGCAACAGCAGCAGGACGGCGAGGCCGAACAGGAATCGCAAGGCGAGCGCTCCGAGGTCGAGGTCAGCGACGACGCGACCGAGGAGCTGCAGGAGGGTGCGTCCGAGGCGTCCGATGCACCGGCCGGCGACTGGGAGGAGGAAGACGATTCCTCCGATTCCGAGGAGGCGGGCGAGGCGCCGCGTCCGCGCGACGGCAAGGCGAACGATCGCCCGGTCACCGACTACAAGGCTTACACCCAGAAATTCGACGAGATCGTCACGGCCGAGGAGCTCTGCGACGCCGAGGAGCTGACGCGGCTGCGGGCCTATCTCGACAAGCAGCTCGCGCATCTGCAGGGCGTGGTGGCGCGCCTGGCCAACCGCTTGCAGCGGCGCCTGATGGCGCAGCAGAACCGCTCCTGGCAGTTCGACCTGGAGGAGGGCGCGCTCGATCCGGCCCGCCTGCCGCGCATCATCATCGATCCCTATCAGCCGCTCTCGTTCCGGCAGGAATCGGACGTCAATTTCCGCGATACCGTGGTGACGCTGCTGATCGACAATTCCGGCTCGATGCGCGGCCGGCCGATCACGGTCGCTGCCACCTGCGCCGACATTCTGGCGCGGACGCTGGAGCGCTGCGGCGTCAAGGTCGAGCTTCTGGGCTTCACCACGCGGGCCTGGAAGGGCGGGCTTTCGCGCGAGAGCTGGCTGCAATCGGGCAAGCCGGTGGCGCCGGGGCGGCTCAACGATCTTCGCCACATCATCTACAAGGCGGCGGATGCGCCGTGGCGCCGGGCACGCAAGAATCTCGGGCTGATGATGCGCGAGGGGCTGCTCAAGGAGAACATCGACGGCGAGGCGCTGGACTGGGCTCATAAGCGCATCCTGGCGCGGCCCGAGCAGCGCAAGATCCTGATGGTGATCTCGGACGGCGCGCCGGTCGACGATTCGACGCTGTCGGTCAATGCCGGCAACTATCTGGAGCGGCATCTGCGCCACATCATCGCGGAGATCGAAACGCGCTCGCCGGTCGAGCTGATCGCCATCGGCATCGGCCACGACGTGACGCGCTACTATCGCCGCGCCGTCACCATCGTCGATGCGGAAGAACTCGGCGGCGTGATGACCGAGAAGCTCGCCGAGCTGTTCGAGGAGGATGCCGGGCTGGCGACGAAGTCGCGCGGATCGCGGCGGCGGCAGTAGGAAGATGCGCAGCACTACGCGGGCTCCCTCTCCCCTTGCGGGAGAGGGCTGGGGTGAGGGGTCGCGCTGCGTTCCCCGTCGCTGGGTCTTGGTTGCATTGTCCGGAGAGGTTGGCACTACCCCTCATCCGGCCACTGCGCGGCCACCTTCTCCCGCAAGGGGAGAAGGGAAGCACGCCATGGTTCGTCCATGCGCCTGACCCGTCGTGCGGCGTTGACTGGCCTCGGCGCTTTAACCCTCGCTCCCGGTGCTCATGCACAAGCGCTGGAGCCTGCGCGCATTCCGATCACGATCTCGGCGCGCCCGCTGAAATCCTTCGAGCCTCGCAATCCAGACAAGACGCGTTTCGGCCTGATGCGCTTTCGCGGCGGACTCGTGTTGACCGGGAGCCATCCGCGCTTCGGCGGATTGTCGGGCCTGTGGCGCTCAGGTGACGGGACCGATCTCGTCGCCATTACCGATAACGGCTTCTGGCTCACGGCGAAGGCGCGGTCGCAGGACGGGCGGATCGTCGGCCTCGACGGGGCGGAACTTGCGCCTATCCTGGGCAGCTCCGGCCGGCCGCTGCATCGCTCGCGCTATTACGACACAGAAAGCCTGACGATCGCCGACGGCGTCGCCTATATCGGCGTCGAGCGCACGCATGACATCCTGCGCTTCGACTGGGCGGCCCACGGCGTCGAGGCGCGGGCGCGGATCGTGCCGGCGCCGCGCGAGGTCAAGCGCCTGCCCGACAATCGCGGGCTGGAGGCGATCGGTGTCGTGCCGGCCGGGCATGCGCTGGCGGGTGCGGTCGTGGCGATTGCGGAACGGTCGGGTTCCGATACCGAGCCGACGCTCGGCGTCATCATCGGGGGGCGACAGCCGGGCCTGTTCCAGGTCGCGCGTCGTGACGGTTTCGACATCACCGATCTCGCCTTCTTAGCCAGCGGCGACATCCTGCTGCTGGAACGCTGGTACCGGACGCTGCGCGGCGTCGCAATGCGCATCCGCCGGATCGCGGGGGCAAGCCTCAGGCCCGGTGCGCTGCTCGACGGGCCGGTGCTGATCGAGGCCGATCTTGGCCAGGAGATCGACAACATGGAGGGGATCTGCGTCCACCGCGATGGCGGCAAGACCATCGTCACGCTCGTGTCGGACGACAATTTCTCGTTCCTGCAGCGGACTTTGCTACTGGAGTTCGAGCTGGCGTAAAGGGCCGGTTGCCTTCTCCCCTTGCGGGAGAAGGTGGCGCGCAGCGCCGGATGAGGGGTCGCTGTGCCCTTGGAAACAGAAGGATTGTGGAGATCGCGGCGCGACCCCTCATCCGTCTCGGCTTCGCCGAGCCACCTTCTCCCGCAAGGGGAGAAGGGAAAACAAACGAAAAAAGCGGCCCAGAGGCCGCTTCAATCAGACGAGACACAGAAGTCCGCTCAGACGGCGGCGAGCTTCTTCTCGATGTCGCGCTTCAGCGTCAGCGCGCCGGTCGAGAGGTCAGCGGCCGGAGCCTTGACCAGGAAGGCGTCGAGCCCGCCGCGGTGATCCACCGTGCGCAGGGCGTTGGCCGAGACGCGCAGGCGGATCGAGCGGCCGAGCGCGTCGGACTGCAGCGTGACATTGACCAGATTCGGCCGGAAGACGGTCTTCGTCTTGCGGTTCGAGTGGCTGACGAGGTGGCCGGTCTGGGTGGCCTTCCCGGTCAGTTCGCAACGGCGAGCCATGATATCATTCCCTTGGGTCCGAGCCGCTCAAACGAAAACGCCGACACGCGACGTGCCGGACATGAGCACCGGAAGTCAAATTGAGTGGCGATCCCATAGCCAAGCCCGGCCGGCACGTCAAGGAGAAGTCGTCCGTGGCGCTTCAAGCCACGGGATGGCGAGATTGAGCCGGACCCATGCTTATTGTCTCGCCAAGCGCCTCGAAAGCCGTCACGATTCAGACCGATTCGCAGTGCATGTCGGTTGTGCTCGTCGCAAGCTGGAGGAACGGATGAAACCGGCCATCATGTCGTCCCTGGCAGGATTGGCCGCATCCATTGCTCTTCAGGCGCTTTCGGCGCCTCCAGCGGCAGCCGCGTCGCTTGACGCCAAATACGAGGTTTCGCTGCTGGGGCTGACACTGGGCACAGCCAATCTCAGCGGCGGCATAGACGGCAGCCGCTACAAGATCGACATCGTCGCCAAGCTGACCGGGCTGGTCGGCGGCTTCACCGGCGGGCGCGGTTCGGGCGCAGCGACAGGCGAGGTCACGCGCGGCAAGCTGACGCCGACGACTTTCGCGGTCAATTCGGCGAGTTCGAGCGAGAGTCGCACCGTGCGCATGGCGCTCGACGGCGGCAGCGTCGCCGCAGTGGACATCGCACCGCCGATCGACGTCAGAGCCGACCGGGTGCCCCTGAACGACGAACACAAGCGCAATGTCGTCGATCCGATCAGTGCTTTCCTCATGCCGGTCGAGGGCAAGATGGGCGGTGCGAATGCCTGCAACCGCACCTTGCCGATTTTCGACGGTGCCGCGCGCTACGACATCAAGCTGAGCTATTCGGGTTCGCGCGACGTCAAGATGGACGGCTATAGCGGTCCGGTCGTGATCTGCCAGGCGCGCTACGTCCCGATCGCCGGGCATCGCGCGCTGCGGCCGAGCACCAAATTCATGGCCGAGAACAAGGACATCAGCGCCTGGCTCGCGCCGGTGGCCGGGACCAGCATGATGGTGCCGATCCGCATCTCGGTGAAGACGATGATCGGGACGGCCGTGATCGAGGCGTCGAGCTTCAAGGTCGATCCGGGCGTGACGGCGAGCGCCGTCAAGGGCAACTGAGGCGTTCAGCTGCGCGCGCCTGTAACAATACGTCTGGCGTATGCGGCCCCGGTTTCCACCGGTCTGGTCTCCAAAGATGTGACGTCTTGCCGAGAACGAACGGCCGGCAAGCGCTTGTGGAGAACCTGGTTGCAGCAGGGCGGTCGGGAGCACTTGCGATTGCGGCTGCGGCGCGTCCGGCGCTAGCCTTCGCGTCCTGAGTCTCGAGGAGCCGACATGTCCAGCGATTTCGCCACGCCGCCTGGTCTGCGCCATCGGCAGATCGCGGTGCGCGACACCACGCTGCATGTGGCCGAGATCGGCTCCGGCGGCACGCCGGTGCTTCTGCTTCATGGCTGGCCGGAATTCTGGGCGACCTGGCTGCCGCTGATGAACCGGCTCCATGACCAATTCCATTTGATCGCGCCCGATCTGCGCGGTTTCGGCGACAGCGAGAAATCGGCAGTCCCGCGTTCCGATGTCGGCGCCAACAGCCATGCCGACGACATGGCGGCGCTGCTTGGCGCACTCGGGCTCGAATCCGTCGGTGTCGTCGGGCATGATGTCGGAGCCTATGCAGCCCAGGCGCTGGCGCGGCGGCACCCCCAACTCGTCGACCGGCTGCTTTTCTTCAATTGCCCGACCGCGAGCGTCGGCGGGGCTTGGGTCCATCACGGCCATGTCAACGAGGTCTGGTACCAGTCCTTCCAGCAGCTCGGACTGGCCGAGGCGCTGGTCGGGACGAGCCGTGAGACCTGCGCGCTCTATTTCAGGCATTTCCTGGAGCATTGGTCCCATCGCAAGGATGCCTTCGAACCGGCCTTCGAACTCTGGATCGACAATTTCATGAAGCCCGGCAATCTGCGCGGCGGATTCGATTGGTATCGCAGCCAGAATGCGCTCCGGCTGGCGGCGATCGATGGCCACCCGACGCCGTCGGTCCGGATTCACCAGCCGACGCGCGTCCACTGGGGACGGCACGACCCGATCCTGAAATCGGAATGGTCGGCTTTCGTCCCCGAGCATTTCGACGATGCCAGGATCAGCTTCTGCGAAAGCGCCGGCCACTTCGTCCATGTCGAAGCGCCAGACGAGGCGGCCGATGTGCTCGCGGAATTTTTCGGCGGGCGTTGAGGCTATTTCTTCCTCGGGCGACAGCCAGCTTGCCCCGGAACGAGACAATCGGGCGATCCGGGCCGATCGGCCGCACACCGGATCAGGAACGTGATATCTGCGATTCTGCCGCTTTCGGCAGCATTTCGGGCTAGAATACGGCTTGCGAGGCCTTTTTCGGTGACCCGTGCCTGCTTCGTTCGCAAAGGTTTCGTTTCGTTAAGGCCGTAGCCATGTCTTCCTCGTTTCGCCGCAGGAAAGGCTTAGGTTGTGCAGTGCGGGAAGAGGCAACGGGCCATTTGATCGTACGCGCGAGAGGCTGGTCGATGCGAGTTCTGCGGTTCCAGATGTGGTGGCCTTCGCGGCTGACGCTGCGACATCTGGTTGAGAACGAATCCCGATTCCGGCCAGGTCCGCGATTCGGGCTTGCTTCGTTCGGGACTCGTTCCATCTCCTAGTGTCACGAGTCGACCCTGCGCCAGAGCAGGACGCCGGTGCGGCGGACTGATTGTGCGGGCGTCTGGCGGTTACGATTGGTCGCGTCTTGATTTCATCTCGCTCCCTGCCTCGCTCTGCCCGCGCCAACGGCGTCACGGCGGTTCTCGGCCCCACCAATACGGGCAAGACGCATCTGGCGATCGAGCGGATGGTGGCTCATCCCACCGGCATGATCGGCTTGCCGCTAAGGCTGCTGGCGCGCGAGGTCTATCAGCGCGTGGTCGAGAAGGCCGGTGTCGATGCGGTGGCGCTCGTCACCGGCGAGGAGAAGATCAAGCCGGAGCGGCCGCGCTTCTGGGTCTGCACCGTCGAGGCGATGCCACGCGACCTCGCGGTGGATTTTGTTGCGATCGACGAGATCCAGCTCGCGGCCGATCTCGACCGCGGCCATGTCTTCACCGACCGGTTGCTGAACCGGCGCGGCCGTGCCGAGACGATGCTGATCGGCGCCGGCACGATGAAGCCGCTGATCGAGCAGCTGATGCCCGGCGTCCATGTCGTGACGCGACCGCGGCTGTCGCAGTTGCTGTTTGCCGGCGACCGCAAGATCACGCGCCTGCCGCCGCGCTCGGCCATCGTCGCCTTCTCGGTCGAGGAGGTCTATGCCATCGCCGAACTGATCCGCCGGCAGAAAGGCGGGGCCGCGGTGGTGCTGGGCGCGCTTTCGCCCCGCACGCGAAATGCGCAGGTCGAGATCTACCAGTCCGGCGATGTCGATTACCTCGTCGCGACCGATGCGATCGGGATGGGGCTCAACCTCGACGTCGACCATATCGCCTTCGCTGCCGACAAGAAGTTCGACGGCCATCATTTCCGCAAGCTGAACCCGGCCGAGTTCGGCCAGATCGCCGGGCGGGCCGGCCGGCATCTGCGCGACGGCACCTTCGGGACGAGCGGGCGCTGCCCACCCTTCGAAGCCGATCTTGTCGATGCCATCGAAAACCATCGCTTCGAGCCGGTCAGGCAGTTGCAATGGCGCAATACCGATCTCGACCAACGCTCTGTCGAAGGGCTGCTCGACAGCCTTAACCAGCAGCCGACCGAGCAGGGTCTGACGCGGGCTCTGATCGCCGAGGACATGACGACGCTAGAGATCCTGGCGCGCGACCCGGATGTGAAGGCACTGGCGAAGGGGCGGGCGGGTGTCGAGCGGCTGTGGGAGGTGTGCGGGCTGCCCGACTACCGCAAGATCGCGCCGATGCAGCACGCCGATCTTGCGACCACGCTCTATCTGCGCCTGATGCGCTATGGCCGGCTCGATGCCGACTGGTATGCGACGCAGCTGGCGGCACTCGACCGCACCGATGGCGAGATCGACACGCTCTCGGCCCGCATCAGCCAGGTGCGGACCTGGACCTTCGTCGCGAACCGTCCGGACTGGTTACCTGATCCGGAGCATTGGCAGGGGGTGGCGCGTCTTGTAGAGGACAAGCTGTCGGACGCTTTGCACGAACGGCTCGCCAGCCGTTTCGTGGATCGGCGCACGAGTGTGCTGATGCGTCGTTTGCGGGAGAATGCAATGTTGGAGGCTGAGGTCACCACGGCGGGCGATGTGCTCGTCGAGGGCCAGCACGTCGGGATGCTGCAGGGATTCCGCTTCACCGCGGACCCGAAAGCCGGCGGGCCGGAGGCGAAAGCCCTGAACATGGCTGCGATGAAGGCGCTCGCCAGCGAGATCGAGGCGCGCGCCGCGCGCGTCGTGCTCGCGGGCGACGAGGCTTTCGTGCTGTCGCATGACGGGCTGTTGCGCTGGATCGGCGAGCCGGTGGCGCGTCTCACAGCCGGCGAGAAGGCGATCGAGCCGCGCTTGCGCCTGCTGGTCGAGGAGCACCTGGCGGGGGCGGCGCGCGAGCAGGTCGAGGCTAGGCTGACGCTCTGGCTGAAGAACCACGTCACCCGCCTGCTCGGGCCGCTGCAGTTGCTGGAGGACGCCGCGACGGCGACCGGCATCGCGCGCGGCATTGCCTATCAGACAGCCGAATCGCTCGGCGTACTGGAGCGCACCAAGGTCGGCGAGGAGATGAAGGCGCTCGATCAGGAGGGCCGCGCCGCGCTGCGCAATCTCGGCATCCGCTTCGGGGCGTTCCACCTTTATGTGCCCGCGCTTCTCAAGCCGGCGCCGCGTGCGCTGGCCGCCCAGCTCTGGGCTCTGAAGCATGGCGGGCCCGAGCTGAGCGGTCTGGACGACATTGCCCATCTGGCGGCGTCGGGCCGGACCTCGTTCCCGGTCGACAAGGCGATCCCCAAGGGGCTCTATCGCGCCGCCGGCTACCGCGTCTGCGGCGAGCGGGCGGTGCGCGTCGATATTCTCGAACGGCTTGCCGATCTGATCAGGCCGGCGATCGCCTATCGTCCGGGCCTGACTCAAGGGACGCCCCCGACCGGAGCCGCCGATCAGGACGGGTTCGTGGCGACAGGCGCGATGACGTCGCTCGTCGGCTGCGCCGGGGAGGATTTCGCCTCGATCCTGCGTTCGCTCGGCTATGTCTCGGTCAAGCGGCCGGGCCCGGCCATCACGGTGCCGCTTGCGCTGCCGCCGGAGCCCAAGGTCGAGCCGGCCAAGGTCGATGAGGCTGCTGCCGGTACACCGGAGACGGCGGAGGCCCCGGGTGCGGGCGCGGAAGCGACCGAGGTCGTCACAGAAGGGCCGGCCAGCTCCGAGACGGTTGCAGAGACGCCGGCATCTACCGAGGCTGAGGGTGTCGAAAGCGAGGCCGTCATCGCCGAGCCGGTCGAGGCCGCGGCGACGGAAACGCCGGATGCGCCGATCCTGACGCAGGCGGAACTGGCCGCCGAACCGGAGGCAGAGCCTGTTCGCGAACCTGTGCCCGCCGACATGATGTCGGTGCTGCCGGCTGCCGAGGCCGTCACTGCCGACGAGGTGCCTGCAACCGAGGAGGCTCCTGCCGGGCCTGTCGTCGAGGCCAAGGCGCCGGCCGAGCCGGAGTTGCTCGAGGTCTGGAGGCCGCATCGCCATCAGGGTGGACGCAGGCCGGAACAGACCGGGCGTGGCCCCCGCGACGGCGCGCCGGCCGGGGAGCGCCAGCCTGGTGGTCGCCGTGGCGAGCGTCCGAATCGCGAGGGCCGTCCGGACGACCGCCGCCGCGATGGCGGCCAGAACCGTCCTGCAGCAGCAACACCGGCGGGAACCCCCGACGCAGGTCCTGCCGTGGCACGGCCCGACAGGCCTCCACGCCGCGACGACCAGCCGCGCCAGGGCCAGCCGCCGCGCGGCGGGCGGCCCGAGCAGGGACGGGGCCCGAAACCGGATTTCAAACGCGATGGGCGACCAGGCGGAGGCCAGCGTCGCGACGAGCGTGGCTCCGGCGAGCGCTTCCAGCAGCCGCCAAGGCCCCGGCCCGTCGAGCGCGAACCCGACCCGGATTCGCCTTTCGCCAAGCTCGCCGCCCTCAAGGCGCAGCTCGAAGGTCGCAAGACCTGACGGAGCTGCGCGAGCCGGTCGGGATGCGTTGAACGGAAAGGCGGCTCTTGCGGCAGGATCGTCAGCGCCTCGACAAATGGCTCTGGTTCGCGCGCTTCGCAAAGACGCGCGCGACGGCGGCCCGGCTGATCGAAGCCGGTCACGTCCGGGTCGATGGGCGCCGGATCGTCGGCGCGGGGCACGGGCTGAAGCTTGGCGACGTGCTGACGCTGGCCCTGCCGCACGCCACCATCGTCGTTCGCCTGCTGTCGCTCGGCGAGCGGCGCGGCCCCTATGAGCAGGCCCGCCTGCTCTACGAGCGGCTCGAAGCAGAGGCGCGCGGCGATGCGCCGCTTGCCGTCATCGCGCCGGACGGTTATTGATTATTGTTTGTATGCAAATGAATTCGCCGTGACGGATTCTTCTCCTGACCAATGGCTCCGGAGAAATTCCTGCTGATATCACTCCCGAATTCAGTCTTGAAACCCGAGCGCGCCGGCGCTTTATGGCGTTGACGAACGGATGAGGAAGGACCTGGCCAGATGACCTATGTGGTCACCGATAACTGCATCAAGTGCAAGTACATGGACTGCGTCGAGGTCTGCCCGGTCGACTGCTTCTATGAAGGCGAGAACATGCTCGTCATCCATCCTGACGAGTGCATCGATTGTGGCGTCTGCGAGCCCGAATGCCCGGCCGAGGCGATCAAGCCGGACACCGAGCCGGGGCTGGAAAGCTGGCTGCAGCTCAACTCCAAATATGCATCGAGCTGGCCCAACATCACGCAGAAGAAAGATGCTCCGGCCGATGCCAAGTCCTTCGACGGCGTGGCCGGCAAACTCGAAGCGCATTTTTCGCCGGAGCCCGGCGAGGGCGACTGAATTTCGCCCAGGCGCTGAATCCCGTTAACCAGAGAGGCGCTGTCTCGGCGCCGCCAGAAGCCGGTCTGGGTTTACCTTTGATTCGGCGTGTTTTTTGTGCTATTACCTTCACTTAGTCGAATTGGTTCCGCTTGCCCCTGCGAGGTTTTTCAAACGGGGCGCTCCCTGAGACGAAGCGATGATCAAGAGCAGCGGGTGCAAAGCCCGGAGCTGATCGTTTCTTCGTCACTATGGCAGGCATCGAACCATCCGGCTAAGGCGGCCTGAGGCGACGGGTGGAACCCGACCCGCGTCAGGCGCCGAGTCTTCGGCCATCCGGCGGGAGACGGACAATCGCGAGCCCGCGTCAAGCGGTCCGGTCAGGAGTCGTAACGGCATGTCCACGGTGATTAAGAAAGCTGTTGTGCGCCAGGGTTTCAAGACGGGCGAATTCGTCGTCTACCCGTCGCATGGCGTCGGCCAGATCACGGCGATCGAAGAGCAGGAAGTCGCGGGCTTCAAGCTCGAACTCTTCGTCGTCAGCTTCGCCAAGGACAAGATGACGCTGCGCGTTCCGACCGCCAAGGCCGCCAGCGTCGGCCTGCGCAAGCTTGCCGATGCCGAGAGCGTCACCAAGGCCCTGACGACGCTGACCGGCCGCGCCCGCGTCAAGCGCACCATGTGGTCGCGCCGCGCCCAGGAATACGAGGCCAAGATCAATTCGGGCGATCTCGTCGCCATCGCCGAGGTGGTGCGCGATCTCTACCGCTCCGAGGCGCAGCCCGAGCAGTCCTATTCCGAGCGTCAACTCTATGAGGCGGCTGTCGATCGCATGACCCGCGAGATCGCGGTCGTCGACGACGTCACCGAGACTGAAGCGCTGAAGAAGATCGAGGGACAGCTCGCCAAGTCGCCGCGCCGCCTGCCGAAGGGCGCCGAGGCCGAAGCGGCCGAGGGCGATGCGGAAGGCGACAACGATGACATCCAGGAAGAAGCTGCCTGAGCGGACTTTCCTTCTATGAGATAAAAAACCCGGCGGGCAACCGCCGGGTTTTTTGTTTGCCGTCATCGCGAGCGAAGCGAAGCAATCCGCGTGCTCTACGCCCTCCCGGATTGCTTCGCTTCGCTCGCAATGACGGGATTAACGCCTCAGGCCGCGCCCGTTTCCGCCGCCAGAAACGCCACGGATCGTTCCCAGGCCTGTTTGGCGACCGTCGCATTGTAGCGCTCGGCGCTGGTGTCGTTGTGGAAGGCGTGATCGACGTCGGGATAGACGACCGCCTCGTAGCGGATGCCGGCGGCCTTCAGCGCGGCTTCGTATTCCGGCAGGGCCTGCACCAGCCGCGTGTCGCGTGCGGCCTGCTGGATCAGTAGGCGGGCCTTGATCTGCGGAACCTTGGCGAGTTCGGGCGAGCGGCCATAGAAGACGACGCCGGCGGCCAGTTCCGGAACGGCGACCGCGAGATCGTTGACCGCGCCGCCGCCCCAGCAGAAGCCGAGCGCCCCGGTCTTGCCGGTGGAATCTGGCCTCGCCGCCAGCAGCTTCAGCGCGGCGCGGCCCTGGGCGACGACCGTGTCGACCGTGAGCTGCGGGAACAAAGCCCGGGCGGCGTCGGGATCGTCCAGGGTGCCGCCGAGGGGGTTGAGAAAATCGAGACCGAGCGCGGTGAAGCCGGCCAGCGCCATGCGCCGCGTCACGTCCTCGATATGCGGGTTGAGCCCGCGATTCTCGTGGATGACGAGGACGCCGCCGCGCCGTCCTTCAGCCTTGGGCGCGACGAGGTAACCTTTCAGCGCGACGCCATCGACGGTCTGGTCGAGCCGGGAGGTCGTCAGGCGCGCATCGTCGGGCGCGATCTGCTGGGCCTGGGCGTAGTTCGGCTCCAGCAGCGCCAGCGCAGCCTGGGCCGCCGTGGCGGAGCCTGCCAGCAGCACGAGCCGGTTCATGAAGATGCGCCGGTCGAGCGGCTTGTGGGTATATTCGTCGTAGAGTTCGACGATGCGACGATCGAGTGCCATCCCGGTCTCCTTTCACTGTTTCCTGCCCTGACGGTCCAGCGCGGCGTGACGGCCGGCAGCCCGGCGAAAGCTCATACTCATTCCGAACGGGTGATCCAGCGTCCCTTCACTGCCGTAGAACGCTCACTGTACCCAGCGGAGGCGGCCATGAGCGAAATCTCCGGAGCAGATCGCAGCTTCGTGAAGGCGGCGATGGCGGCGCCTTTTCTCGAACGCGAGGAAGAACAGCATTTAGCCCGGCGCTGGCGCGACGATGGCGATCAGGCCGCCATGCACAGGCTGACATCGGCCCATATGCGGCTGGTCATCGCGATGGCCTCACGTTTTCGGCATTATGGGCTGCCCTTGGCGGATATGATCCAGGAGGGCCATGTCGGGCTGCTGGAAGCTGCCGCGCGTTTCGAGCCTGCCCGCGAAGTCCGGTTCTCGACCTATGCGACCTGGTGGATCCGTGCGTCGATCCAGGACTACATCCTGCGCAACTGGTCGATCGTGCGCGGCGGCACGTCGTCGTCGCAGAAGGCCCTGTTTTTCAATTTGCGGCGTCTGCGCGCCAAGTTGACGCGCGGCGGCGAGGAGCGGATCGGTGAGGCGGTCTACAGCGCGATCGCGACCCGGATCGGCGTCAGCCGGGCCGATGTCGCCTCGATGGATGCGCGCCTTTCGGGCCCCGACATCTCCTTGAACGCGCCCCTCGGCGAGGATGACGGTTCGGGCGGTGAGCGCATGGACCTGTTGCCCGATCACGGGTTGCTGCAGGACGAGGTCGTCGGCGACAGCATCGATGCCGACCGCCGGCTCGGCTGGCTGCAGGCCGCGCTCGCCGTTCTGTCCGAGCGCGAACTGAAGATCGTGCGCGAGCGCCGGCTGGTGGAGGAGACCTGTACGCTCGACGCGCTCGGACATCGGCTCGGCATCTCGAAGGAGCGCGTTCGCCAGATCGAGAACCGGGCTCTGGAGAAGCTGCGCTGCGCGCTGCTCCAGAGCCACCCGCAGGCCTCCATGCGCTGACCTGAACCCCAGTCTATTCGGCGACGATCTTGTAGCGCTGACCCAGCGCGAGCCGGCTGTTCCGCTCCAGACCATTCAGGACCAGAAACAGTTCTATCGCGCGCTCCTGCCCCGCCATGCGCGCGGCCATACTTGCGGGAGTGTCGCCATCGCCTGCCGCGACGAGGCGGATCTGCATCGGCCTGGCGGCCTGCGCCTCTGCCGGCGACAGGCTCCGAAAACTGTCGATCACGCTGCGCATCGGGCGCTCCGGGTCTGCGCTGCCCTTGGCTGCCAGGATGAAGCGATAGACGCGCGAGCCGGACTGGATCGCTGCCAGCCGGAAGCTCCAGTCGGTGCCCTTGCCGGTGGCGATCACCGCCGGCTGACCTGCGACATCGAGCGTCTCGACGACGCGTGTCTCGACTCCGTCGATCCAGCCCGAGGCGACATAAGCCTCCAGCGTCTGGTCGGACTTCAGCGTCACCGAGTCGAAGCGCAACGCCTGGGCGCCGTTGGCGCTGACGCCGATGACCATGTCGCGCGCCGATTCGAGGCTGAAACTGTCCGGTGCGGCGAAGGCGATGCGCAGCGCGCTGTTTATATAGCGGCGCCCCCGGACCACGCCGTCGCGAGGATCCTCGCCAAAGGCGATGCCGTCGATCGCGGCCAGCCAGCGGCTTGCCTCGCGCTCGCCGATGCCGGGCGCACCGATCTGGCGGGCGGAGGCCGTCACCGCCGCGACCCGTTCCGGCGTCGAAGGGTGGCTTGAGAGAATGTCGAGCCGCTTGTCGTCGGCGCTCTGGTTCTGGCCGCTGTTGCGGAAAGCGGTGTTGCGGCCGAGCGCCGCAAGAAAGCGGCCCGCGCCATAGGGATCGTAGCCGGCGCGCGAAATATTGCGCACGCTGATCTGGTCGGCGATCAGTTCCTGCTGGCGCGAGAAGCGCGCCAGCGAAAGCTTCGAGCCGGCCTGGACGGCGGCTCCCGCGGCCGGATCGTTCAGCACCTGTGACACGACCTGGCTGACGAGGACGGATTCGCGTTCGCGCTCGGCTCGCTCCACGGCGTGCTGCGCGGTGACATGGGCGATCTCATGGGCCAGCACCGAGGCAATCTCGGCCGTATCGCTCGCGAGCGCCAGCAGGCCGCGCGTGACATAGAGCCGACCGTTTGGAAGGGCGAAGGCATTGACGGCCGGCGAGTTCAGGATCGTGATCTCATAGATCCCGATCTGGCCCTCGCCGGCCTTGGCCAGCCGCGCCACGACCTCGTCGAGCACCGCTCGAGCCGTGGGGGCGCGGTATTCGCCGCCGAAGGCGCTCAGCAGGCGCAGATGCTCGCTATCCGAGGCACGTATGGTGCGTTCGAGCTTCGGCGCCAATTCGCCGTCGGCCGGGCGTTGCGGCGGCAGCAGCACGCTTTGCTCGCCGGCGCAGGCGACGAGCAGCAGCGCCGGAAGCAGCAGCGCCGACAGGGTTCGGGCCGGATGAGGGAGGGCGTATCGCCAGAGCGCCAGCATCAGGGTCAGTCGATCAGATCCAGGGCGGTTCGCGAGGTTACGTCCAACAGAAGACCATCCTGCCCCGCCAGAACCCCGCGCGCCCGGATGCGTTTACCGCCGAGCCCGGCCGCGGTCCAGCCGGCATCCTGCATCTCGCGCCAAAGACCACGGGACATGACAATCGATGCAGCCTCTCCCCGCCGTCGCGAGAAATTGAGATAAGTCCGTTGCGCGCGCTCGCCGACAGAGGCGATACGGCCCTCCAATACGACGATCCGTCCCGCCTGCACCTTCAACGCGGCGATATCGTGACCATCGACGATACTCTCGGACGTCGCGGCAGGGTAAGGCGAGGCGACTCCGGCCGGACCCGGACGTTTCTTTTCCGCATTGCAAGGCGGATAGGCGGGGTCCGGCAACCGCCGGGCGGCCTTGGCCTGAAGGACCGCCTCGGCAAGGTCCAGTGGGTCGGAGGCGTCGGATAGCGTATAGAGCCGCGCCGGCAGGCGACCCCAGCGATCGCGGCCGGCAAGGACGAGCAGTCTGAGCTCGCGCCCGCTCCAGGCCGCGATCTCCGATGCGAACCGCGCGGCTTCCTCTGCATCCTGCCTAGGCGCGAGACCGACGAGGCGCAGGGTCCTGCCGTCGCCGAGAACCGGGTCGCCGTCCCGGTCGATGCCGGAGAGCCGGACGACCGGCGCCGCGAGGACGGCATCGCGGCAGGGTTCCTGCGCCGTCACAGCCAGCGGCAGCGCGGCCAGACCGGCAAAACCGAAAAGAAGTGGCTTCATCCCCATGCGCTTTATGCTAAACGCAATTTCGTGCGTCCCGGTAGCTCAGCAGGATAGAGCAACGGTTTCCTAAACCGTAGGTCAGGGGTTCGAATCCCTTCCGGGACGCCAAAATCTTTACTTAAGTATCTGATATTAAATAGAATTAAGCGGCCTGTTTGGAGTTGCCCCAACAGGCCGCGATGTGGTTCGGCGTGACCCGGTAAAACAAGCGATGGAATGCTGTTCCACAGGCTCGACAGCCGGGCCATCATCGCCTCGCTAGTTTCGTTGACCGTCGCTCACGGTAATCTATCGTTTCGTCTGGAATTAGAGGTGGCCATGCGGCTTTTCGCGATTGCAGCGGCGATAGCAGTTCTGCTTTTGTCAGATATGGCGGTCGCCCAGTCCGAGCGTCATCTTCCTCCCGAAGATCGCTCCCCGGCATACAAGGCCGGGTTGCGGGTTGCCAAACGAAAGGGTGTCGTCAGGCTGCACTGTTATGCGCGCGTCTTCAAACAACGGGCGCATCAAAACTCCAGGGGACGGTGGGTGACGTCTGGCAGGTCATTCGCGATCGAAATGTTTTCCGAATGTGGCGTCAGCTAGGGACACCAGATCACATGATGCGATCGGAACGATGCGGCGGGCTTCCGCGTCGACGGACATAGCTTCGGCTTACTGTAAGGAAGGCGCGATCCATGATGCATGTCGGCCAAATCCGTGCCGGAATGGAAATTGTCGGCTCCGACCGGCCGCCGGTCGGGAGTTAGAAAGCCTGTCGGGCCAGTTGCTCAAGATCAGAGGCGCCGGACCACAGACTCGGGCTCCGACCATTTTCTCGATCTGGCGCTGGTCGGGTCGCCTCTTATCCGCAAACTGGCTGCCGGGGACTTCGACCAGGCTTATCTGCATCTCCACGCCGTACCGGATTTCCGCCATCCGACCGAGCATCGTTAGGCGCGGGACATCGCGGGCCGTCGAGCCGCTTGCTTGACGGCAGTCTTTGATATTCATCATTGGCGGCCGGTCGATCGTTACCCGTGCCGGCGGGCACCAAACGTTAATCATGCGCCCCAAATCATGATCTCCGTTCCGGCCTTTCCACCTTGATTTAGGACTTTTCGACGAGAACGGTGCTGCAGTGATCACCACCGTTCGATCGTCGTGCAGTCACGACGGCAATTCGGCCTGCTCCCTGCCAGATATCAAGGGAAGCAGACGCCGCGATGTCCTATAGCGCTATGATCAGGGCGATGCGGCCGCATCACTGGCTCAAGAACGGGCTCGTTTTCGTTCCGATCCTGCTCAATCATGACGTCTTCGATCTGAACGCACTCTCCCACGGCGTCGTTGCCTTCATTGCTTTCAGCCTGATGGCGTCGTCGATCTATCTGCTGAACGACATCGTCGACGTCGAGGCCGACCGGCGCCATCCGACCAAATGCAAACGTCCGCTCGCGGCCGGCGAGATCACGGCCGGCCAAGCCTATGCGGCCGTACCGCTGCTGCTGCTGACGGCGTTCAGCCTCGCGACATTTGTGCCGAAACCGGCGCTGTTCCTGCTGGCGCTTGGCGCCTATCTCACGCTGGCGCTGCTCTATCTGTTTTTCCTGAAGCGCAAGCTTCTGGTCGATGTGCTGGCGCTCGCCGCGCTGCACACGCTGCGCATCCTCGCCGGCAATGCGGCGGCTGCGATTCCGCTGTCGTCCTGGCTGCTCGCCTTCTCGATGTTCCTGTTCCTGAGTCTTGCGTTGGTGAAGCGCTATGCCGAACTGCGCATCACGCAGGACCAGTCCGGCCTGAAAAAGGCCGGGCGGGGCTATCAGGCCGAGGACATCGAGGCCTTGTCGCAACTGGGCATGGCCTCGGGCTGCACCTGCGCGCTGATCATGGCGCTCTATGTCGACAGCGCCGCCGTCAAGGAGCTCTATCGCCATCCCGAGATCATCTGGCTGGTCTGTCCGATCATCCTGTATCAGATGGCGCGGATCTGGTTCATGGCGCGTCGCGGCCAGATGCCGGACGATCCGCTCGTCTTCATGATCCGCGACTGGCGCAGCCAGGTGATCGGCGCCTTCGTGGTCGCGATCATGGTCGCAGCGACGCTGGTGCCGTGACCATGCGCGAATCCGGGCATCGATCCTGGGGCGGGCTTGCGGCGCGGAACACCGCGATCGTGTCGCCGGGCTCCTGGATCGCGGGGCCCGGCCGCTCGCAGGCTCCCGTCCTGGCCTATGGCAACGGCCGCTCCTATAGCGATTCCTGCCTCAACGACGGCGGCACGCTGATCGAGGCGCGCGCGCTCGACGCGATCCTGGCCTTCGACCGCGAGACCGGCGTATTCAGCTGCGAGGCGGGCGTGCTCCTCGACACGGTGCTCGACCATGTCGTGCCGCAGGGCTGGTTCTTGCCGGTGACGCCGGGAACGGCTTTCGTCACGGTCGGCGGCGCGCTCGCCAACGATGTCCACGGCAAGAACCATCATCGTGCCGGGACTTTCGGGCGGCATGTGTTGGCCTTCGAGCTCGTGCGCTCCGACGCTACGAGGCTGACCTGCGGACCGGACATGAACGGCGAGCTGTTCGCGGCGACGATCGGCGGCATGGGCCTGACCGGACTGGTGACGCAGGTGACGCTGCAACTGATCCCGATCGCGTCCGCAGAGATGAAGCAGGAGGCGATCCATTTCGCAAATCTCGACCATTTCTTCGCGATCGCGGCCGAATCCGACGGCAGCCATGACTATACCGTCGCCTGGATCGATTCGCTGGCGAGCGGGGGCGCATTCGGACGCGGCGTGTTCTTCCGGGCCAATCACGCCTCGGCGTCCGATCTGCCCCCCGCCCGGCCGCCAAGGCGCCTGCCGTTTCCGATCATGGCGCCCGTCCCGCTGATCAACGGCGTGACGCTCAAGGTCTTCAATGCGCTTTACCGCGCGGCCCAGCCGAGAACGCCGGAGGCACGGCGCATTCCTTACCGGCCGTTCTTCTACCCGCTCGACCGGGTTTCGAACTGGAACCGCGCCTATGGCCCCAAAGGCCTGCGCCAGTTCCAGTGCGCGATCCCGATGGCGCAGGCGCGGGGAGCGGTGGACGAGATGCTGCGGCTGACGCAGGCTTCAGGCGAGGCCTCGTTCCTGACCGTGCTGAAGCTCTTCGGCGACGTACCGTCGCCAGGGATGATGTCGTTCCCGATCGCCGGCGCGACGCTGACGCTCGATTTCTCAAACCGGGGGGCGCGCACTGAGGCCCTGCTTGCTGCATTGGATCGTGTCACGCTCGCGGCCGGCGGGCGGGTCAATCCCTACAAGGACGCGCGCATGTCGCCCGCGACCTTCGAAGCCTCCTTCCCGCATTGGCGGGAGTTTGCCCGCCATGTCGATCCGGGCTTCTCCTCGAATTTCTGGCGGCGCGTGACGGCTGGCTGAGTGGCGTCTCAAGGCGCCAGCCGGATGCCCTCGCTGCGCGCTTGCTCCGTCAGCAGAGCGGCGTCCTCCGGCAGCAGGTAGCGCCTGGCAACCAGCCGCTCGGCTGCTGCCTTGACCGCGTCGGAATAGGCCTGCGGCGTTGGGTAGCGCTCCTCGATCGAGGGGCGAGGGTCGCCGGCGTCGAGCCGCTCCTGCCTGGTGCGGGCGAAGGGAACGAAGCTGCCCTGGAAATTGCAGAACCCGTCCTCGAACCGGTCCTTCCGGAACAAGTTCCAACCAGTATAGGTGCCGATCGGCACGGCGGTGACGACATTGTTGATGCCGGCTAGGTCGATGCCGTCTGCGTCCACTTGCGGAACGAGAACGCCATAGCTGCCGGGCCTGACCCTGGGCGGCTCGGTCGTAATCACGCCGGTACCGTCGGCAGCGTTGTAGCCCTTGCCGAAATCGAGCGGGTGCAGGGGGTTGTAGGCGCCGATGAAGCGCAGCGCCGGGCGCTGGACATTGCCATAGCTGTTGGCCGGCACGCCGGGGAAACGGACCTGATCAGGCGCGACGAGCGTGCCGTCGGCAATGCGTGGAACCGCAGCGGGCGGAGGCGCGACGCCGTCGCGGACCCAGGCCGTCAGGTTGGAGAGCAAGGCGCGCATCGTCCAGTTGTGCGGGTTCGGGTTGGCCTGCTGCTGGCATTGATTGAATGGCGCGGCCGTGGGCAGCGGCAAGGACGTCGCGGCGTGCTGGGTCGAGGCCATGATGTAGGTGCGGACATTCGTGGGGTCGCGAATGTCGCGCGTGCCGAGCGGGTCCGTCAGGCCGAGCGACTGGCGGCCTTCCCAGAGTTCGAGCGCGGTTGCTGCGTGGAAGACCAGCGGGCAGGAGCCGTCCGCGCGGCAGCGGTCGAGGATGCCCTGGCGGCGGCCGGTCAGCGGATCTTGGACACGGGCGTAGTTGAACGGAAAATCATAGGCCGGGTAGAGCCTGTCGATCTGCTCGCCCCAGGCACGGCCAGGCTGGGCGAAGCGCAGGGAGAGCGGCAGCAGGCCACCGCCGATATGCGGAAAAGCGCCGTCATAGACCTTCTTTCCGGCCTCGTCCCGGTTGAAGCCGAGCTGAAGGAAGGAGCGGATGAAGCGGCCCGACTGGGACGTGCCCATCACGATCGTTTTCTGGCCCCGGCGGGTGACGGGATTGGGCTTGCCGGTCTCGTCTGCCTTCGCGTCGCGCAGGAAGACGGCGAGGTCGCGCGCCGCGGCATAGCCGAGGCCGAGGACCTTGGGCTCCTTGGCCCGGTAGAGCAGCTCATAGAGCCGGCCCGGCTGGAAGCCACCGTTCAGGCAGATCGCCTTGTCATCGGGCGCATTGCTGCCGTCATCGGCGCAGCGCGCAAAACTCCATTCCGTGTTGGGCACGGGCGTGCGCGGCGCGTTTTCGCGCGTGCGGACGGTCAGCGTCGGCAGAAAGCCGTCTGGCAGGGCCGTCCTGTTGTCGGTGCTCACGGTCGGGTAGGAGTCGTGCGTGGTGGTGGTGAACCAGCCGCTCGAGAGGTTTTGCGTTTTGGCGGCCTGGGTGACGGCCAACTCGGCGCGAACGACACCGGTGATGGCCGAGCCGTCCGAATTCCTGGCCACCGGGACCTGCATGGTCATGCGGCTGCTGCCCGGCAGCACATCGGCCTGCCAGCCGAACCAGACCAGCGTGTAGCCCTGGCGCTGGAGGAGCCCGTCGCCGGCCTTGGCGAGGGCGTTCGCCTCCGCCACCGTACCGGTGTCGAGGTTGAAGGGCTGCATCAGCCCCTTGTTGCCGCGATTGAGGATGTTGAAAAGCAGGACGTTGTTGCCCTTGGCTTCGTCCTTCGGCTTCAGAATATCGATATCGGTCGTGTATTCGACCATGCCGCGCGCGTTGCGCGGTGCGAGCTTGATGTCCTGGATGCGGATATTGGCCGGATTGTCGGGATCGACCTCGCCGAAAGCCTTGCCGGTGATGCGTTCATAGACGCCGACCGTGCCGAAGGACTGGCCGCCGAAGGCAGGCTCGCTGCGAACGATCTCGATGCGTGTGATCCTGGCCTGAGCGGTTTGCAGGGGGGCGAGGAGGCAGGCGGCCGAAATCGCTCCGGCCATGGCGCGGTATCTCATGGGCAACTCCTCCTGAACGTCGCTCCTTGTTTGGTCGGAGCGATCATGATCGAGAGGTTAGGCGGGAGCGGACGCTACGGCAAATGCCGGAATGACTGGCTGCCATGCCTTGAGGCTTAAATGTCGAAGCATCGTTGCCGCGTAAACGAAGAAGGCCGGCGAAGCCGGCCTTCTCTTACGATATGTCGGACAGATATCAGGCCTTCGCGACCGCCACCTTTCGCAGATAATCCGTGACGATCCGGGTGATGCCGCGCCCGAGAAGGTCGTCGAAGGCGTCGATGAAGGTGTCGCAGTCCTCGCGTGTCGCGATCAGCGGCGGCTCGAGACGGATGACGTTGCGATTGTATTCGGTGAAGGCGACGAGCACGTCGTAGTCCTTCAGCAGCAGTGCGCCGATGAAGCCGCAGAGCGAGCCCTTGAGCTTGTCGTCGAGCAGGGCGACCATATGCCTGACGCCGAAGGGCATGGTTTCGCTGATGTCGTTGAACTCGACGCCGATCATCAGGCCCCGACCGCGAATCTCCTTCAGCAGGCTCGGATACTTGACGCGCAGTTCGTTCAGTCGCGCGATCAGATAGTCGCCCTGGCGCTGGGCATTGCCCATGAGGTCTTCGTCATAGAGGACGTTCAACGCCTCGATCGCCGAGACGCAGGCTTCGCCCATGCCGCCGAACGTCGCCTGGGCATGGATCAGCGCGGTCTTGGGCTTGCCATAGGCCTTCATGTAGATTTCGCGGCGGGCGATCATCGCGCCCATCGCAGCTTTGGAGCCGCCGAGCGCCTTGGCGAGCGCGGTCACGTCTGGCACCACACCGTCGCGCTCGAAGGCGAAGAACTGACCGGTGCGACCGAGACCGCACTGCACCTCGTCGGCGACCCAGAGTACGTCGTGCTTGTCGCAGAGCGCGCGCAATTCGCGCCAGAAGCCGAGCGGCGCCTCGACGATGCCGCCGCCGCCCTGGATCGTCTCCATCACGACGATGCCGATCGACCTGTCGCTTTCGAGCGCCTGCCGGACGGCCTCGATGTCGCCGAAAGGCACCTTGACCCGGTTCTCGACCAGTTTGAAATGAGACTGGTAGAGGGTGGAATCGGTGACCGAGAGCACGCCCTTGGTCTTGCCGTGGAAGGAGTTCGCGGCGTGCAGGATTTTCGAGCGCGCCGGCCCTTGCGCCTGCTCGGCGACCTTCAGCGCCGCCTCCATCGCTTCCGAGCCGGTCGAGCCGAGGAAGACCATGTCGAGATCGCCCGGCGAGATCGCGGCAAGATTCGCCGCCAGCGCCGAGGCGTATTGCGACATGAAGGCCATGCAGATTTCATGGCGGTTCTCGTCCTGGAATTGCTTGCGCACTGCTACGATGCGCGGATGGTTGTGGCCGAAGGCGACCGAGCAGAAGCCGCCGAAGAAATCGAGGATCTTGCGGCCGTCCCGGGTGATGTAGTGCATCCCCTCGGCGCGATCGATGAGGATCTTGTCGAAACCGAGCAGCTTGAGAAAATGTACCTGGCCCGGATTGATGTGGGCGGTGAAGAGATCCTTCACAGTGTTCACGTCGAGCTGCTTCGCCTGCTCGACGCTGTAGAGCGTCGGGCGCACCGGCACGTCCTCGTTTCTGAAGGCGGGCATAGTCATGCGGCGAGACTCCTCTGGGCCTGGTTCTGGGCATCGAGGCCCTTGCGGTATTCGTTGTAGGCGGCGAGCAGCATATCCTCGTCGCGGTGCTTCGGGCTCCAGCCGAGCTCGCGCTTGGCGCGCGAAGTGTCGAGGATGCAGATCTCGTCGGCAATCATGTACTGTTCGGGGTCCATGATCGGCAGATTGATGGCGTCGAGCGCGTTCAGGGTCAGCTTGACCAGCGCGGCCGGCGTCGGCAGCAGGAGCGACTTCGAGCCGGCATGCCTGATCAGGTCTCCGAGGAGTTTCTTCACTGGCGGCGGATCGTCGGAGCCGAGGTTGTAGGCGCTGTTGGGGAAGTCCGCCTTCCAGGCCGCCACGCAGGCGCTGGCGCAGTCGAAGACGGAGATGAACTGGTAGGGGTTCTTGCCGGATCCGATCATCGGTACCGGCAGATTCAGGTCTATCAGCTTGAACAGCTTCACCAGGATGCCGAGACGGCCCGGCCCGATGATCAGGCGCGGCCGGAAGATCGGGATCTGGAAGCCTTTTTCGCGGTAGGTCTGTGCCAGCGTCTCGGTGGCGAGCTTGCTCTCGCCATATTCGCCCAGCGGCTTGGCCGGGTGGGTCTCGTCCTGCGGCACGGTGACGGAGTGGCCGTAGATCATGTCCGTGGTGAAATGGACGAGCTTGTTGGCACCCGCTTTCTCCATCCAGCTCAGGATGTTCTGCGTGCCGTGGTAGTTCACCGGCCAGAAGAAATCGTGACGCTCCTTCCGCGTCACGATCGGGCTCAGCATCTTGGCCGAGAGATTGTAGACGAGGTCGTCCTGCGCCAGCGGGATCGCGGCGACGCTGTCTGCGCTGGTGACGTCGATGCGCTGGAACGGCACCCTGGCGTAGTGCGCGTGGTTGCTCTTGGCGATGTCGGCGACCAGCACCTCCTCGCCCATGGCGGAGAGATCGGCCGCGAGATGCGAGCCGACGAAGCCGTCGCCGCCGATGATGATGTGCTTCATGCTCTGAATGCCGTTTCGTTCAAGACAATCGTCAGCGCGGAGCGCCGGGCTGCCGGGGATGTGTGTCGCGCACCGGAACGGGAATGGGACGCAAGCGCGGCTGCTCCAGCAGGACGCCGAGGCGCAGGAAAAGGCGTGCGATCAGGTCCATGATGTTTCCCTCAGCTTTGCGCGATGAAAATGGTGCCCAGCATGATCAGCCCGATGCCCGCGATGCGGGCAGGGCCGAGATCCTCCTGGAAGACGAAATAGGCGTAGGCCGCGACCACGACATAAGCGAGGCTCAGAAACGGATAGGCGTAGCTGATCTGGACCTTCGACAGCACGATCAGATGCGAGGCCATGCTGATCACGAAGGTGCATAGGCCAGCGAAGACGAAGGGGTTGAAGACGACCCGGAAGACCGTCGAGATCAGTCCATCGCCGCCAACGTCGAGAGTGCCGACCCCTGTCATGCCGCGCTTCAGCATCAGTTGTGCCGCTGCGTTGGTGAGCACCGTGAACAGAATCAGGGGAATATAGGCATTCATCAGTCGCGGCGCCCATCTTTCGTCGTCGTGAGCCCTGAATGACGCGCAGACTACTTCAAATGCCTTACTTGCCGGGCCTTACCTCGCCGTAACGTTAAGGGGATGCTGACGGGGTCCGGGAAAATCCGGAGCGACCGCGTGACTTGAGGATATTCCGCATTTGCGGGGTTGGCCAAGCCGGCCAGCGCCTTGCTGATCCGGGGCCCGTCGTCGCCCGGCTTGAGTGCCGCGGACCGTTTTTTGCGTCTGAGCCGTGGTGCCAGCAACTCAAACTTTCCAGGGAGCATGACGTGAAGCGCGAAGAACTCACCGAGAAGATTCTGGACATCAAGCGCGAGAAGGATTGGAGCTGGAAATACATCACCGATAACATCGGCGGCATGTCCGAGGTGCTGATCGTCGGCGCTCTGCTTGGCCAGATGAAGCTGGTCAAGCCGCTGGCGGAAAGGGCTGCGACCTTGTTCGGCCTGAGCGAAACCGAGAAGCGGATGCTCAACGAGGTGCCTTATCGCGGCACCGGCACGCCGATGCCACCGACCGATCCGCTGATCTACCGCTTCTACGAGATGGTGATGGTCAACGGACCGGCCTGGAAAGCACTGATCGAGGAGGAATTCGGCGACGGCATCATGTCCGCGATCGACTTCAACATCGAGTTCGAGCGCGAGCCGAACCCGAAGGGCGACCGAGTCAAGATCGCCATGTCCGGCAAGTTTCTGCCGTACAAATATTACGGCAACGAGCAGGGAATCCCGGATTACGGCTTCAAGGAGGTTTGAGCCCGCCTGGGAACCAGCTCCACAACCAATCCGTTGAACTGGCGTTAACCATAATGCTTGAGGCGATCAATCTCATGACGTATGGGGAGCGCCAGAAGAACGGAGGTGGCGATGAAGTCTTGCCACAGGACAACGCGCCGCCTCATGCGCATGGCGTTGATGATTCTGACGTTTCTCGCGCTCGGCGCGAGTTCAGGGCCGGCGCTGGCACAGATTCTGAATGGCCCCGCCAAGCGATCGATTGAGAGTTATCTTGGCGCCTCTGCCGTGCAAAATCTCCTGCCGTCGCCTGTCTTCTACGGGGATTTCGACGGCGATGGGCGGGATGACGCCGTTGCCTTCGTCTACGCTGAGGACGGTGATGGCGACAGCGTCAGGCTCGATATCCTGATGTTCACGGGGACGGAGCGCGACTTCCGGTTTCTGCGCAAGGCCGCGGATGTCGGCGGCGAAAATCCGCGCAATGTCCGCATCCGGCCCGGCTCCATCAGCTTCGTCCTGACGACGCCCGATCCCGACCAGCCGGATGCCACGAGGTCCAAGACATATGCGATCCGGACCACGAGGGTGCGCCCCCAGGAGGTAGTGCGTCCTTCTGAACAGGCGCGCCAGCAGGAACAGCCGCCGCAGGGCGAGCGCCCGCAGGAACGGCGGCCACAGGCGGCGCGACCGCGTGATGTCACGATCGACGTGCAGGAGACGGGCAGCCTGGCTGGGGGAAGGCCCGGCGGTATGCTCGGGCGCCGCCTGTGTAGCGCGACCGGCAAAATCCAGTTCAACCAAGGACAACTCGTCATCGAGTATCTGACGGAGCCCTATATCCTGACCGATGTCGCTTTCGGTGGTTGCCAGGGCGAGACCTGTACCTATCGGCAGCCGCAGCACGGGCGCGTCTGGGTTACGACGCGCCAGGGTGCCGCAATCATCGTTCGCGGACCGGTCCAGATTGCGAGCGCGAACGGCAGGATGCGGCTGGTCGACGACGTCGCCATCTTCGGCCCCTGTCAATAATCCCGCTATGACCCTGCCCAACCGCGTCCGTCCGGACGGCACGCTGGCGGCGTACGCCGCGCGCGGCCTGTTGTTCGGCAATCGCGGCGGACGGTTTCACGACCCGGCGACGCGGGCCTTACCGTCACGGATTCATGCCGGCCGGCAATGGCTTTGCTGTGTGCTCGCTTTCAAGGGCCGGCGGCGCCAGTCGATCTGGGGCAGCGGCTATACGGAGCTGTTCTTTTGCGACGAGGTCACCGCACTGGCGGCAGGGCACAGGCCCTGCATGGAGTGCCGTCGCACCGACGCGCTCGCCTATCGCGCGGCCCTCGTGGCGGGGCTAGGCCGGCGCGAAACACCGCTCTTTCCGGAGATCGACCGGATACTCGACGGCGAGCGCCGCAACGGACGGGTCAAACGCCTGCATCGCCTGGCTGCGCGCGATCTGCCGGATGGGGCGATGATCGAGTCCGCGCCGGACACCTGGCTGGCTCTCAGAGGAGACGCGGCGTTCGTCTGGTCGCCTGCGGGCTATGTTTCGCGTCAGCCTCGGCCCGACGGCGTCGTTTCTGTTCTGACCCCGCCCACGAGCCTCGCAGCATTGCGAAGCGGCTACAATCCGCTTTGGCACCCGAGCGTCGAGGAGGCTGCGGGGGCTCCGCAGGGCGCCGGAACTTTTTAAGGCGACACGGCGTTGCCCCCGCATCATCGTCCAAATCGGGGTTTTTCCAATGCGTTCAATTGCTTTGTGGCTGCTCGGCGTGCCGATCCCGCTCATCATCCTGCTCTGGTTCTTCATGCGCTGAGCACGTCGATATCGGAACGTCGATCATGGCCGGGTCCTCCCGGCCATTTTCATGTCTGATTGCTGACGTTCGCTGACGGGCGCCTGCGCTTGTTCCGACACGCGCCCCGCGCATGGATGCGTCATCGCATCGTCGAGCCAACAGTCCTATATGGCGCCCATGTCCCCGATCATCTCCGTTTCAAATCTCTCGAAGACCTACGCCTCCGGCTTCCAGGCGCTGAAGACCGTCGACCTGGAAATCAGGCGTGGCGAAATCTTCGCACTGCTAGGGCCCAACGGCGCCGGCAAGACGACGCTGATCAGCATCATCTGCGGGCTGGTGAATCCGAGTACCGGCACCGTGCTGGCGGATGGCCACGACATCGTCACCGACTACCGGGCGGCGCGTGCCAAGATCGGGCTCGTGCCGCAGGAACTGACCACCGACGCGTTCGAGACGGTCTGGAGCACCGTCAGCTTCAGCCGCGGCCTGTTCGGCAAGCCCAGGAATCCCGCGGTGATCGAGCAGGTGCTCAAGGATCTTTCGCTCCTCGACAAGCGCGACACGCAGATCCGCATGCTGTCTGGCGGCATGAAGCGGCGTGTCCTGATCGCCAAGGCCTTGTCGCACGAGCCGCAGATCCTGTTCCTCGACGAGCCGACGGCGGGCGTCGATGTCGAGCTGCGCAAGGACATGTGGCAAATGGTTCGCCGGCTCAGGGAGAGCGGTGTCACGATCATCCTGACGACGCACTACATCGAGGAGGCCGAGGAGATGGCCGATCGGATCGGCGTCATCAGCAAGGGTGAGATCATCCTGGTCGAGGACAAGGCCGAGTTGATGCGCAAGCTCGGCCGCAAGCAGCTGACGCTTTCGCTGCAGCAGTCGCTGGAGGCGGTTCCGGAGGCGCTGCGTGGCTACGACCTGGCGCTCGCCGAGGAGCGCGCCGAACTCGTCTACACCTACGACACCAAAGCAGAGCGCACCGGCATCACAGCGCTGCTGCAGGATCTGGCCGGGGCCGGCATCCGCTTCAGCGATCTGCGCACCAGCCAGAGTTCGCTCGAGGATATCTTCGTCAGCCTGGTGAAGGACCGCCGATGAGTGTCCCGACCATGAACTGGCACGCGATCCGCGCGATCTACCTTTTCGAGATGGCACGGACCTGGCGGACGCCGATGCAGAGCATCCTTTCGCCGGTGATCTCGACTTCGCTCTACTTCGTCGTCTTCGGCGCGGCGATCGGGTCGCGCATGCAGGCGATCGACGGTGTCGCCTATGGCGCCTTCATCGTGCCGGGGCTGATCATGCTCTCGCTGTTGACGCAGAGCATCGCCAACGCCTCCTTCGCGATCTATTTCCCGAAGTTTACCGGGACGATCTACGAACTGCTTTCCGCGCCGGTGGCGTGGTGGGAGGCGGTGATAGCCTATGTCGGGGCGGCGGCGTCGAAATCGGTCCTGCTCGGGCTGATCATTCTGGCGACGGCGATGCTGTTCGTGCCGCTGCGGATCGAGCATCCGTTCTGGATGCTGCTGTTCCTGGTGCTGACGGCAGCGACCTTCAGCCTGTTCGGGTTCATCATCGGCATCTGGGCGGACGGTTTCGAGAAGCTGCAGGTGGTGCCGCTGCTGATCGTGACGCCACTCGCCTTCCTTGGCGGGTCGTTCTATTCGATCGCCATGCTACCGCCGTTCTGGCAGAAGGTCGCGCTGTTCAATCCGGTGGTCTACCTGATCAGCGGCTTTCGCTGGAGCTTCTATGGCATCGCCGATGTCGGCGTCGCGGTCAGCCTGGGCATGACGCTATTCTTCCTGTTCGCCTGCATCGCGGCAGTCGGCTGGATTTTCCGGACGGGCTACCGGTTGAAGAACTGAGGGCGTTCAGGCCGCCTTCACGTCGGCGAAGAAGGCCTCGACGCCGCTGCGCAGCGTCCGGGCTTCGCGGGCAAGCGTGCCGGCTGTCGACAGGACATGGTCAATCGAGGTCATCGTCGTATCCGTTGCGGCCTCCATGTCCTCCATCTGCTCGGCGACGCCGGAGGTACCTGTCGCCGTCGCCTGAGCGCTCTGCGCGATTTCGGACGTTGCGACCATCTGCTGTGCCGTCGCTCCGGCGATCGCGACCGTATGGCGCGAGACGTCCGCCATGACGCCTGCGACGGTGGTGATCGCGAGAACCGCCTGCTGCGTCTCGCCTTCGAAGGCGGCGATCTGGGCGGTGATCTCGTCGGTCGCTTGCGCGGTCCGGTGGGCAAGCAGCTTCACTTCGCCGGCGACGACGCTGAACCCGCGCCCGGCCTCGCCAGCGCGCGCCGCTTCGATAGTGGCGTTGAGTGCCAGCAGGTTGGTCTGGGCCGCGATATCGCGGATGAGCTGGACGACCTGACTGATCCGGCCGGCCGCATCCGAGAGGTTGCCGATGTTGCGGCTTGCCGCCTGCGCATCCTCTGCTGCCTTGCCGACGACGGCGTTGCTGTCGCCGACCCTTTCCGCGATCTCCGCGATCGAGCGCGACAGCTCGTCGCAGGCGGCCGCGACCGAGCGCACATTGCTCGATGCATCCAGCGCCGCGCCGCGCACGACGCGCGTGCGCCCCGTGGTCTGCGCAGCGATGTCGGCCAGCCTGTGAGCGGTGGTTTCCATGTCTCCAGCGCTGATGCGTACCGTTTCCAGTGTGCTGTCCACCTGCGCATCGAAATCTGCGATGAGCTGTTCGAGCCGGGCGTGGCGCCTGGCGCTGGCGGCCTGCCTGTCGCGCGCCTCTCCCTCCATCGTCTCGCGCAGCTTCGCATTCTCGCGGAAGACGAGCACGGCGCGCGCCATATCCCCGATCTCGTCCTTCCGCATGGCCCAGGGCACATCATCGACCGGCTGGGCCCGTGCGAGGCGTCGCATCGCTCCCGACAACTGGCGCAGAGGCCGCAGGACGCCCCGATGAACTACGAGCAGCGACATTGCGAGGCCCAGCGACATCAGCACGACCACGCCCAGCGCCTGCTGCCAACCGCTCTCGGCTTGCAGTTCCAGGCGCTCGCGGTCGATCGCCATGCTGTCCTTGTCGGCGACGTCGGCGACGCCCACCAACGCATGGTTCAGCGCCTGTCTGTTGGCGCGGGGGCCATCATCGTCGCCGCGCGCACGCGCCGCCATCGGGCCTGCCCGCAGGGCGAGCTGGATCAGTTCCTCCCGAAAGCCGATGAAGGCCTCGATCTGCTTCGCCACCACGGCAAAGTTGGCGGAGTTGCCCCAACTGTGCGCGCGCCATTCGGCGAGCAGCACGCGCATCTCTTCCAGCCGCCCCTGAAGCGGTTCGATGAACTGCTCGGCCGCCTTGATGTCCGCGCTCATATAGATGCCGCGCGACTCCATCACGGCGGCATTGACGAGTCCGTTCATGCGCTCGGCCGCGAGCACCCTTCGCGAGGCGAAGGCCATCTCGTCCGTCGTCCGCGCGTAGCGCTCAAGCGTGTAGACGCCCAGACCGATCGTCAGGATCATGCAGGCGGTCAGCAGAGCGAAGGCGCCGAATATCTGGCTGGAAATCTTGCGGAGGCCAAACATTCGCAAACGCATCTTTCGCCGAAGGTCCAGTTTCGAGCACGTATATTGACCGGAACCGGTTAATTCGCGGTTTCGCGGGAATTGGCCGATCCGGTCCCTGGTGTCAGGGCGGCGGCGATTGACTTCGTGCGTGCCATCCTGTCTTCACACCGGCCATGACCGACCATCCGACTTCAGACGACGCGGCCCCGACCGGCGCTCCGCACGCGCGCCGGCGCACCTTCGCCATCATCTCGCACCCCGACGCCGGCAAGACCACGCTGACCGAAAAGCTGCTCTATTTCGGCGGTGCGATCCAGCTCGCAGGCGAGGTCCGCGCCAAGGCAGGCCGGCGCCAGACCTCGTCCGACTGGATGAAGATCGAGCGCCAGCGCGGCATCTCGGTCGTGACCTCGGTGATGACCTTCGAGTATGGCGGGCACGTCTTCAACCTGTTGGATACGCCGGGCCACGAGGACTTCTCGGAAGACACCTATCGCACCCTGACGGCGGTCGACTCGGCCGTGATGGTCATCGACGCGGCCAAGGGTATCGAGGCGCGCACCAAGAAGCTGTTCGAGGTCTGCCGCCTGCGCGATATTCCGATCGTCACTTTCATCAACAAGGTCGATCGCGAGACGCGCGACCTGTTCGACCTCGTCAACGAGATCGAGACCACCCTGGCGCTCGACGTCGCGCCGATGACCTGGCCGGTCGGGCGCGGACGCGAATTCGTCGGCACCTACGACCTCAAGGCCAACACCTTCCGGCGCAACCAGAAGGGCGACGAGAGCGCGCAGGATCTCGCCGTCTCCGGTCCGGACGACAAGCTCTTCGACGAATTGCTGCCCCATGGCGCGGCCGAAACTTGGCGCGAGGAGGTCTTCCTTGCCAGCGAGGGGTTGAAGCCCTTCGATCTGGAATCCTTTCGCGAGGGCCACCTGACGCCGCTCTATTTCGGCGCTGCGCTGCGCGATTACGGCGTGCGCGACCTGATCGACGCGCTGGGGGCACTCGCGCCCAGCCCGCGCGCGCAGGTCGCCGACAAGCGCACGATCGAGTCCGGCGAACCGAAAATGACCGGCTTCGTCTTCAAGATCCAGGCGAACATGGACCCCAATCACCGCGACCGCATCGCCTTCATGCGCGTCTGTTCAGGCAAGCTCTCGCGCGGCATGAAGGCGAAACTGGTGCGCACCGGCAAGCCGATGCCGCTGAACGCGCCGCAGTTCTTCTTCGCCCGTGATCGCTCGATCGCCGAGGAGGCCTATGCCGGCGATATCGTCGGCCTGCCCAACCACGGAACCTTACGCATCGGCGACACGCTGACCGAGGGCGAGGACATCGTCTTCAAGGGCGTGCCGAGCTTCGCGCCGGAGATCCTGCGCCGCGTCAAACTGAAGGACGCGATGAAGGCCAAGAAGCTGCGCGAGGCCCTGCAGCAGATGGCCGAGGAGGGCGTCGTCCAAATCTTCCTGCCCCATGACGGCGCGCCGGCGATCGTCGGCGTCGTCGGCGCGCTGCAGCTCGATGTGCTCAAGGAGCGGATGGAGGCGGAGTATTCGCTGCCCGTCGATTTCGAGCCCTGCCAGTTCGCGATCGCGCGCTGGGTTTCCAGCGACGACAAGCTCGCTCTGCAGAAGTTCGTCGGGCTGAAGCCGTCTTCGATGGCCGACGATCTCGACGGCGACCCGGTCTTCATGGCGTCCAGCCAGTTCACGCTGAAATACGACGCGGAACGGTCACCGGAGGTCACCTTCTCCGACATCAAGGACTACCAGAAAGTCGCGAAGGCGTAAGGCCAAGACACAAGGTCATGGATATCTGCATCATGTGATGCTATATCTGGTGCTTCAAGAGGAGGCATCCGGATGCGCACGACCGTGACACTGGAC